>JAHEGH010000022.1 GCA_024639825.1 Gammaproteobacteria bacterium
GAATGACTGATCAGTGCGACATTGCCGGGTGCCTCATGAAACGCGCTATCGAAGCCGCAGGTCCAGACGTGATCGCGGACGTTGTAGAAGCCCATGCCGTTGGCACCGCACACGAGCATGCCGGAAGCCTGAATCTTTTCACGTACCCTCTCGCGCAGTGGCGGATCTGAATCATCATCCAGATAGAGCGTGGACTGCAGGACCGCAGCAGGAACGCCGGCGGCAATAGCTGCGTCCAGCGAGCCTTCAATGCGCTGGTCACCGACCGCGAAGATGACAAGGTCTGGCGTCTCAGGCAGATCCCGAAGTGACGCATAACATCGATGACCCTGCAGTTCGTCGTAGTTTGGATTGACCGGATAGATACTCCCCGGGTAGCCGCCCAGACCGAGATTCCGGAGTGCCCATTCCCCCAGCGAATCGGTACGTGCCGACGCGCCCACAACCGCGACCGAACGCGGCCGCAGTAATGGGTCGAGTCGGTGCTTCACGACCGGCTCCCGCTAATACGGTCCGGGCGGTGTTGCACCGCGTCGCGGCGGGAACCAGAACGGCTTGTCGACGACTGTTGCTTTCGCCATCTTGCGGTTCCAGTGCATTTCGCGCTGGTAGTAGATCTCGACCCAGACCGTGTCGCCGGGTTTGCCGTGCGGTGTCTTTACCGTACCGAGCGCAATATTCTGTTTGCAGACCGGCGACCACACGGCTGATGTGACAAATCCAATGTTGCCGCCGCGCGCCTTCGCGTTCGAGAAGATGTAGGAGTGGTGCGCTTCCTTGTTGCCCTCGATATCGAGTTTGACGAGACGCCAGGTTGATCCGTTGCGCTTTTCTTCTGCCAGTGCCCGGCGACCGTTGAAGTTCGGCTTCTTGAAGTCAACCAGCCAGTCGAGGCCCAACTCCAGTGGGGAACGTGACACGCCGGTGCGCACCGTTTCGTCGGCTGGCAGGAACTCCTCGTACGCTGCGAGATAACCAGCCTCGATCCGTGCCATCTCGAGTGCCGTCGTACCGATGGCGCGAATACCGTGCAGCTCACCGGCTTCGAATAATGCGTCCCAGAGCGCTTCGGCCTTGTCAGGATCGATCCAAAGCTCGTAGCCCAGGTCACCCGTGAAGCCTGTGCGTGAAATCATGAGCTCACTGCCCTGGAAATCGAAATGCATCAGGCCGAACGGTTTCAACTCCTCGAGCCCCTCGAGGTTCATTTTGCTGAGCACGCTGTATGACGTCGGACCCTGCACTGCGAGCGCCGCAACGTCATCGGTCTCGTGGGTAATCGTCACGTCGAAACCGATGGCCGCCGCTTTAAGCCATGCGAAGTGACGCTCCTGCGAGCACAGGCGATATTCCCCCTCGCGCAGGTGGAAGATCGTTCCGTCGTCGATGACCTGGCCATTGTCGTCACACCAGACCGCGTAAGCCACGCGTCCCGGGCGAATTTTCGCCATGTCGCGCGTCACCAGCCGGTTAAGGTAGTCCAGCGCGTCGGGACCCGTAATGCGGTATTTGGTCATCGGCGTCAGATCGAATACACCTGTCGCATTACGAATTGCAAAGTATTCGGTATCGGAACAGTAAAGCTGGTCTGCACTCGAATAGCCCTTCCACTGGTGCCACTCGTTGACGGTGTCGAGACGCTCGAGGCGGGAATAAAACGGCGATTTCAGGCGCCCTTGATGTACTGGCTCGTGCTTCATAGTGCTTTCTCCCGCCTCAGGATCGTTCGGGCCGCGTTTCTGCCCGCTGCGCCGCTGACACCTCCGCCCGGATGCGCGCCCGCACCGCACAGGAACAGGCCATCGATCGGCAACTTGTACTGCGCAGCACCATTAACCGGACGCACAAACAGGAACTGATCGAGTGTCAACTCGGCGTGATGCCAGTGGCCGCCTGTAATGTGGAATTCGCTTTCGATGTCAGCCGGCGTCAGCAATTCACTGGCCGTGATGCGTTGTTCAATATCCGGCGCATACCGGGCGATTGTTGTGATGACGGCCTGTTTGAACGCTTCTTTCGCCGCGTCATCCCATCCTTCCTTAAGCCCGTATGGCGCATACTGCACGACAGCAGACATGACATGCTTCCCGGTCGGCGCGAGCGACTCGTCGCGGAAACTCGGAAACGTCATTTCGACGACCGGGTGGGGTGAGAACTCACCGTACTTGGCCGGGTTGAACGCGCGTTCTACATAGTGCTCGTCCCCTGCAATAACAATCCGCTGGCCGAAGTCCTTCTTGTCCAGACCCTTGATCGACGGCAGCCCGTCCAGCGCCAGATGCAACTTGGCCGCGTTACCGCGTGCACGCAGGTGGTGAATGCGACGGCCAAAGCCTGTTTCGACGTGCTTGGCACCGACGAGGTTCATGACCGTGCGCTTCGGATCGGCGTTCGAAATAACCGTGTAGCTCGAGAATGTCTCGCCGCTCTCGGTTTCCACGCCGCTCACCCGGCCGTTATCCACGACGATTCGCTTTACAGGCATGCTCGTCCTGATCGTGACACCCGCAGCCCTTGCAGCTTGCGCAAGTTCATCACTAATAGCGCCCATCCCGCCTTGCGGCGCGGATGCGCGTCCATGGTCGCCGGCCTGGCGATACAGGTAGGTCATGATCGTATTCGGGGATCGCGGACCCAGGTGAGTGCCGAGCACGGCATCAAGACTGATGGCTCCCTTGAGCAGCGGGCTGTCAAAACGCTCCGTCACCTCATCATGAATATTCATGCCGATGAGCCGGAGGAACTCCTGCATCTCTTCCTTGCCAAGACGACGAATATCAAAACCGAGCTGGGCCAGTGTGAGCAGGTCCTTGAAGTTCTTCGTGCCAAGACGCGGTGGCGGCTTGTTGAAATAGGTGCGCAGCAGATCGGCAAATCGTGTCATGCGTTTACGGAAACGACGGTACTGCCGCGCGTCGTCATCTGAAACACCTTTGACCTTGTCGCCCTTGATGCGCAGATGCTGGCCGTCCTCGGCCAGGGCGATCGTCGTCATATCCTCGGTTGCGAGTTTCGGCGAGAGCCTGAGTTCTTTGCGCACTTCCGGCTGCAACTGGTAGAGCAGATGCGCGCAGGCGGACACGGAATACCCGTCGGCAAATTCGCGCGTCACTGCGGCGCCACCGACCTGATCGTTTGCTTCCAGAACCAGCACGTTCTTGCCGGCTTTCGCGAGCAACGCTGAACAAACGAGGCCGTTATGGCCAGCTCCGACTACTATGGCATCGTATTTGTCAGTCATCGCCCCAGTTCTCCGGAACAGTGTTCGGCCTTCTCAGGTCGGAAAGAATCTCGCGCGCCGCATTCGCACCTGGCGCCGCCATGATGCCGCCACCCGGATGGTTGCTTGACCCGCACATGTACAGACCGTTGATCGGTCCCCGGTATTGCGCGTAGCCCGGTATCGGCCGGTTAAAGAGCAGCTGGTCCATCGTCAGTTCGCCGTGAAAGATATTGCCCTCGGTGATGCCGATCTCGTCCTCGATGTCCTGCGGCGTCCGAATCTCGGCATGCAGGATCAGGTCCTTGAAATCGGGACTGTAGTTCGCAATCTGATTGATCACCGTCGCGCCGAACGCCTCTTTTTCTTCCTGCGTCCAGCGGCGACCGTCGATCTGGTGTGGGCAGTACTGCACGAAACAGCTCATGAAGTGCTTGCCCGGCGGCGCCATCGTCGGATCGCTCAGCGTCGGGATGACCATGTCGATGTAGGGGTCCTGTGACCAGGTGCCTGACTTCCAGTCGTCATAGGCGCGCTCCATGCGTTCCATCGAATCGATGAAATGCATATCGCTATGGTACAGCGAGCTCCCTTCGGGCAACGCAGGAAACGTCGGCATGCCATCCAGGGCAATGTTCACCTTGCCGGACGAGCCACGAATCTTGAAGTTCTCAACACGCTTATGGAATTTCTCAGGCAGGTCGCTCTTGTTCATGCACGTCAGGAACGTGCGTTTTACGTCCATCGCCGAAACAACGATGTGACCGTGGATTTCGTCACCATTCTCAAGTGCAACGCCCGTGACCTTGCCATTCTTTACGATAATCTGGTCGACGCCGGACTCAGTTCGCAACTCACCACCGGCTGCCTGGTAGGCACCTGCGATCGCCTTCGACACAGCTCCGGTACCACCGCGCGCGAAACCCCAGGATCCAACGTTACCGTCAACATCACCCATATAGTGATGCAGCAACACATACGCTGTTCCCGGCGAGTGAATGCCCAGCGCGGTGCCAATGATGCCACTGCCCGAGAAGGCCGCCTTGATTACATCCGTTTCGAAGTATTCGTCGAGGTACTCGGCGACACTCATCGTCCAGAAACGGATCGTTTCGTACATGCGCTCTTCACCCATGCCCATGAACTTGCCGCCTATGCGTGCGAGCTCCATCAGGTCTTTGGGTTTGAACGATGTGGGATCCGGCGCCGTGCTCAGCAGGAAGTCACGAATGAAGCGGCACTGACGCATCGTGTCTGCCGAATAGGTCTTGTAAGCATCTGCATCGTGACGAGAGAAGCGTGCCATCTCGCGATAGGCGACCTCTTCGTCGTGGTAGGAGCCGTAGTAGTCGCCGTTCTCCATGAACTGCACGGATCCGCCGTAAGGCGTTACCTGCAGTCCGTGCTTGTGCAGTTCCAGCTCACGATAAATCTCCGGGCGCAGGAGGCTGCAGACGTAGGAGCAGTTTGAGTACCACCAGTCCTTGTAGAGATTGCGACTTACGGTGGCCCCACCGATGTAGTCGTTCTTCTCCACGCAGACGACATCCAATCCGGCCTTCGCGAGGAAAGCAGCGTTGGTCAGGCCGTTATGCCCCGCACCAACAACAATTGCGTCATAAGTTTTCATGCGTTGTTTCCAGTTTTGGAAGCGTAATGTCCACCGCCCGTTCGAACTTGTCCAGTGTTTCTCCCAGACATCCCACATTGTGAGATTCGCACAGAAACCACGGCTCACGCGAGTCGGGTTCGACGAGAATTCCCAGGTCGTGCAAAGCCGGAGCCAGGGTGTCATAGAACTGGTAGTCGGAGCGCACCCACTCACGATAATTGCGCGGCGGCTGTTCCGCAAAGAACAAACCCATGAGCGCCGGGTGGCCGGTAAAGCAGTGCGGAATATCCCGATCGTCAAGTATCTGGCTGAGGCCTGCCTGTAATTTCCGGCCGTACTGTTCTATGTTGGCCAGCGCGGCGGTCTCGTCAAGAATTTCAAGCGTCTTCGCTGCAGCTGCCAGCGAAACGCTGTGCGCTGTAAATGTGCCTCCGTGAGCTACACCATCGCCGATAGATCGCATGACATCTTCGCGCCCCGCCAGCACGGACAACGGATAACCATTGCCGATCGCTTTCGCAAAGGTGCAAAGGTCCGCCTTGATGCCATACAGCTCCTGGACACCACCTTTCGCCACGCGGAAGCCGGTTTTAACCTCGTCGATGATCAGCAGGACGTCGTATCGGTCGCAGATCTCCCGCACATCCTTCATGTACTGCGCATCCGCGGTAATCGCGCAGCAGTTCCCCATGATGGGCTCCATCAGGAACGCGCCGATCTCATTGTGCTTTTTCTTAAGCAGATCTTCGAGCGCGTTCGCATCGTTCATTGGCACGAGGTGAAACAGCTGCTTGGTCACTGCCGGAACGCCGTCACCATAGGGCTCGATGGACGGCTCCGCGTCTCCTGGCAGCCAGTCGTCAAACTCCTTCCCCCACATGACCAGGTTGGACAAGCCGTGGTACCCACCCTCCATGACCACGTGGCTGTCCTTGCCGGTGAATGCACGCGCTACCCGCATCGCAGCCATGACCGCTTCGGTGCCTGAATTGGAGAAACGCACAAGTTCGGCGGCCGGGACCATCTTGTTGATGCGGCACGCGACTTCGTATTCCTTTTCGGTCGATAAGGCGAAGACACCGCCGACGTTCATCCCCTCGCGCGCGGCCTCGTCAACGCGCTCGTCTGCATAGCCCAGGATGGTCGGGCCATAGCCGAGGCGGTAGTCGATGTACTCGTTACCGTCGATATCCCAGATGCGGCCGCCCTTGCCATGATCGACATAGATCGTCTTGTCGTCTCCCCAGTAGCGGAAGTTGGATGCGACGCCGAGCGGCAGCTTCGAGCGGGCTTTTTGAAAGTGCTCGTTGGAACGGGCGAGTTTGCGCATGTTGGGAAACAGAAGGCCAAAAATGAATGAGTATTCATTCATATTATGGCAGAATCAGTCGATGGCAGCTACCGCAAGATCAACCGGGCGAACGGCCAGCCGCGAACGGCGGCGGCGCCAGCTCATTGCCGCAACGATGAAGTGTATTGCGCGTAACGGTATGAGCAGCACATCGATCGGCGACGTAGCCAAAGAAGCGGGACTGTCGCAGGGTATCGTTAACCTGCATTTCGAGAGCAAGGACAACCTGCTCACCGAGACGCTGCGACATCTGGCAGACGACTACAAGACTCGTTTCAACAAGGCACTCGAAGCCTCGGGACCCGATGCTGCAGGCAAACTGCTCGCCGTAATGGAGCTCGACCTGCGCCCTTCTGTCATCGACCGGCAAAAAATCGCCGTGTGGTTCGCGTTCTGGGGTGAGGTCAAGTCGCGGCCGACTTATCGCAGGATATGCAATGAGCAGGACCGGTTTTACGACGAGGTCGTCGCGAACCTATGCGCAGAAATCATCGCGGACGGTAACTACAAGGACGTCCGCGCAGCATCGGTGGCCACAGCACTGACATCGATGACTAACGGTATGTGGCTGTCATACCTGATCAGCCCACGGTCGTTCGACCGTGACCAGGCAAGGCGAGCGATCACGGACCTGCTGCGCCGCTATTTCCCAAAACATTATTCCTGACGAGAACGCCATGGAAATCCCAGTGAGTAAAGATGCCCGAAAGTGGCAACGAATCGCCCGCGATTACGCCGACGAGTATCTGCAACCGCATGAAGTAGAAGCCGAATTGAATGAGGGAGCATTGCCCGCTGAGATTACAGCCCGCAACAAGCGGCGCGCCATCGAACTCGGATTCACGGCGATCGATGTGCCGAAGAGTCACGGAGGACTCGAGCTGGCCATGGAGTCACAGGTCGCTATCTGGGAACAGCTGGGTCGTGTTACCAACGCGTTGTCATGGTGTTTCCCCGAGGCACAGTCCTGGATGTTCGAGGCCTGCACCGAAGAGCAACTGCAGAAGTACATCCTGCCGATGATGCGCGGTGAGAAAAAGGACTGCTATGCGATTACGGAGGCCGGTCCGGGGTCGGATGTATCGGGCCTCGAGGCAACTGCGGTTCGCGACGGTGACGACTATGTGCTGAACGGCGAGAAATGGTACGTAACAAGCGGCAACCTTTCGACGTTCATGTGGTTCCAGGCGAACCTGACCGACGAGGACGATGAAGCGCTTTTCCTTGTCGACTCTGACACAGCAGGTATCGAGATCATTGCCAACCCGAAGTTCAGCCACACCTACGCGTCGCACCACCCGACCTACCTTTTCAAGGACGTGCGCGTCCCTGTCGCACAGCGCGTTGGGCAACCCGGCGATGGTATGGCCTTTACGCACAGCTGGTTCCGGCATGAACGCCTTATGATCGGCGCCCGCAGCTGTGGTGCCATGGCGAGGCTCATCGAAGATACGATGGCCTTCGCTAACGAACGCATCATCGATGGCGCCCCGCTGAGCCAGAAACAGGCCATTCAATTCATGCTTGCCGATTGCGCGACCGAGTTGTATGCCGCTCGGCTCATGACGTATGACGCGGCACGCGCCTCCGACGACGGCGCCGACCTCAAGACACAGCACAGTCGCTGCTCCATGGTGAAACTCTATGTCTCCGAGGCCGCAAACCGCGTCGCCGACCGTGCCGTACAAATCTTCGGCGGTCGCGGCTACATGCGCGAGAACGTAGCCGAGCGTTTCTTCCGCGAACTCCGGGTCGACCGCATTTGGGAAGGCACGAGCGAGATACAACGGCTTATAATCGCTCGATCGCTTTTGAAGCGCGGCCTGGACGGCATGTGACGAAGACACGACTTATCCTCGTAAGCTGCCTGCTGGCCGCTGCAGCCCTCGGAGCCTGCACCGATACGTCAAACGAAGACCCGTCCGGGCAGAATGTTGTCAACGTCTATAACTGGGCCGACTACATCGACCCTGATGCGATCGCATTGTTCGAAGCCGAGACCGGCATCAAGGTGAACTACGATACCTACGACTCGTCCGAGGTTCTCGACGTTAAGCTGCTCACCGGCAGCAGCGGCTACGACGTTGTCGTCCACAGCAACCGCTTCGCCACGCGTCTCACACCGATCGGCGTTTTCGAGAAACTCGACACGAGCCGGCTCGAAAACCTGGACAATCTCGATCCGGTCTTACTGGCGCGCCTTGATATCTTTGCGGCAGTCCGGGGATACCAGGTCCCTTACCACTGGGGCACGACGGGCTACGCCTGGAACGCAACGCTGGTTCGCGAACGGCTTCCCGACCATCCGATGGACAGTGCCGACGTGCTCTTTGATCCCGAGGTCGTCGCCAAACTCGCCGACTGTGGCGTCAGCCTGCTCGACAGCACATCCGACCTGTTTCCGATGACACTCGTTTACCTTGGTCATGATCCCGCCTCGTTTGATGCCGAGAGTGTTGCCGAAATTGAAGAGACCCTGCAGTCCGTTCGACCGTATGTCCGCTACTTCAGCAACACGAAGATGGTCTCGGACATGCCGAACAGGGAGGTTTGTGTCGCGATGAGCTGGTCCGGTGACTATGCGACGGCCAAGGCACGCGCCAGTGAGGCCGGTCTCGATATCGACCTGCGCTACACCATGCCGAAAGAGGGCTCGGGACTTTGGGTCGATGGCCTTTACATACTCGCCGACGCACCCCACCGGGACAACGCCTATCGATTTATCAATTTCCTGCAGCGGGGTGACATCGCAGCTCTGAACGCCTCGCAGACCTTCTATGCCAACGCGAATCGTGCATCGTGGAAATATCTCGATCCCGAAATCATTAACAACCCGGCGATCTACCCAAGTGATGAGGACTGGGAGCGAATCTATGCGATACCGCAGCCATCACCCAAGGAAGACCGTGTCATGACCCGAACCTACGCAAGGATCAAGAGCGGCATATGAAGGACTTCATTCGCATCCGAGGCATTAGCAAGCACTTCGGCGATTTCGCGGCTGTCGATAATGTCGACCTGACAATTGAAAAAGGAGAGCTGTTCGCGATTCTCGGTGGTTCGGGCTGCGGCAAGACGACGCTGTTACGGATGCTGGCCGGCTTCGAAACGCCGACCTCGGGCACGATTGAAATCGATGGCGTGGACGTGACCAACCAGCCGCCTTACGAACGTCACGTCAATATGATGTTCCAGTCCTACGCCGTGTTCCCGCACATGTCTGTAGAGAAGAACATTGCCTATGGACTGCGCAAGGAAAGAACGCCCGGAAAAGAAATCGCGAAGCGGGTGGACGAAATGCTCGAACTGGTGCAGCTTGGGAATTTTCGATCGCGCAAGCCGGATCAGTTGTCTGGTGGCCAACGACAGCGCGTTGCCCTCGCTCGTGCACTCATCAAGCGGCCAAAAGTCCTGCTGCTTGACGAACCCCTCGCCGCCCTGGACAAGAAGTTACGCGAACGGACCCAGTTCGAACTCATGAACATCCAGGATGAACTGGGCGTGACTTTCGTCGTCGTCACTCATGATCAGGAAGAGGCGATGACGCTGTCGACACGAATCGCCGTAATGGATAACGGCCGCTTCCAGCAGATCGGCACGCCCAAGGAAATCTACGAATTCCCTGCCAACCGGTTTGTCGCGGAGTTCATCGGCACGATCAACACATTTAAAGGGCGAGTAGCTGCCGTTGCTGACGAAGGCATCAAGGTCTACTCCACCGAAGCTGGGGTAACGCTTACTGCGCTCGGCAAACAGCTGGTCGAAGAAGGACAGGAGATCGAAGTAGCCGTTCGTCCGGAAAAGATTTTCATCAGCAAGGAAAAGCCTGAAAGTGACGACGATGTCTGTATTGAAGGTGTCGTCGACGACCTGGGTTACCTGGGCAACCGGTCCCTGTACCGGATTCGACTGGAGAGCGGCAAGATCGTGCAGGTCAGCTCGCAGAATCGTCGCAGGTCGATCACGCGTTTCCTCGAGTGGGAGGACAAGGTCTGGATCTCATGGCGCGCGGGCAGCGCCGTGGTACTGCTGGACTAGGCGCATGTGGAAGAAAGCCCTCATCGCTGCGCCGTATCTGTGGTTGTTGCTGTTCTTTCTTGCACCGTTCGCGATCGTACTGAAGATCAGTCTCGCTGAGCCCGTATTCGGCCAGCCACCCTACACGCACACCGTATCGCTTGAGAACTTCGCCTTCCTGTTCTCCGACAAGCTGTACGCTATCACCTACCTGCGATCTGTTTTCATGGCGGCCTGCGCGACCCTGCTCTGCCTCGCCCTGGGATTCCCGATGGCGTACGGCATTGCGCGCTGCGGTCGCGCCACGCGCAGCCTGCTGCTCATGCTAATCATCCTGCCGTTCTGGATCTCGTTCCTGCTTCGTGTGTACGCGTGGATGGGCCTTATGAATAACTACGGCACGATCAATTCGCTGCTCCTTTGGGCGGGCGTAATCGATCAACCCATGCAGCTCATGTACACCGACTTTGCGGTGTTCGTCGGCCTCGTGTACTCCTACCTGCCATTCATGATTCTGCCGCTGTATGCCTCGCTTGAACGTATGGACCTCGATCTGGTGGAAGCCGCTCAGGATCTCGGCGCGTCAGGATCCCGGGCCTTCTGGGACGTGACCTGGCCGCTCGCACGCCCGGGTGTCATCGCAGGCTGTCTGCTGGTCTTTATCCCCGCCATTGGCGAGTACGTCATTCCCTATCTGCTCGGTGGGCCCGAGTCGCTGCTCATCGGCCGCGTGCTCTTCGATGAGTTCTTCGTCAACCGCGACTGGCCGCTGGCGTCGGCGGTCGCCATCGTCCTGCTGCTTTTGCTCGTGGTTCCCATTGTGCTGCTGCAACGCTACCAGTCCCGCGACCAGGAGAATACGGCATGAATCGGCAGTCCCGCTTCATTGTGTCCGTGCTCGCCTTTGGCTATGCATTTCTCTATATCCCGCTCGTGCTGGTCATCGTGTACTCCTTCAATGACTCGCGCATCGCCACGGTCTGGGGAGGGTTTTCGACCCGCTGGTACGGCGAGCTTTTGCGCAACGAGCAGATTCTCGATGCGGCTTTCCTTAGCCTTCGGATCGCGCTCACCTCCGCGACAATCGCAACGATATTCGGGACGATGGCAGGAATCGCGCTCGCGCGTTTTCGCCGCTTCAGAGGACGCACGCTGTTCTCGGGAATGATCGTATCGCCGATGGTCATGCCCGAGGTGATTACAGGCCTGTCGCTGCTATTGCTGTTCGTCACGCTTCAACAACTCACCGGATGGCCGGCACAGCGAGGCTTCGGGACGATCACTATCGCCCATACAACCTTCGCGATGGCCTACGTCGCCATCATCGTTCAATCTCGCCTGATGTCGATGGACGAGTCACTGGAAGAGGCCGCGATGGATCTCGGCGGCCATCCGCTGCGTGTGATGTTCGATATCACACTGCCACTTATCGCGCCGGCCATGGTCGCCGGGTGGCTGCTTGCCTTCACGCTGTCGCTGGATGACCTGGTGATAGCCAGCTTCGTGTCCGGCCCCGGCAGCAATACCCTGCCCATGTACATCTTCTCGAAGGTGAAGCTGGGCGTATCGCCCGACATCAACGCCCTGGCGACGTTGATCATTCTGCTTGTCAGCAGTGGTGTCCTGTTGTCCTGGCTGGTCGCCCGCCGCAGGACCTAGGCCCGTAATTCCCGCAGAATCCACTCGATATAGGAACGCTCTTCTTTTTCCATTTTGGAGAAAGGGCCCGGCTCGTAGTACTTCGAGTGCACGCCTTTGGAATTGTTGACGATGATTTCCTTGTCCGAAATGGTTGTGATGTCCCACAGCCAGGTCAATTCGTCGACATCGTAGTCTTTTCCTTCGACGGCATCGCCCCGCACCATCCAGTAGATCTCACATCGCGAGTTGGTATGGTCGATCGGCGTAAAGACATAAGCAACGATATGATCGCTGTACGCGAGCATGAATGAGAATGGTCCGAAGTTGAAATCGGAACCTCCATGGTCGTAATCCGTGAACTCACCAAGCAGCGGCGCAACCGGACTGCCGTCCTTGCTGCCCGTTTTGTATTTCTCAAACAGCGCAGTCCGGCTGTACGCATAGCCCATCTCACCCGGAGGTGCGGCTGCGTCGGTGAAATTGATATTGATGTCGCGCACACCGCAGGCTTCCATTCGCTCTTTCATAGGCTCCTGAACCCTGGCCCTCCGATCCTGGCCCAGCATCAGTGTGTGCATTCGAGCGTACTCCGGGTGTGCGGTCGCGCAGTGGTAGCACTCCTGGTAGTTTTCGATCGACAGCTTCCAGTTCGCGGGAATATCGTATGTCTTTTGCGCGGCAACTTTGAGGTTCTCGAAATCAAACATCGCCATCGGCTCGGCGAGGTCACGCCTGCAGCTTTCAAGCGACAGGGGGTTATCGGTAAAACACACGAACACGAGCCCATGTACAACTTCGACCGATACGCGTTTGAGTGAGCGGGATCCCCTGTCGAAATCATCCGGCATATCCCGCGCCGCAATAAGTTTGCCGTCGAGATCGTACATCCAGCCATGATAAGGGCAGGAAAACTTGTCGGTATTACCGTTATCTTCGAGACAAACAAGGGAGCCGCGGTGACGACAGACGTTGGCAAAGCCGTTCAGTTCACCATCCTGGCCGCGCACGATAATTGCTGACTCGCCAGCGACGTTCAGAACGCGAAAATCGCCGGGCTCGGCAAACTGCGAGACATGGCCGGCAAGAATCCAGTGCTGATAGATAATTCGTTCGAGCTCCAGCTCGTAGATTGCCGGATCGGCATAAAACCGTTGATCCAGCGAGTAGCCGGGCTGCTGATCTGCGATAAGTTGTTCGATCGAACGCATAGCTAATTCCACACTATGAAACAAGAGGTTAGACGTATTGCTACGATAGCACAGGACATTTTTGTTCGGACATATGGCGTGTTCCGAAAGCTGTTACGCAGGGCGGGATTTTGAGCATAAATAATGAGCGATCGGCACTACAACATCGAGTTTGGCAGCACGGGAGCCTGCTCCCTGTGCGGACCAACGACGTTCAAGGGGTTTCACAGCAAAGATGGGGTGACAATCGAGTCAGAATCCTGCCTGCCACCCGACTGAATGCGCGATATACTCCCTAAGCAGCCAATACATACAAGAAGAAATGGGGATCAAGATGGCGGAAAACGCCTTTCACCAGCCCCTTACGGGGCATGCCGAATTCGACAGACTGATCGCGGAGTTCGCAGACGAACCCGATGCCGATCGCGCTGAGAGCATTCGCTGCGGTATCTGGGACAAGTTTGGCGTCGAAGGCGCCGTATTCATTTCGGATATGGCTAGCTTTTCGAGTACGTCGCGAAAGCTCGGCGTGTGTCACTTTCTGAAGATGATCCACCGCGCCCGGCAAATTATCGTGCCTGTAATCGAAGCAAACAACGGAATCATGCTGAAGTGCGATGCCGACAATTGCTACGCGTTTTTCGAGAGTCCCGACGATGCCATCAAGGCCAGTTTCGACGTGAACGCGACCCTGTTTCATGCCAATGAGGAATTCGGTATGGGCGAACAGATCTACCTGTCTGTTGGAATCGACTATGGGCGGGTGCTCCTGGTCGGCGACGTGGAGTTTTTCGGCGACCCGGTAAACACGGCCTCCAAACTGGGTGAAGACCTGGCGGTTCGTGAGGAGGTGCTCGTGACGCATCGTGCCATTGAGCATTCCAAATTTGTGATTCCGGAACGTGCAGAGCGGATGGTCGCGCGTATCTCGGAGATCAAGATAAAGTATGTGCGACTGCCTATGACAGAAGTTATTGGAGACCGCTAGCATCGTGGGAAAAGACTCGGATGACACGCTGGCACTGCGCCAGATACTCGAGGTCACTCGTAAACTCGCCGCGCCCTTCGATCTGGACACAATGCTTGCCGAGGTCGTTGATGCATCGCGCGAGGTGCTTAATGCCGATCGCGGCACGGTGTTTCTCTATGATGACGCGGCCGACGAACTTGTCGTGCGCGTCGGTACCGGTCTGGACCACATACGCATTCCGGCGAACAAGGGCATCGTCGGGGAGTCCGCGCAGACCCGTAAACTGATCAATGTCCCCGACTGTTACGCCGACGATCGCTTCAATCGTGCGATCGACCGGCAGACTGGTTATCGTTCTCGCTGCATGTTGACCATCCCGCTGGTCGGGTATGAAGACTCACTGGTCGGCGTCCTGCAGATACTCAACAAGAATGAAGGCGTGTTTGACGAAAAAGACGAGTTCGTCGGACAGGCGCTTGCTGCGCAGGCTGCGGTAGTGCTGCACCGCGCAAAGATTACGGAGCAGATGATCGCATCGGAGCGTCTGGACCGGGAGATATCGGTAGCACGCGACGTTCAGATGGGCACCCTGCCGAAGAACATGCCCATGATCGATGGTTATGATTTCGGAGGAGCTTTCGCACCAACCGATCAGACCGGCGGCGACCTCTACGACTTCGTTCCGCTCGACGACAAACGCCTGTTCCTGCTTATGGGCGATGCCACCGGCCATGGCATTGGTCCCGCACTCAGTGCGACCCAGGTGCGTGCCATGCTGCGCGTTGCAATTCGCCTGGAGTCCAGTCTTGACGACGCCTTCGTGCACATCAACGACCAGCTCTGCGAAGACCTGCCCGATGACCGCTTCGTCACCGGCTTCTTCGGCCTGTTGGATGCTGAGACCCACACGGTCCGTTTCCACTCCGGCGGCCAGGGTCCGATCATGCATTACCAGGCTGAAATGGGTGAGTTCGAGTGGCATCCGGCAACGACGTTTCCGCTCGGTTACATCCCCCAGACGGACTTGCAGCCCCCGGTTGTGTCCGTGCTCGAGCCCGGCGATGTCCTCGGCCTGATTTCCGATGGCATCTACGAATATGAAAATGAACACGGGGCACAGTTCGGCCGCCAGGGTGTGATCCGGGTACTGGATGAAAACCCCGATGCGAGCGCCCAGGAACTCGTTGACAAGATCATGGCGGCTGCCCGCGAGCACGGCGGCACGGCGCCTCAGGCCGACGACATCACCATCGTCCTCGCCCGCCGGCTACCTGAGTAAACTCGGCCATGCGACGCGACTTCCCCAGGAACCTCGACTCGCTGTCACCACTGTACGAGTTCGCCGAGAAGCTTTTCGAAACCAACGATATCTCACCGGGCGTGCGCTTCCCGGTCCATCTCGCAATGGAAGAGCTGTTCGTCAATATGGTCAAGTACAACCCCAACGTAACGACCGACATCACCGTGGAGGTGACAGTCACCTTTTTGGGAGAAGCCACTAACGACGCCACCTCCAGCAAGGAGGTGACTGTCACTTTGGTCGATGATGGCGGCGTCGAGTTTGACGTAACGGCGAAGCGCCAGGTGAACATCGACGCCCCCCTGGAGGAGCGCACACCCGGCGGTCTGGGCATTCACCTCATCCAGAATCTGGCGGACAGGCTCGAATACACCTACAAAGATGGCCGTGGCGAGGTAATATTTACCAAGGGTTCAGGGAATGAAGATGTTTGAGATCGAATACGGAGATGACGGCGAGGTATTGTGCCGTGGGCGGCTGGATGCCGCGCAATGCGAAAAAGCACAGGGGTTCATGGATGGACTGGAGGGCGCCAATACGCTGGATTTTGCCGACCTTGAATACATCTCCAGCGCCGGTCTCGGCATACTGCTGAAGACACAGAAACGCCTTGTGGGGAGTAGCTCAGGGCTAAAAATAATAAATGTAAACAACCACATACGCGACGTCTTCCGATATTCCGGGTTTCACACCATATTCGACATAGAAGCAAAAGAATAAGTCGAAGCAACTATTCACCAACCTTTTGCCGAGTCAGTTGTACGTATGAGTAAGACAGACGATACGAAATTGATTGAACGGTGCAGTGCAGGCGACCGACAGGCGTTTGAAGCCTTGTTGGCTGAGTATGAGAAACCCGTCTATAACGCGGCCTATCGAATGCTCAACAACCGGGACGATGCCAGGGATGTGACCCAGACGGTTTTCCTGAAAGTCTTCCAGAACTTTAGTCAGTACGACCCGTCGCGCCGTTTCTTCAGTTGGATCTACCGAATCACGTTGAATGAATCGATCAACTGGCTCGGCAAAGCGAACAGACTCGAGCCGCTGGCTTTCGACGCGGCCGATGAAGGGAAAGGACCGGAGCAGCAGCTTGAGAGCGCCAGGGTGTCTGCCACCGTGCAGGCGGCACTGATGACGATCAATACCGACTACCGGACCGTCGTAGTTTTGAAGCACTTCCTGGGATGCAGTTATGTGGAAATTGGCGAAATCCTCGAAATCCCGGAAAAGACCGTTAAATCACGTCTTTACACTGCTCGACAGCAGCTCAAAGACGCACTGACCGAACTGGGCTTATGACAATAGAGCAAAAATTCACAGACCTGATCAACGCCGACATTGACGGTGACATCAGCGAAGCAGAAAAGGCCGAACTGCAGGCATTCCTCAGCGACAACGCTGAAGGACGTGCAATGCACGACGAGCTTGCTGCTCTCTGTGACACGCTCGAAGGCGTCGAACAGGAAGCCCCCCCGCCCTACATGAGGCATGTCATCATGAATTCCGTACCACCGACCGGGAGTAAAGAAGAGTCCCCGGGGTTCCTCCAGATACTGTTTGCGACACCTGCGCTGAAGTACGCGGTAACGTTCGCAGCCGGCGTCTTTCTCACGCTGAGCATGTTGAGTTCCAGCCAGATTTCAAACCAGACCTTTGACAACGTAACCGGGCTGGTCGGAACGGTAGCAGAGCCAGTCAATACAACATTTGCCCGGTCTGTGACGCTAAGCGAGACCGATATCGCGGGCACTGTGTCGTTACGCAGCGCCGGCTCGATCATGATTCTCGATTTCGATTTGGTCTCTACGGACCATATAGAGGTTCAGGCCGACTACACCGACAGGACAATCTGGTTTAACGGCTTTGCGCAGCTCGAGAGCGAAGGAACGACGGTTTCTGCGGAAGCGGGCCGGGTGCGGCTGAACATGGAAGAAGGCAAACGGCGCTATGCCGTTTATCTGCATAACCAGGGCGCCCGTCGTACAACCGTCAGCCTGCGCTTCCTGGCTGACGGCAAGGTTGTCCATCAGGCGAAACTCGACTATTCGCCTGGTCACTAAAGCCCTGCAGGGCTGGTTCGCGAGTCGATTGGCGCAAGACACCAACTTTTTGTCGACCGGCCGGTACTGCAGATAAGACGAACACCACAGAGCCCGATACAGGGCCAAGGGGATGGAAAGATGGCTACAAGCAACAAAACAATTCCTGTCATATTGATCGGCGTCGCAGCGCTGGCCGTGGTCGCGTACTTCGGCATGAACAACCCGGCAGGTGACGAAGTCGCCGGTACGGTTGCTCCGGCGGAGCGCTATCGCGCCACTCAGGACAATGAAATCCAGCTCGGCGACGAGTCGATCCAGGAAGTCATGCAGTCCGACGTGTTTGCGCGCCTGGTCGCCGATGACGCATTCCGCGAGGCCATGCGCAGCGAAGCTTTCCGTAATGCACTGTCCAGCGACGCGCTTCGCGACGCTTTCGCAAGCGCTTCATTCCGCGACGCATTGTCCAGCGCTTCATTCCGTGACGCACTGTCCAGTGATCGCCTTCGCGATGCATTTTCGAATGCCTCGATGCGCGACGCCTTTGCCAGCGCCTCATTTCAGGACGCACTGAATAGCGACGCATTACGCGAGGCATTTACGAGCCGTTCTATGCAGGACGCCTTCGCGAATGCTTCATTCCGCGATGCGATGTCGGACAAAGCATTCCGCGACGCGCTGCGTAGCGACAAACTGCGCGAGTCAATGATGAGCCAGTCGTTCGCAGACGCACTGCGCAGCGAAAACTATCGTGACGCGTTCAGCAGCGCAGCATGGGCCGACGCAATGCGCAGCAACGCATTCTCCGATGCATTGAGCAGCGCTTCGTTCCGCGACGCTCTGGCCAGCGACAACCTGCGCAATGCCTTGGCCAGCCAGTCATTTGCCGACGCTCTGGCCAGCGACAACCTGCGCAACGCGCTGTCGAGTGACGCTCTCCGCGATGCACTGACCAGCGACGCACTGCGTGATGCCTTTGCCAGCGCTTCGTTCCGCGACGCAATGGCCAGCAACGCCTTCCGCGATGCACTCTCAAGTGATGCACTGCGCGACGCCTTTGCCAGCGCTTCGTTCCGCGACGCAATGGCCAGCAACGCCTTCCGCGACGCGCTGGCCGCCGACAATCTGCGCCTGGCCTTCTCCAATCGTGGATTCATGGAAGCCCTGCGTTCCGACGCTCTGAGAGACAACCTGAGCGAGCGGTAGGCCCTTATCCCCGGCCTCACGCTCAGGCGAAAAAGAGGAGCAAGACCTGAGGACGCGACATGGCTCGCGTCCTCAGTACGTTGGAGGAAATAAAGGGAGAGAACATGCGAAACGCAGGCGCCCGATATTTAATCACCATGGCACTGGCCGTCCTGGTCGGTGCCAACGCGTTTGGGCAGCAACTTAGTTCCGTCGAAACGGACAAGCTCAGACTGCTGTACTTCGATCCAACTGAAACCTACCTCGTCCCGCGAGTCATCCAGACATTTCATAACTCGATGGAGCGTCAGGAAAGTATTCTCGGTTACACGTCCGACGAAAAAATCACCATCCTGCTTACCGACTTTGCCGATTACGGCAATGCCGGGGCAACGTCCGTCCCGGCAAGCTCTGTCGTTATCGACATTGCACCCATTCCTCTGACATTCGAGACATCGGCCGTAACCGAACGAATGTATACGATCATGAACCATGAGCTGGTTCATATCAGTAATACCGATCAGGCAGCGCCGGCCGACCTTAAGGCCCGACGTTTTTTCCGCGGAAAAGTACTCGCCATCCCCGAACATCCCGAGACGATTCTCTACCAGTACCTTACAGCTCCCCGCAAAACCAGTCCCCGTTGGTTCCTGGAAGGTATGGCGGTATTTCTCGAGACCTGGATGGCAGGCGGTCATGGCCGCGCCCAGGGCGCCTACGACGAGATGGTCTTCCGCGCCATGGTTCGTGATGACGCACACTTTTATGACCCGCTGGGTCTCGTGGCCGAGGGCGTCAAGGTCGACTTCCAGGTTGGTGCCAATGCCTACCTCTACGGCGCGCGCTTCATCACCTGGCTTGCCTACGAGTACTCTCCCGAGAAAGTAGTCGAGTGGGCACAACGTACCGAAGGCAGCCACCGCTCCTATGAGGAAGAGTTCAATCGTGTTTTCGGCAAGCGCCTTAATGACGCCTGGCAGGACTGGATCGCTTTCGAACACAAGTACCAGGAAGAAAATCTTGCGCGCATCCGCGAATTCGCGACGACCCCTTACGAACCCCTCACACGCGAGGCCGTGGGCTCGATCTCTCGCGCCTATTATGACGCCAGCACCAACAGCCTGATTGCCGGCTTTCGCGAGCCGGGCGTGACCGCAAATATCGGCGAACTTTCGCTCGAGAACGGCAACCTTCGACGCCTTGAGGACGTCAAGGGACCGATGGTCTACCGCGTCGCCTCTGTGGCCTTCGACAACGACTCGGACACGATCTTTTACACGACCGACAACTATGCCTATCGGGATCTTATGCGGCTGGATCGCAAGACAGGCAAAGCCAGCATGCTGCAACGCGATGCGCGTATCGGCGAGATTGTTTTCAATCCACAGGACCGTTCGCTGTGGGGCGTGCGTCACCTGAACGGTTACGCGTCGATTGTGCGCATACCGCATCCCTATACGGAGTGGAACCTGGTCAAGACCCTGCCCTATGGCGGGATTGCCTACGATCTCGATATATCACCCGACGGGACAAAACTGTCGGGTTCGTTTGGCGATCTCCAGGGAAAGCACGCTCTGCAGGTTCACGACATTGAGACATTACTGAATGACAGGCTGGAACCTGTTGCCGAGTACATATTCGGCGATACGATTCCGGAAAGCTTTGTGTTTTCGCCCGATGGTCGATACCTGTTCGGCAGCAGTTACTACACTGGCGTGTCGAATATCTTTCGCTTCGAGTATCAAACGGGCGCACTCGAGGCGGTCAGCAATACCGAGACCGGCTTCTTCCGCCCGATCCCGATCGACAACGATAAGCTGATTGTTTTCAGTTACACGGGGCAGGGATTCATGCCCGCCCGAATATCGGCCAAGCCGCTCGACGACGTGAGTCCAATCGTCTACCTCGGAGCGCGGACAATCGCGAAACACCCGGTGCTCGAAACCTGGCGTGCTGGCTCTCCCGATGATATCGATGCCGAGGACCGTATTGTCTCCCGAAGCAGCTACTCCGCGATCGAAAATCTCGGCACAGAATCTATATACCCGGTGCTGCTCGGATATAAGGATTCGGTGTCGGTTGGTCTAAAGGCAAACTTCTCCGACAAACTGCGTCTCGATACGCTGAGTATCGGCGCAGGCTACACAACTGACAGCGACCTGCCTTCCGACGAGCGCGCCAACTTCAGCATCGTGTATCGCCACAATGTCATCAGCGCGAGTCCGCTTTCCGGTGCGTGGACGTTCTCGGCAAAACGAAACAATGCTGACTTTTATGATCTCTTCGGTCCGACCAAACGCAGCCGCAAGGGTAACCAGTTCTCGATCGAGTTCGACAGGGCACTGATCTCGGACAGTCCGCGGCGGCTCGACCTGGCCATGAATTTAAGCCACTTCACGGACATGGACAGCCTGCCGCGCTACCAGAATATCCCGGCGGCCTTTGATAAATTGTCAGCATTCGAGGCAAGCCTCGAATACTCGGATGTGAAAGCTTCGCTCGGTGCAGTTGATGACGAGAAGGGCTATAAGTGGATCCTGGGAAGCAGCTTCAACTACGTCGACTCAGACACGATCCCCAAATTGGTGGCCGGCTTCGACTTCGGGTTTGCCCTGCCCTGGAAACACTCCTCCATCTGGCTGCGCAACTCGGCCGGTGGGGCATTTGGTGAGACTTCGGACGTCTTTGCGAACTTCTACTTCGGCGGCTTTGGCAATAACTATGTGGATCGCAGTTCGGTCAAACGCTATCGCGACGCCATTTCGATGCCGGGCTTTGAGATCAATGCTGTACCAGGTCGCAATTTCCACCGCGCAATGCTCGAATGGAACCTGCCGCCTGTAAGATTCACGCGAGTCGGAACGCCGGGCTTCTACCTGAGCTGGGCACGGCCTGCAGTTTTCGTGAGCGCTCTGACAACGAACCTCGACGACAGCACCCTCCGCCAGGAAGTACAGAGCGCGGGCTTTCAGATCGACTTCCGCTTCACTGTCCTGTCGCGCCTGAATATGACCCTTTCGGCGGGCTATGCGAAAGGCTTCGGTAACAGCATAATCCCCGATGATGAGGAGTTTATGTTGTCGCTGAAGATATTGTGACGGGAAGCTATGTAATTCATACCCTGCTTGGCCTGCTGCCCGTATGCTGTTTCCTGGCAGCACTCATTTACCTGGACAGCTACAAGCTTGTTCCGATTCGCTGGGTTCTCTCTGCAATCGGGCTCGGCTGCTTCGCAGGCATACTCAGCTACCCGCTAAATGTAGGTGCTGCAGCGCTGCTTGATATCGAGTTCGTGTCGCTGACCCGATATGTTGCCCCGTTTATTGAGGAATCCCTCAAAGCGATCATCATCATTGTTTTGATGCGCAACAACCGGGTGGGATTTCTTGTCGATGCAGCAATCTTCGGCTTTGCGGTCGGTGCCGGGTTCGCCATCTTTGAGAACCTGTATTACCTGCAGGTAGCGCCGGACATGCAGCTCGGCACGTGGATCGTTCGCGGCTTCGGCACCGCCATGATGCACGGCGGCGCAACTGCAATCTTCGCCATCACGTCGCATACATTGATGGGCGAGCACCCGACGAAGGGCATCGTCCTTCTGCTGCCGGGCTTCCTCGTCGCAGCCATTGCCCATTCTGTCTACAACCACTTCTTTTTCGCGCCGATTATTAACACGATGATTATCCTGGCATCCCTGCCAGTACTGCTGACAGTCGTTTTCCAGCAAAGCGAACGATCCGTTTCAGACTGGCTGGGCATGGGTTTCGATGCGGATACCGAACTGCTTCAACTGATCAACTCCGGTGAGTTTTCGACGTCGAATGTCGGCCATTACCTGCACTCGCTGAAGGAGAAATTCGAGGGGCCCATCGTGGTCGACCTGCTCTGCTACCTGCGGCTGCACACGGAACTGTCGATCCGGGCAAAGGGGCTGCTCATGATGCGTGAACAGGGATTTATGGATAAGGCCGGGGAAGAAACGAAGGCCAAGCTCGAGGAACTAAAGTTCCTCGAGTCCAGTATCGGTACAACGGGACTGCTCGCTATGAAGCCCTTCATGCATATGAGCCAGAAGGACCTCTGGCAGTTTTACATGCTCGCAAACTAGAAGCTCAGCGCTCGCTAAAGCTGGAAGGCGCAGCCAGCGTTCTGAGAAATGCCTCCAGATACGCCAATTCAAGCTTGCTAAGGCCTAGTGGCTTGGTCTCGTTATGGCCGATCATGGCATCCGGCGCCTCATTATAGTGCGCCAGCATATCCGCTAACGTTGCGACCTGGCCTTTATGGCCGTAAGGCGCCGTATTTTCGAGATTGCGCAGAGACGGCGTGCGAAACGCGCCGATCAGTTCCGGACCCGTGTGCGCGAAGTCCAGTTCGGCACATTCCCTGGCCGGATCGTCGCTGTGCGCACCCCTGCAATTGAAAGGCTGCTCCAGGACCTCGCGAATGCCGACGATGCGACCCTTGTCGGGTGCCTCGCCCTCGAAATTGATCAGACCTGTATTGTGAAACTCGTTGTCGGTGAGTAGCGGACCGTTGTGGCACTGCGTGCAATTGGCTTCACCGATGAATAGCCGCAGACCGCGCACCTCTTCATCGGTAAATAATGCGGCTTGCTGAGCTTTGTCACCGGCAACCACGGCTGCCACATAACGATCGAAACGTGATGGCGTTGGCATGATCGTGCGCTCGAAGGCTGCAATAGCCTTGCCGATGTTCGAGAACATCGTGTCCACACTCGACGCTTCGCCGAACAGCGCCTTGTACATGCGCCAGTAGTCCTTGTCTTCGACAACAATCGCGATGGTCGTAAGCCTGTTCACGGCATGCTCATCCGGATCCTCGAGCGGCGACAGGGCCTGCGACCACTGGCTATCGCGGCGCCCATCCCGGTAGAACCAGGGGCTGTAGGCCGTGCCGACGATGCTGGGGGTATTTCGTTTCGACGTACCTATCGCAACGCCCTTCGGCAGACCATCAGCAAAGTGTCGCTCGGGCTGGTGACAGGTCCCACAGGAAACCGCACCATTCGTGCTGAAGCGGGTATCAAAGAAAAAGCGTCGACCAAACTCCACAGCGCGTGGATCATCCGCGACGCCATTCGTGGGATCCGGTGGCAGATCCGGAAGCGATTCGAGCCAGAGGGACTCGAGAACAGCGATGCCCTCTTCTGACCAGCCTCGCGGCTGATAATGCCACCTCGACACGAGCCATACGATGGTCACGATCGTTAGCGCAAGAGCGGCAAAGGTGATGAGGCGGATTCTCACAGGGTTAACGACACCACCACGGTTTCTTCTGATGCGTCAGCGCGGCCGACGGCATCGCCAACAGCAAAATCAGAAGCGCCAGTCCGGACCGAATCATGAGACTATTCTTAACATGAATTTTCTGTTCAGCACACTCGCGCTCCTGCTGGGGCCGTTCATCTATGCCCTCGGTCGGCGAAATAGTGCAATCAGACATGGTCTGGATGCATTCATCATCATCGCCGTGGCCTGGATTATTGGTGTGCATATCATTCCCGAGTCTGTCGAGACCGGCGGCCTGCTCGCGATTGCTTTCCTGGCAGCCGGGATCGCGTTCCCGCTGGTCATGCAGCGTGTTCTGCACGTTGCTACAGGAACGACCCACGTCGCTATGACCCTGCTGGCCGCGATGGCCCTGGCCTTGCACGCCATCATCGATGGCATCGCGCTGATTCCCGGTCATGGGGAGCACCTGCCCGCGGCGGTCATTTTGCATCGCCTGCCGGTCGGCATGGCTATCTGGTGGACGTTTCGGCCAACGATCGGCCGCGCATCCGCTATCGCGGCATTTGTAATTATTATTGCGGCGACCGGATCTGCCTTCTATTCCGCCGCGCCTGTCGTCGAACTGGCCGAGAGCAGGAGCTTCGCGCTGTTCCAGGCCTTTGTGTCCGGATCACTCATCGACCTGGTCGTCTCACTCGGCCGCCAGATGTGGAAAACCCGCGCCAACTAGTCGCTCAGTTTGTGCCGCCCGAGTTCGGCTCACCCTTTCGATGAAAGTGACCGCGGTAGAAAATCAGCGGGTCTTCGTCGCGATCCTCAAGGCGCAGCACACGACCGACGATAATCTTATGATCGCCACCATCGTGGCGCACCTCAGTGCGACACTCGAAGCACGCGGCATACTTCGGCAGTATCGGTGCCCCGTGCAGGCCTTCTCGGCACTCCAGACCATCAAACTTATCGGTGCGCCTGCTGGCGAACCGCGATGACAGCTCCTGTTGTCCGATCGTAAGAACATTGACCGCGAAGTACTCCGCGCGCATGAACGTTTCGTAATTAGCCGAGTTGTTGGCGATGCTCCAGAGCACGAGTGGCGGATCCATGGACACCGAATTAAAGCTACTGACGGTCATGCCAGCCCAATCGCCGTTGGCATCAACAGTGGTCACTACGGCGACGCCGGTTGCGAAACAACCCAGTGCACGTCGAAATTCGTCCAGGTTGATTTGAGGATCATCAGTACTCAAGCGCGGTTCCTTGCTGGTCAACGAAATTGGCAGGCGCTACGGTAACACCCGGGCATTGTGAAATCAGCTCTGTTGCGCGTTCCCAAGCATGCGTGTCTAGTCTGACCTGACGTAGCCGGGCTCGCCTCGAATAACATCGAGCTGCCTGAAAAACGCAGCCAGCAGGCCGCCGGCGATAAGGTGCCATACGCCCCAGACGGCGGCTATGGCCGCCGCGCCGCCCAGTCCCTTCAACTGGCTCAGCAAAATGACGAGCGCCAGGCCCGAATTCTGAATGCCGATCTCGAAAGTCAGTGCTCGCCGTGTCGCAGACAACCGTGACAACGCCCTTCCGGCCAGCGCGCCCGTCGCGAATGCCAGCGCGTTATGCAGGACCACGATCCCGCCAAGCAAGGGTAGCGCCGGGAACAGGACGGGGAAGAAATAGACGATGCCGTAGATGATCACGCCCACAAGGACCGAGACGCCCAACACCGTCGTGCGTTGTTTGATGCGCGCAGCAACATCGGGAGCCCTGGCCGCTAACACCATGCCGAGCACCAGTGGTACAGCCAGCAGCAACGTTGTCTGTCCGATGAAAATCAGCGGATTGACGTCGAGCGTTCGCAACAGCGTTGCCGTCGGTTCATACGCCTGAGACCAGAACAGAATTGACGTTGGCGTCAGAATGGCCGCCAGCAGGCTCGATGTCGCCGTCAACGCCACGGACACGGCAACATTGCCGCGCGACAGGTAAGTCAGCAAATTCGAAACAGCGCCGCCCGGGCAACACGCGACGACAATCATGCCAAGCGCAATTGACGCTGCCGGCCGCAGCGCCAGAATAAGCAGAAACGTCACGAGCGGCAGGATCACAACCTGCGATATCACGCCGCCCGCGAACAACAGGGGCTTTTCACGCAGAAATGAGAAGTCATCTACGCGCAGCCCCAGTGCTACGCTGAACATGACCAGGACCAGCGCCAGCGCAACGCCGGCCTGTCCGACCGGGTCGAGCATGATCCGCAGGCTGTCGAGGGCGCCGATATCCAACTAGAGTCTCTCCGCTTCGACGAAGGGTTTCACACCGACCGCATGCTTGGCGTCCATGGGTGGCCAGGTCACGGCAGTCGCGATTCTCATTATTCTTCCCCCACGTGAGCGCTGAAGAACTCGAACAGCAGTCGAGACCCCCAAAAATCGGTGTTTTCTTCCGGTGCTATGCAAATTGTCTGGTCCGGCATGCTGGCCGCCTGAAGTTCGGTTACACAATAGCCGTTGCTACCGCGAAAGTCTGCCGTACCTGGCCAGCGATGGTTGCCTTCCGGCCACAGGCAGTCGATGGATGGCTCGCCGGTAGCCCCACAGGCAATCGTGCATTGCACATGCTTGCCCGCAATAACGGGTGACGACCAGTCTTCAAGCTCCACGCCGCAGGATCGGCCCTCGTTCCAGTGACGCGTGACCGACGTCGTACTCGCGTAGAACCAGCCGCCCGAACTGACCCGACCGTCCGCGGGAACCGTCTCGTCCGTACCGCCATTGATCTGCAGTAACGGCAGGCGCTTGGTTGGCGTGCACTCGAAGCCCCGCTCCAGGCGGCCTCCGACCAACGCGACCGAGGCAAACAGTTCCGAGGCCTCGCACGCAGCACGATTGGCCATCATTGCGCCGTTGCTGAATCCGGTGATATGCAGTTGTTGGGCATCGACATTCCAATTGCTGGTGATCTGAGCAACCAGTGCTCGCAGGAACCCGACATCGTCGTTGCAGGAGCTCCAGCCGCAGTGGCCACAATTGCCGCACTCCGGCGGGCATGGCACCTGGTCGCGATCCGGAGTACAGATGGGACCGTCTGGCCCGTGGTCGAACCCGTCCGAGATGTGATTCCAGGATGTCACTTCCCAGGGTTTGCCGCCATCTGCGCTCGACATGAACCAGGTGCCCTGCGGATACACCATGACGTAGCCATATTCCTCGGCGTACTGGTTCAGTCCCTGCGCGACCTCTGCCTCGGTACCCGTAGCGGTGCCGCCATAGCCGTGCATGAAAATGGCAACGGGGAGTTCCTGTTGCCCGTCGTAGCGACTCGGCAGAAACACAAAATACTCGCGCGTGATTCCGTCATGCTGCAGCGTATGGCGCTGCATGTCAGGTTGATGAATTTCGATCTCCTTGCTGCAGGCTACCAGCGCAAGGGACGCTATTAATAGGAGTAGGGTCTTCCTCATAGCGCCACATCATAGCGGTTCTTGCTATGCTTGCCGAAAAACCGATACCTGATTCGGGGGAATCTCAGTGAAATTATTATCAGTCGCACTCGCGACCTTCGTCCTGCTGGCTGCAGGCTGTGGCAAATCGGCCGACGACAGCGGCCTCAACGGCTCGGCGCCGTTCGAGAGCCGCTACGAGGGCCTCTCGGCCCAATCCACGCTCATTACGGGCGCCACCATTCTCACCGGGACGGGTGAACGTCTCGACAATGCCGACCTGTTGCTTCTCGACGGTAAGATCGCCGAAATCGGTACGGGCCTGAGTGCTGCTGGTGCTGACGTTGTCGATGCCGAGGGCAAGTGGGTCACGCCGGGCGTCATCGACGTGCACTCGCATCTCGGCGTGTATGCCTCACCCGGAACGCAGTCTCACTCCGACGGCAACGAGGCGACGGCACCCGTTACGGCGGAGGTTTGGGCAGAACACAGCGTCTGGCCGAATGACCCGGGCTTCACGACCGCACTCGCCGGCGGCGTAACGGCCATGCAGATCCTGCCGGGTTCCGCCAACCTGATCGGCGGTCGCGGGGTAACGCTCAAGAACGTACCGGGCCGCAACGTCATGGACATGAAGTTCCCGGGCGCCCCGCACGGTCTCAAAATGGCCTGCGGCGAAAACCCCAAGCGCGTTTACGGCAGTCGAGGCCAGGCGCCAGCAACCCGCATGGGTAACGTGGCGGGTTACCGCGCGGCATGGATCGACGCAGCCGAGTATCGCGACAAGATCAAGGCTGCCGAGGAAGGCCAGGGTGAAATGCCCAAACGCGACCTGCGGCTCGAAACGCTGATGGGCGTGCTCGAAGGCGAGATTATCGTGCACAACCATTGTTACCGTGCCGACGAGATGTCGGTCATGCTCGAGATTGCGAAAGAGTTTGGCTACAAGGTGGGTACCTTCCACCACGCCGTCGAGTCCTACAAGATCGCCAACCTGCTGGCGGAAGCGGATACCTGCTCCGCGATGTGGGCCGACTGGTGGGGCTTCAAGATGGAAGCCTTCGACGGCATTCGCGAGAACGCAGCGATCGTCGACAAGGCGGGTGCCTGTGCGATCATTCATTCGGATTCGGAAATGGGCATTCAACGCCTTAACCAGGAAACCGCGAAAGTCATGGGCGCAGCGGCACGCGCGGGCATGGACATACCCCCGGAGAGTGCGATTCGCTGGATCACGGCAAACGCCGCCAAGTCACTCGGCATTGCGGACCAGACGGGTACGCTGGAGGCCGGCAAGATGGCTGACGTCGTCGTCTGGGATGGCAACCCGTTCAGCGTCTACACCAGGGCCGAACGCGTCTATATCGATGGCGCGCTAGCCTTCGAACGTGGCAACGATGCCGTCAACCCGGTCACTGATTTCACACTCGGCACAGCAGCTGCCGCCGGAGGTGCACAATGAGCCGCCTGATTACTGGACTCGCCCTCCTCGCCCTGGCGCTGCCGGCCTCCGCCGCCACAACCGCCATTGTCGGCGGCAAGGTCCACACCGTTGGGCCGCAGGGCACTATTGAAAACGGCACGGTCCTGATTGTTGACGGACGCATCGCCGCTGTCGGTGCCGATGTCGATGTGCCGGCCGATGCCGAAACGATTGACGCGAGCGGCAAAGTCGTCACGCCGGGACTGTTCTCACCGTTCGGCCAGCTCGGCCTCGTTGAAGTTGGCTACTCGGCAGGTCCGCTCGACTACTCACAGCGAGGCGAGCAGTTCACCGCCGGTTTCGATATTGCGGATGCCTACAATCCACGATCGACGCTCATTGCGATTAACCGCATTGAAGGTGTAACACGTGCGGTCGTTGCTCCCGAGCCCGGATATCCGGACGAGACCGGCACAGGACACATCCTCGCCGGCCTCGCCGCCATCGTGAACCTGGGCGATGGTGATTTTCTGGACCAGCGGGCCGCGGCGATGGTTGTCGTACTCGGTGAAGGTGGTGCGTCACTCTCTGGTGGAACACGCACGGGTGCCTGGCTGACGCTGCGCAATTCACTGGACGAAGCACTCGACTATCGCGAGAACAAAGGTGACTTTGAACGCGGTATGCGTCGCACCTATACGCACAGCATGGCGGACCTCGATGCGCTGCAGGGCGTTATCAACGGCAACACGCCACTGCTCGTGAGCATCGACCGCGCCAGCGACATCAAAGTACTGATCGATCTGGTCAACGAGTACGGCCTCAGCGCCATTATTATCGGTGGCTCCGAAGCCTGGATGCTGGCCGACAAACTAGCGGCAGCGCGTATTCCGGTCATCGTTGGTCCGACGGCGAACCTGCCTGGCAACTTCGATCGCATCAACGCGCGACTGGGTACTGCGTCTATCCTGTTAGATGCCGGTGTCAAAGTCGCCATAGCGGATTCTGATGCGCAGACGCATAACGCTCGCAATATGACGCAGTCAGCCGGTAATGCAGTTGCCTTCGGTCTCGAGTGGGATGCGGCACTGCGTGCCATTACGCTCACGCCCGCCGAAATCTTCGGCATGGCGGCGACGACGGGCAGTCTCGAGACCGGCAAAGTCGCTGATGTCGTAATCTGGCCCGGCGACCCGCTGGAGCTGACGAACTACCCGGACGCCGTGTTCATCAATGGTGAAGCTGTGCCGATGGTTAGCCGTCAAACTTTGCTGCGCGATCGTTACCTGCAGACGGAGAAGCTGCCGGCGTATCGGGACTAAGGCTGGATCTTCAGCGCAACGCCAGCTTGCCGGCGCGAAGCTCGAAGACGCGATCTGCAGCCCGCAGTACGGCTGGGCTGTGGGTAACGACAATGCGCGTGGCCGGGAGACGGACTAAAGATCGCAGCACGAGGCGCTCGGTGTCGGCGTCGAGCCCACTCGTAAACTCGTCCAGCAGGAGCAGGGCGGGACGACGATACAGCGCACGGGCAAACAGTAAGCGTTGCACCTGTCCGGTCGATAGTGCCGACCCAAGGTCGCCGATCGGCGTTTCGTAGCCCATCGGCAGCGCTTCGATAGCACTGTCGACGGCCGCCAGACCCGCCATCCTGCGAATGCGCTTGTCGCTGCGTGCCGGATCAAACAGTGCGATATTTTCAGCGATGGAGCCTGATATCAGTGCATCGTCATGAAACACGGTGGCAATGCTGCGCCGCACTGCTGCCTGTGGCCATTTGCTAACTGGCTTACCGTCGTAACACAGCACACCGGACGAAGGTTTCTCGATGCCTGCAAACAAACGCAGCAAGGTACTTTTGCCGCTGCCCGAACACCCACAAATGGCAATCAGTTCACCACGTGCAACGTTGACCGACACATCGCTCAGTAGTGGGGTATCCGAGCCTGGGTGCGTAAAGGTCAGTTTGCCCGCCATCAAATTTCCTGTGAGCCTGGACCTGTCATCCGGCTCGCCCTGAGGCGCTTCAACCTCGTTGAACACGATGTCGGCCAGACGATCCAATGGCACCTGCAGGAGCCGATACTCAAAGATACGGTTAACAATGCCGCCGGCCCTTGTCACGAACATGGCGGCATAGGCGACGAATGCAGATAACGTGCCGATCGACATCTCGCCGCGCTGTACCTGCTGTGCAAGCAGAAATATGACGCCGATGTGCAGCCCCTGGAACAGTGCCTGGTGAACGGCGCCATCTGCAATCGCAAGGTTACCGGCGCGTATTTGCGTGTTGATACGACGTACAAAATGATTCTGCCAGTCGATGGTTCGGCGTGACTCGCCTGAGCACATCTTGATCGACTGTATGCTGCGCAAGGACTCAAGCAGGTGCGATTGGGTCGCAGCATCTGCGCGCACAACCTTGCCTGTCTGTTCCAGCATGGCCGGAAATATCAGCATTCGCCAGAGCAGGTACAGGCCAGCTGTAGCGACTACGACGAACGCAAGCGCCGGCGAATAGGCGACCATCAGTACCACAACGATGACAAGGAATACGCAATCGAGCACAAGCGCTGGCAACGATTCGGTCATGAAGGACTGAATTCCCGCAAGTGAACGCAAGCGCTGTTGAATGTCGCCCGTGCGCCTTGCACGGAACCACGATACCGGCAGGCGCAGCAGGTGACGCATTACGCGTGATGCAAGACTGAACACGGTCACTTGCGACAAGAACTGAAACGTCAGTTGCCGCAGAACGCTTGCGACAAGTTGGAAAACAGCGATGACCACGAAACCGAGCGCTAGCGCTGGTAGCAGCAGGTGGTCGCCGCGTGTCAGGACCTGGTCGATGACGGTTTGCAGATAGAACGGCATGACCAGCAGCAGCAACTCCGACACGACCGCAAGCACCAGCGCGATGGAAACTGACCGTGAAAAACTCAGGTCAATCACCACAAGGTCGGTAAGCTTTAATCGGCGCACCGGCTTCCGCTGCAAAAAATCCCTGGTCGGAGCGACCTCGAGGACCACACCAGTAAATTTTGCATCTGCCTCTGCAAAAGACAGGCTTAGCGCGCCGCCGGCCGGATCGTGAACCAGCAGTCGCGTGCTTGTTACTTTTTTCAGTACCACAAAGTGATTGAACCCCCAGTGCAGAATGCAGGGTTGCTGCAAGCGCGCAAGTTCGGACAAGCTGCAGCGCAGCGCCCGCCCGGACAAATGCAGTGCGTCAGCTACTCGTATCAACGAAGCAAGATTTTCACCAGTGAGCGAAGTACCAAAGCGGCGACGCAGGCTGGTCAGGTCTGTGGTGTTCCCAAAATAGGCGGCGACCATGGCGATGCAGGCAAGACCGCAATCGGCGACCGTTGACTGCCGAATTACGGGTAGACGCGCTCTTCCCGACACGTTCAGCCACGGTATCGTCAGGTGTCGCATTCAGAGGCGCGCCCGTATCGGGGCCAGGAACCAGTCAGCCAGCCTGCGGCTCTCCAGAACCACCTCCGCGGCCAACGCCATACCGGGTCGCAATGCATAGCGACCCTGTGCGTCCTCAACATGGTCATCGGCAATAAGAATGCGAACTTTATATGCCGCCTCCTGCAGCCCGGATGCCACCGGCATGTCACCGGGAAGAGAAACGAACCCGGCGACCGCGGCCACCTCTCCTCGCGCCGTCCCGAATTGCTGGTGAGGAAATGCGTCATATCGCAACCGAACAGCCTGCCCGGGGCGCACCATGCCCACCGCTCGAGACGCAATATAGACATCGGCCACGAGCGAGGAATTCTCGGGCACCACGGTCGCCAACAACTGCTGAGGACGAATCGAACTGCCAGCCACAACGTCAATCGTTGCAATCGTCCCGCTTACCGGTGATCGCACGCTGAGAGATCGCTGCTGTTCGTGCCGGGCGATGCGTTGCTGCAACTCGGCCCGCTCCGTATCGAGCAGAGCAAGCCGCCGTTCGAGTTCGATTCCGAGTCGCTCCTGCGTCGCAAGCAGTTCGTTGCGCTTGCGGCCGAGCGAGTTTCCCTCCTGGCGAAGACGTGCGACAGTCTGCTGCATGGTCGCCAGCTCATCCCGCTGCCGGGCCACGTCTACTTTGGCAATCGCACCGCGTTTGAGGGCCAACTCCAGGTCACTAAGCCGACCGGCATTCCGCTGCACCCGTCCGCCCTGCTCTCGCTGCTGGCTATCGAGCGCGTCGATTTCTCGCTCGAGCCGCAGTAACTGCGCCTCGAGCGCCCGATGATCCGCACCGAATTGCTCGCGCGCCAATGCTGCACGGTCATTCACGCCCGTCAGTTGCTCTTGCAGTTTCTCGAGTACGAGCAGAACAGTGTCTGTGCCATCGTCCAGCGTCACTTTCGACGTGAGGCGCACGATAGCATCGCCGCGTCGGACAGGGTCGCCCGCCACGCGGTCAATGCTGGCTACTGTCGCGAAATCTCCGTGTGCCAGCCTGACGACGCCCGGCTCTGCCACCAGCCAGCCACGAACGGTTTCCTTGCGTGCGTACTCGACATGCCACAGGAATGAGCCTGCACTGACAACAAAGGTCGCACAGAACAGAGCCAGCCAAACCCAGGATTTCGGCATGAGAGCGATTGGCCGGCCATCGAGCCTTGCTGCCAACGCATTGATCGCGTTCTGGCGAAAAAGATTTTCGATCTGTCTGGCCTGCATGCCCTATTACTAGGATATGAGTACAGCGCGGTGCAAAAACAGAATGGCGGCAATACGCACAAAAAGGCAGCGGCCCGAGGGCCGCTGCAAGCAGTCAACCCACGTCTTGACGACTAGAACGAGAACTTCAGGTTATCAGTACGGCCCATCGGGTCGAACAAGCGTGGGAACCTGTTGCCAATAAATACTGTCAGAACTCTTGTAGTTGCGGATTTCCGTGAAGGGGAGACTGTGCGTATGGGGCGGCGTAGCCTGGAACTGGATCGATACGATGTGGCAATTCTGTCAGCTTTGTCAGTGAACACTCGACTGACAACTGTCGAGCTGGCGCAAAAAGTCCACCTGTCGCGTACCGCCGTATCCCGGCGCATTACTGCATTAAAAAGGATGAATGTCCTGAACGACGCAGCCGATGTCCTCAACTATGAGTCCATGGGCTTCAAGGTGCGTGCAAGTGTCGAAATCTCGGCGCCAGGACAAGCATCCAACGTCATCAAACCAAGACTTCTGATGCGCCCCGAGGTTCTTAGTGTCGCCGTCATCGCGGGTGATGGGCTGTTGTGCCTCGATGTCATAGCCGTCGATATGGATCACTTGCACAGCTTTATTAACTCGGTGCAGGAAAACTGCGATATCACAACGAAAGTGGTCTTTGCGGAAGAAAAGTCACAGCTCACACTCGTCGAACGCATGCGCAGACTGGGCGAAGAATCCAACAGCGGTCTCGTTCGCACCTAGCGGCCCTGCTATTCTCCCGGCATGACGAATGCCGATGTCCTTATTATTGGTGGCGGCGCAGCCGGCCTCATGTGTGCCATTACCGCAGCGGGACGTGGGCGTAACGTCATTGTTCTCGAGGGATCCAACAGGATTGGCAAGAAGATCCTGATGTCGGGAGGTGGCCGGTGCAACTTCACCAACCTCTACTGCGAGCCGTCGAACTTCCTGTCTCATAACGCGCACTTCTGTAAATCGGCCCTGTCGCGCTACACACAGCATGATTTCATCGCGCTGGTTGTACGCCACGGCATCGCCTACCACGAGAAAACAGCCGGCCAGCTGTTCTGCGATAAATCGTCCAAGGACATCGTCGCGATGCTGCAGAACGAATGCGACACCGCCGGCGTGCACATCATCACCGACAGCGAGATACAAAGCGTGGCGTTTAACGAGGTGTACCAGGTCGACTGTGGCAGCGGCAAGTTCACAGCGCCATCCCTCGTCGTCGCGTCAGGCGGACTTTCCATACCCAAGATGGGGGCCACCGGGTTCGGCTATGACATTGCCCGGCAGTTCGGGCTCAAGGTTTTCGAGACGCATGCCGGCCTGGTGCCTTTCACCTTTACGGGCGCGCTGCATGAACTCATGGAGAACCTGTCGGGCATCAGCTTGCGCGCGTCAGTGACCGCAAACAGCACCACCTTCGTGGAAGATATACTCTTTACACATCGCGGCCTGAGCGGACCGGCTATCCTGCAGGCCTCGAGTTTCTGGAGTCCGGGCGACACCATTGAAATCGACCTCCTGCCCGGAATCGATGCCAGCGAACTACTGGTCACCACCAAAGCCGAACAGCCACGAGCGCTGCTGCGCACCGTCCTCGCAGCACACCTGGCGCGAGCGCTGGTTGTCGAGCTTCAGGATCACCTCTGGCGTCGACGCGCGGAAACGCCGTTGGCCGAACAAAGCAACGACAGCCTTCGTGAACTTGGGCGCACCCTCAACCGGTGGGTCATCAAGCCGGCGGCAACTGAGGGCTATCGAACGGCCGAGGTGACACTGGGTGGCGTCGATACGAACGAACTGTCGTCGAAGACCATGGAGACCCACCGCCAGCCAGGGCTCTATTTCATTGGCGAGGTCGTGGACGTGACGGGCCATCTCGGTGGCTTCAATTTCCAGTGGGCGTGGTCGTCTGGCCATGCCGCGGGTCTCGTCGTCTGATTTGCTAACGTTTTCGCGTTACGCTGCATCCAAGTGATTATGGCGGCAGTTATCCAGATCGGCAGCAACCCACCGTCGCGGGCGGATTTTCACCGGGCAATCACACAGCGCTCGGATCGCTGGTATTCGGCGTGCCTGAAAATAACTCGTAATCCGGACCTGGCCGCTGATGCCGTACAGGACGCATTGCTGAACGCGTGGCGCAAGCGCGACCAGTTCAGGAGCACCTCCAGGCTCGACACCTGGATTCATCGCATCGCGGTCAATGCTGCCCTGAACCTGCTCCGAAAATCGCGGCCCGGCGTCTTCGAAGCACTCGACCACGATGTCGAGGACGACACGGATGACCCCGAGCGGACCTTGCTCGACCACGAACTCGAAAGCGATCTCGCCGCCTCTCTTGCACGCCTTACCGAAGTAGAGCGTGTTTGCTTTGTGCTTAAGCATCTCGAGCAATGGCGCGTCCGTGAAATCTCGGAAGAGATCGGCACCAACGAAGGTCGCGTCAAACAAGCTGTGTTCAGGGCAGTGCACAAGCTGCGCGTGGACATGCAGCACCTACAGGAACATGAATCATGAACGACAACACTGACGAACTCGTTGCTGCGCATCGCGCGGACAGGCACTCGCCACCGCCCGCCACCGTGCAGCGCTGGCATGACGCTCTTGATGCCGCCGCCGCAGGAGAGCAGATCGCCACCCGGCCCACGAGGAGCACATGGCACCCGACTTCATTCTTCATGGGCATGGCGATTGCGGCGACGCTTGCTCTGGGTATCGCGATCGGTTTTTTCCTCGGTGACGATGACCCGGCCGTCGATATGCCGATGGCTGGTGTCGAAACTCCAGCCGTAGTCATGCCCGACGCACTATCGCGCGGCTTGCAGGTGCACTTTCGCGACAGCCGCCAGCAGATCATGAATCTGCCGGACGCGGAAGATCGCACCCAGCTGGTCCTGCGCATCATCGAGCAGAACCGGATGTTCGAGAACGCAGCGGTGAGCGGCGACGCGCCAAAACTGGCGCGTGTTCTGCGCGCATTCGAACCCATCCTTTTGCGGCTGGCCGCCGACGATCTCGCCCCTGCGGACGCTGCGGCCCTGCAGGCGCAGCTCGCGTTTGAGCTGAACGTGATGCTAACCAAACTCAGTGCTGAATCATCTGATGATTCACACACCACATGATTTAAGGAAGCTCGCATGAACACAATATCGAAACTGGCCATTGGCGCCGCCCTGCTACTGCTGGCGACGAGCAGCCTGGCGCAGACCGACGCGGCCGACGATGCCGACAGCCTTCGCAGGGCTGCGCTCGAAGCGCTAATCAGCGCTCCACCCGAGCGTGCGCTGCCGATCGTCGACAAAGTCCTGTCCGGAAATCACAGCGCGGAACTCAAAGAGAGCGCCCTGTTTATCCTCAGCCAGATGGAAACACCGGAATCGCAGTCGCGCCTGTTGGCGTTTGCCAATGACAGTCAGAGTGAGCTGCAGGCCGAAGCCATTCGCATGATCGGCATCGGCGGAGACAAGGCTGCACTGGCTGCCCTTGGTGATATTTATCGCAATGGAAGCGGCGAGGTACGCGAAGCTGTGCTTGAGGCCTACCTGATTGCCGGCGACAAGGATGCCGTCTTCAACATTGCTGTCAATACCGAAAACGAAGAAGAATTCTCGGACGCCGTCAACATGCTCGGCGCGATGGGTGCCAATGAGCAGCTACGGGAACTGCGGGGCCGTACCGGACTCTCGGAGCCCTTGATCGAGGCCTACGCCATCTCAGGAGACTCTGACTCGTTGCGCGAACTTGCAATGGATGCCAGCAACCCCGAGATGCAGAAACGCGCTATTGAGGCGCTCGGAATTGTTGGCGGCGACGAGGTTAATCAGACGCTTATCGCACTCTATGACAGTACCGAAAACAGCGATATCCGCGAATCAGCACTGGAGGGAATGCTGATTGCCGGCCATGACGCGGGCGTACTGGAACTCTATCGAAAGGCCGACAATGCTGCCGAGAAACGGCGCTTGCTCGAGTACCTTGTCATGATGGACAGCGATGCCGTCTGGGATCTGATCGACAGTGCGCTTGAGGGGTCAGAGTAATGCGCTCCTGCAGGAATGCCGCGCTGGCTTTGTTGGGGCTCGCGCTGCTGTGGGGCGCATCGGCCAGCAGCGCACCGGCGGTCGGCGCTGCTGATGGCTGGTACAAATGGCAGGTAGACGGCGCCACGACGACGCTGTTCCTGCGCCAGGAGAATGGCAAACCAGCGAGCATCCTCATGTTTAGTCCGGACTGTCGGTGGTCTTCGAACGGTATCAGCGGCGACGTCACCGACATGGGCGTGCTATCGCTGGACGACAGCGTCGATATGCTACTCGATATCGTGAGCGCGAAAGATCTCGATATGGACGTGCGCGAAGAGGCGCTGTTCGGCCTGGCGCAGTCGGACTCCGATACTGCGTTCGCGTATCTCGATCGGCTCCTGTTCGACAACTAGCTGGACGTCACAGAAGCAGTCAGGCGGGCGCCATATGCACTAAGCGAATACAGGTATAACGAAAGCGTCTGGCGCTCGCCTTGTCCTGCGTTCCCGCCTATATAGACTCGGCATTCTTATGAATGCAAACGTTGAAACCCTGTATCCGGACCAGACCGAAGTTTACGACAGCATCGTAGACCTGGTGCCAGGACCCAATAACCCGACCCCAATGGTACGTATTGGAGAGCGCTTCAATCCGTACCCTGACTTCGAGCTCCTTGTAAAACTTGAGGGCATGAATCCATTTGGGTCGATCAAAGATCGCACCGCCATGTTCATGCTCAATGGTCTGCGGCTTAGCGCCGACCAATCGCTGGTCGAGCCCTCGGCGGGAAACACGGGCATCGCCCTCGCTGCGCTCGCCAACGCCCGTGGAACGCCGATCGAAATCGCGGTCCCTGATGGCGTGCCGGAGGAGAAAAAAGCATTACTCAGGTTCCTCGGTGCCGAGCTGATCGAAGTTGAGGACGAACTGTGCCCCATCTACCCATCCGAGGGTGCGCGTGGTGTTGTTAAGAGCATGGTTGAGAGCGAGGCCTATGGTGGCAAGTACGTCAGCCCAAACCAGTACGAGAGTGAGCTTAACGTCGCCGCGCACTACCACACGACTGGCCCGGAAATCTGGCGCCAGACGGCTGGCCGACTCGACTACTTCTTTGCCGGCATCGGCACGGGCGGCACAATAACGGGTGTCGGGCGTTACCTGAAGGAACGTAACCCGAACATCAAAATCATCGGCGTCGAACCGGCCGTTCGCCACCACAAGCTATCAGGACTGAAGCGCGTTACCGGTTTGCCCGAAGAGCACTTCCCGAAGATCCTCGATAAGAACGTCGTCGACGAATACCTATCGGTGGCGGACGAGGATGCTTTCAAGGCGGGTATCCGAGTAGCTCGCAGCGACGGCGTCATGGTGGGGCCGACGACCGGCGCATTGCTGCACGCAGCAACGGAATGGGCCGCGGATCATAAAGGGACGGCTGTCGTCATCTCCGGTGACAATGCGGCGAAGTACGTTTCCGCGTATGCGGAGTATCTATAGCCCTGTAATCATCCGGCCGAATGCATCGACTTTATCCCAGTCGGTGAACTCGACCACTGCGGTCGGATCGGTTGGGCCCTTCGTCATCCACATGATGAACCGAATCATCTGCTTATCGACGAAACCGTAGTCGGGGTAGCTGATCTTGCCCGCAAAGACCCCCAGATTCTGCGGTTGCCACTCAATTTGCTTGAGAAACTTCTGCAGGTAGGGGTTGGTCTCGGGCGTGTTCTTCTCCGGCTTGCGGGCCACGACGTTGACCGAGAACAGCGCATTCGGGTGAGCCTCCAGCCTTGCCTGGTTCTTGTTGATGAAGTCGTACACCGCCGCTTGGTGCTTGCCGTAACGAATGCTGGCGCCGATCACAACCTTGTCGAACTCTCGTCCTTCCAGCGTCGGACCGTCTATCAGGTTGACCAGGTCAACGTTGTCCCCGCCCTGCTCGATAACCGACTGCAGGCGCTTGCATATCTCCACCGTGTGACCATCTGTCGTCGAATAGAGTATGAGTACTTTTGCCATCTGGAACCTCCACTAATAATGGTGCAAAGTACAGCAGGAGATTATCCATGGCCAGCCACGCGGACATCGAACAGGTACGGGAGCAGCTTCGGTCGATTCACGATCGGGCGACCGCCCTGGAAGCAAAGTACGCGACCGAACTCTCCAGCGTGCATCCAGCCTTTCGCGAGGGCGCCAGGAACCTGGTTCACTACCTCGCGCTGCGCAAGTCCAATACGCATGATCTGCGCCGGAAGCTGCGCCGACTCGGCCTGTCATCGCTTGCCCACGCGGAACGCAACGTCCTTGGCTCGATCGACGCAGTACAGACAGCTATCGATCGCCTCGTCGGCGATGGCGCAGTAGACGCCGACGCCCTTGCGGCGGCACTTCAGGGTTCGAATCCTACGGCCGACGAGCATCGCCACGCCATGCTTGGCCCCAGCCCGGAGGGTCGGGATGTGAGCATCATGGTCACACTGGGGGCGGAAGCTGCCGACAGCCCGGAGTTGGTCGCCGAAATGCTGGCTGCCGGCATGAATCTGGCGCGTATCAACTGTGCTCGCGATGATCCAACGACGTGGAAACACATGGTCGAGAACGTACGCCGAGCGGCGGACGACGCCGGCACCGAATGCCGCATTGTCATGGACCTGTCGGGCCCCAAACTCAGAACCGGCGAACTTAGTCCCGGGCCGCGAGTCATTCACATTCGTCCTAAACGGGATCCGCTGGGCAACGTTATCGCGCCACGCCGCATTCGGCTGATACCGGATGATGTGCTGCAACACGGCACCAAGGTCGCGGTCATCCCAGTGCCCAGCGAATGCATTGAGCAGGCGCAGGAGGGCGACACGATTCGCTTCCGGGATACGCGCGGCAAGAAGCGGCGTCTCGTTGTCTCCAGCAAAGACGACAAGGGGCTCGTGCTCGAATCCTTCCAGGGCGCCTATGTCGCCACCGGTACGACGCTCACCCTGAGACCGGCCGACAAGGGAGAAAAACACACCTACAAGGTAGGCGAACTTCCTGCCGTCGAGCTACCGCTGCTCCTGCACATAGGCGATACGCTGATCATTCATCGGGACGCGGTACCCGGTGAACCCGCCATAGAGGATGCCGACGGCGTGGTTCTTGAACCTGCACACATCGCGTGCCAGCAGCCGGAGGTGTTCGAGTATTTGTCACCGGGTGAAGCGATATCGCTCAACGATGGAAAAATTTCCGGCGTCATTCGCAACGTGAGCGATGAACAACTCGAAGTCGAAATCACCAAAGCAAAACCCACAGGCAGTCGCCTGCGAGGACAGCGTGGTATCAACTTCCCGAACAGCGATATTCGCTTACCTGGCCTGACCAAAACCGACGAGGAAAACCTCGCTTTCGTCGCGGAGCACGCCGACGCAGTCAGCCTGTCATTCATTCGCAAGCCGAAAGATGTCGAAGCGCTGTTGCAGGCACTGGACCAGCTGTCCGCCGATCATCTCGGCCTTGTCATCAAGATCGAAACCAACAAGGGCTTCAAGAGACTTCCCAAGGTCATGCTGGCTGCGATGCGACGCTACCCCGTAGCCGTGATGATCGCCCGCGGCGACCTGGCTGTGGAATGCGGGTGGGAGCGTCTCGCCGAACTGCAGGAGGAAATCCTCTGGGTGTGCGAAGCTGCACGCATGCCCGTCATGTGGGCCACGCAGGTGCTCGAACAGGAAGCAAAAAAGGGGTTACCCTCGCGTGCCGAAATAACCGACGCGGCGCAATCGCAGCGCGCGGACTGTGTCATGCTCAATAAGGGACCACATATCCTCGCGGCAATTCACACACTCGACAGCATCCTGCGTGGCATGCAGTCGCTGCACTTCAGGAAGACATCCTGACAGGAGGTATTGATCCATGGCCGGAGTCGACGGACGCGTAGCCCTTGTAACGGGTGGAGGTCGCGGCATAGGACGTGCAACGGCGGACCTGTTGGCATCCCGCGGTGCTCGAGTGCTGTGTGTCGGACGAAGCCAGCAGGAACTGGAGAGCACTGGCTTCGAGTACTCGGTAGCCGATCTTGGAACGCCAGAAGGTTGTGCCAGGGCGGTAGCAGATACGATGCAGCGACTCGGGCCAATCGAGATTCTTGTCTGCAACCATGGCATCGGATCGGCACACGAACGTGTCATCTGGGAACAGGAACCAGGCGTCTGGGATGAGTCGATGCGAGTCAATCTTGATGGACCGTTTCATCTTTCAAGGCTGGTGATGCCGGCAATGATCGAGCGCAAATACGGTCGACTGGTTTACACGAGTTCCACAGCCGGCCTGGTTGCCGAGCATGCAGGCAGTGCCTATAACAGCTCCAAGCATGGCCTTCTGGGTTTGATGCGCTCGGTTGCCCAGGATGGCGGAGCGTATGGCATTACGTCGAATGCGGTATTGCCCGGCTGGGTACGTACTGAAATGGCCGAACGCTCGGCGCGCCAGGAAGCTACCGATCGCAGCATTTCTACCGAGCAAGTGTGGAAAGAACGGGCTGCTCTATATCCTCCCGGCCGCGTTGTTACGCCGGAGGAAGTCGCAGAGATGATCGCGTTCCTGGCGTCCGAGGAATCCAGCGGCGTCAGCGGAGAAGCGATCAGGGTTGCGCTTGGGAGTGTGTGGTAAGTCTTCCACGGCGATTCGTGGCCACGGGATTTTCCGATCTGTATTTATAATCCAGATGAGTTGTGGCGTATCAGCGCGGTGCCGACACCGAGCGCAATCACTGTAGAAAATAAGGTCGCCAAAATGAGCAGCTCAGATATGTCCTCATCGTGTGGCCCCAGGTCAACGTTTCCGCCGACCAGCAGGAATGTGGCGACCAGGCTAATGACACCAAAAAGCGGCGTCAGCATTCCGAATACCACCCCGCTTCATGCTAACGCCTCATCCCGACTCTTGCAGCCAGGTACTTATCTGGCGATAGGCCTCGGGACGACTCAGGAGGTCGCGGTGGCCCATCCCGTATCCAACCCACTGACGGGTTTTGGGAATTGCCAACCTGCGCGCTTTATCCCGATGTCTTCCCAGCGCGCTATCGAGCGTCACCAGCCCGTCTCCAATTAATCGCTCGCTGAGCCGGCTACGCTTTGCCGCTCGCACCGCAGCTGCTGCATAGCATTTCACATCCGAAGGCAGCGGCACACTGTCTTTCCCTGCCAGGATCGAGCCGTGGCGCAGGTCGGTGATACCCGCGCTGCGCGCCTTGCTTAAGCGTGTGAGCGGCATCGAGTAAGGACTTAGGTCCATCGCGAGATCGAGACCATGGCCGCCGCGCTCCAACGGGGCTCCGTGATGCGGTGTGCCCAAAAATACGAGCTTAGCAAGGTGCTTTAACCACTCGTGCCCGGCCTCGCGTGCGTGATGACAGGCACTGCGAGCGACAAGCCCTCCCATACTGTGACCCATGATGACCACTTCATCCAGCGGCTTCGTCCAATTCCCGATCAGCGTCTCCAGCATTTCCGCGAGCAGGCGGCCATTACTGGAGATTTGCAGGCCGCTGTTGTAGCGCAAGTAGAGTGGCAGATATCCGAGTTCATTGGAGAGCTCTGCACCGTGGTCATGTCCATCGCGACCCCACTGTCGATCGTTCATGCAGAGCCCGTGTACAAGCACCAGGATTTTGTTGTCACGCTGCAGATCACCGTGCTGTTCGAGCACACTCGACGGATCGTGGATATCGACTGGTCGACCGTGATGACGCAGGCTCATTTCGATAGCCAGCGGGTTCCCGGTCCGCACAAGATAGTCGCCATACACGCCGTTGGCCGCGGATCGGTACGCTTCCAGAGCCGGTGACGACTCCCCGTCCGGCAGCAATGTTGAGACACCCGAGAGACTGGCATCGACAGCATGCCCGACGAGACGTATACCCCCTCGAACGCAGCGATAGACAAGACCCGTGACCCCGCTCGGACGATCAGTCGCTGGAGCGCCGAGGGGTCGTGGCCGCAGCTGTATGGTGCGGTGCATCGTCTCGACGACC
>JAHEGH010000070.1 GCA_024639825.1 Gammaproteobacteria bacterium
TTTGGGTCAGTAGCCGACAGTTTACCTCAGTTCAAGCGAACGTCAGCTATGCAGGGTATAGCTGTCGCTCGTTCATGTTGCTGGCGACAGTCGCCTTCCGGCCGGAAGCAGACGGTCATCGAACTACATTCTGTGGTGGCGGGCCATCTCCTCGTCACTCAGCCGAAGGAATCTCGCCGCATTGTTGTAAAAGATGTCGCGTTTCTCCTGATCGTTTAGGAATGGAGCTTCCTCGATTACACGAATGCTACGTTCGATCGTCTCGGGCCAGACCATTTGGTCAGAACCAAACATCACACGCTTTCCGTAGCCTGCTTCCAGAATGCGCTGCAAGAATCCGTAGAAGGCTGGTCGGGGTTGTGTATAGATAATAACGCCGACCCCCACATACACCTGTGGATGCGCATACATGACGGCTAACAGATCATCGATCATGGGGTATCCGGCGTGCATGATGTATACGCGAAGATCAGGATGCCGAATCAGGACCTCTTCCAGCGTCAGAGCGCTGTGCAGCCGCGCACGATAGGCATCGGCGCCAAGATAGATCACACCTGGCGGGCCGTTGCCGATGTGAATACCAACCGGTATATCGAGTCTTTCGGCGAGATCCCAATACGGCTCCATTCGCGGGTCGTTTGGCGGGATACCGATGTACTGATTCGTGATTTCGGCAAGCACGTCCAACCGACCGTTGAGATGCAGCTGTTCCAATGACTCGGGTGAGGGCGCGTCTGGCGCGACTTGGAAGCCCAGCCCGGGATAGAACCTCCCGGGTGCCGACTCCATCCACTTCGCTACCAGATCCGCAGTGCCACTCAGAACGCCAAAGACATTTCGCCGTTCCATCACTGCAATGGTTCGAGATAGCAGCTCGGAATCGGTCGTCGGGGACCAAACAGGATCCTCACAAGGCGGATTCTTGAGCATCGCCATGAAGACTTCTGCATAGGGCGTAGCCTGATCCCAAACAGGGGCTTGAAATGGCGTACACATTGCGATGGGTGGCGGCCCCTGATGGTCAACAGGTAAAGCATGCAGATGAACATCGATAATTGGCAGTCGCTCTTGGCTGTTGGCTGCCAGGGAAAGAAAGCAAAGTAGAAACGCAGCTATACGCATGGCATCCCTTCAGCAGGAAGACTTGAATGGCCGCAAAGGGTCAGTAGCCGACAGTTTACCCCAGTTCGCTCGAGCGGCCAGAAACGGTCGTTCGCCAGTTGCAGAATCAACTGATGGAAGTCACTGACATCCACTCTCGCTCAACATCGCGCATTATCGCATCGAAGCGACTATTTCCACGAATGGAGTCCACCCACTCGTTGTGTCGAGACCAGAACGGATAATTGACATTGCCGATACGGACAGTGTTTTCCAGCCAGTTGAGTGCCTCTTCGGTCTCGCCAGCAAGAGCCAGGCAGTGTGTGAGTTCTCGGGAGAGCAACTCGGTGTTCCGTGCAGCTGCACAAAGTTCATCGGTCACAGCTTCTCGAGCGGTCTCGGCTTCGCCGCGGACGCCGTGGAAGAGAGCGGTACCTAGTTGTGCCAAGGCCGAGCCAGTATGTTCAGTGTTCAGTTTTCGAACAACGTTTGACGCCTCGTCGACTCTGCCGTTGCGCAGCAATACATAGTTCCAGGTCCAGATAGCGAAGGGATTTTGCGGGTCCAGCTCGAGGAATCGTTTGTAGTGCGGAAGGGCATCCGCGTACCGCCCCTCCATGATTGCAACGAATCCCGGCATGCAATGGTTGAGCGGGGTGAGCGGGTCTATGTCGAGTACCTCGTCAAATAACTGCGCAGCGCCCTCGTTTTGACCGCTTAGTGCATACAAGTATCCCAACATGGCCAACGTGTCTGGATTGGTGGGATTGGCGCCGAGCGAGCGCTCGAGTGGCTCTCGCGCCGCGCGAAGCGCGCCAGAATAAAACCGCACCATACCGAGAAGCATGAACCCACGTGATGAGTTTGGGTCGAGCTCGAAAATTTTCACCGCGCACTCGGCAGCCTTCCCAATAAACGCTCCCGTTGGATCCAACCCGAGTTCGCTGTACTTCGCATAGGCATGTCCCAAAGCGCTCAGAAGACGCGCATTCGGCCCCACGAGGTCCAGTCCGTTTAGCAGGTGTCGCTCGGCTTGCTGGAGGCCGTCTCTGGAGAACTTCAATGTTTCGTAACGCGCCCGAAGGTACGATTCGATCGCTCGAGGATTTTCAAGCTCGTCATCTTTTGTTGACTCCGGGGTGCCGAGACGTACGGCAAGTTCTCTTGCGACGGACCGCGCTATTTCGTCCTGGATTTCGAACAGATCGCCCAGCGTACCGTCGTAGTGCTCGCTCCATCGAGCGGCGTCGGAACCCAGACGGCTCAGCTGGAGGGTGACCCGGAGCTTGTCGCCCCATTTGCGAGCCGAACCATCCAGGATGAAATCGACTCCGAGCTTTTTGGCGATGCCCTGTACCGCGTCGCCCGCGTCCTTGAGCCGCATGGCTGAAGCGCGAGCGATTACGCGAATAGATCGAACTTTCGAGAGTTCCGTGATGATCTCTTCTGTCAGGCCGTCTGCAATATAGTCGCCGTTAACATCGGCGCCCTCATCGTCAATCGGCACGACGAGAACCGAAACTCTGTGGTCTGCAGCAACTGACTCTTTGGTAACGGGTGCTTCGAGAATGTAGCCACGCCGCGCGACTGTGCGAACAATCTTGCGGTCGCAATCGCCTAGGGCCGCCCGAATTTCCATCAGGCAGTGCTTCAGCGCCCCATCAGTTACGACCTTGTCACCCCACACCGCGTCCAGAAGCTCGTCTTTCGACACAATGCGATGCGGTCTCTCTAACAGGTGTACGAGTACGTCGAATGACTGACGGCGGAGGGGAACAACCGTTCCCGCCAGATGCACCTCGGCGCGAAGCGTGTCAACAGCAAATTCACCGAACTTGTAGATCATTTTGTTCTCTGTTTCACGCAAATGTACCCGAAGTTTCACAACTTTTCTGCGCCCAGCCCTTAGGCTTAATGCAGCGCGAGCCGCGCCACCCCAGATTGGAGTACAGCCATGTTTAAAAGCAGATTCAGCAGGAAAGCGCCCTTGGTCGTCTTAGTTGGAGTATTCGCGATCCTGAGTGCACAAATCGCTGGTGCAGAAGAAGATCGCGGCGTATATCTGCGTTTCGCGGGCGATTTCATTCAACATCTCGAGCAAGCAGACGCTGACGTCAACGGGGTGCCAGTTAGCTCGACGAACCTCTTGGGGCTGGTACGAGCCAAAGTGAAAGGAAACCTGGGACGAGCCGATTTGACCGCAGTGACCAAGGCCGACTATCCCATGCCTGGGCCGGACAGCGATAATTGCCCGGCCGGCTTCTTCAAGGTCGTTGTCATCACAGACAATAGCCTGGTGTTCACGTTTTCGGACCTGTCCTTGCTTTACGGTAATGGGCAAGGTGTAGTCTGCGCCAATTTCGGGACCGGTGAACAGTACATTGCCGTGGAAGGAGAGTGGCTCGGTGGCACGGGGAGATTTCGAAACGCCAAAGGCGAGTTCTCGATCCGCTTCGACGACTACGTCCCGGTAAATCCGAATACCCAGATCGTTGCCGAAACAGGAACGATCACCGGTACTTTAAGTCGCGACCGATAATTTGTCGTCGCAATGACACGATAGCAGCAAATCAATCGTTGCATCAGGTTCAGGGGCTTGGCGTCATCCCAAGCCTCTGATCCCCGTATTCGGAGTCAGTGGGCCGAGAAATTTGCAGAATGTGTTGCAACGACCGGTTGAAGTCACAGTCAGTAGCGGACGTTCGCTCTGGGTGAATGACAGCTTTCACCGATCGTAACCAGAAGAACTACAAATACTTGTCGACTATTGTTTTTCAATCGCAGCGCCCGGGGCCACTGCTATATACAGATGCGAACCCACCCGTATCTCTCGCAAGACCCGCAGCCGGGTCTCCGGTTCGTCCGTCTTGAAATCGCGTTCGTATTGGGTCGACCGAATCAGCACTATTGTGTTCGGGTTTTCGCGAAGGTAATCAATAGCCTCAGTCGGGCCCTCGAGCAAATCAACGGCGGTTCCTGTGTAGTAGCTGAACCCGCCTCTGCGAGACACGCCGGCTGCATCAACCATACCGAATCGGGGTTCGTCGCCGATCGCGGCACTAATCCACTCGCTTTGCGGCTGGTAGGTTTTTACCGGCGCAAAGCTTGGAAACACGAGCGCCAGAATGACAATGTAAATCAGGGCATGGCTGCTGCCAATGCTCAGGAGTGCTGCGCGCTTGCCACCGAATTTCCACGCGACGCCGATAGCCAATGCGGCGGCGATCAGCGCACCACCCAACACCATGAGCGGCAATGCTGCAAGGCTCACGACTTCGAGTTCCTGATCATTCAATTCGCGATCAGCAAGCAGCGCTTCGAGATTGGGCGCGGCCCAAAGCAGGAACGCGCCCAATGCGATGTAGGCGACGACCAGTACCCACGAGTACGAGCGAACCGCGACTCTGCCTATATCAGACTTGCCCCTTTCCCCAGGCCCGGCAATCTCGGCAAACCAAACACTTAATAGGAGCGCCACCGCCGGAAATGCGGGTAACAGGTAGAGCTGTCGCTTGGTCGCAGCAAGAGAAAGAAATGCAATGAAGATTACGAACCATAGAAGGGCCAGTAAGACCTTCGGATCACGCCACTTCTCAGATCGATATATCCACCAGAGCGCTGGTGGAAACAACCATGACCACGGCATGAAATCGACCCAGAAATTCCGGAGATAGTAGTACCAGGGTTGCCCATGCCCGCGACTCTCGCTGGTGAGAAAGCGCTCAAAATTCTGCGCGTAGAACTCGCCAAACATGCTGTCCCAGCCCATTGCCTGAGCATTGGTGAGAAACCAGGACGCGTAGACAAGCAGAGCAACCAGCGAAAGGGGTGCAAGTTCCAGTATTCGTAACCACTCGCGCTGCGCGCCAAGCCAGACGACCAGTACCAGGCCAGGCAATAGCAGCCCTAGTGGCCCTTTCGACAGCATGGCCAAGCCGAAAAACACGAAAGCGAGAGCACGCAGAAGCACGTTGCCGCTGCTGCTGCGCCCCCCGGCATAGCTGAACATCCCCGCCGTGATAGTCAGCGTGAACATGACATCCGGCCGGTAGCTGTTGCCCTCGTAAACGAATAGCAGGAACGTGAGCAACGTGGCACCTGCCCAGAAACCCGTTGTTTCGTCGAACCAGGACTTGGCGACAGTGGCCGTTAAAAGAATTGTAGCGATTGCCGCAATGGCGTTCGGCAGTCGCAGCGAAAATGCGGACATCTCACCAAGCGCGTGCGAAGAAACGGTGCCTATCCAATAGATCATCGGTGGATAGTCCACCCAGATTTCGCCCATCCGGCGCGGGGACACCCAATCACCACTGAGAAACATCGCCCGGGCCACTTCGGCGATGTCCGGCTCATCCGGGTACCACACCTCTCTAAGCCCAAGAAATGCGATATAGACAACGACACCAAGCAAGAACAGGATTAACGTTCTGTTCCTGATCAGGAACTCAGCCACCGGTGATTCTTTGGACAGTGTGGTTTTCATCATTGAGTGTTAGACGTACGTCCTGTGAATAGCGGTCGGTGTGGCAGGCTATTTCGTTGCCGAATCCGACCCTAACTCGACGAGGGAGTCTTCGACCGCCCTGGCGACTCGATCGACATCAGCCTTTGACATTTCCGGATACGCTGGTAAGTGCAGCACCTCTTTTTCTGCTCTCGCCGCGTTCGGGAATGGCCGCTCCCCCTCAAACATGTGGCTGCAGTCCCTCATATAAAGGTGCTTGGTATCCACGCCCTTCTTGAGCAGTGCGCCTGCCAATGCAGAGAGGTTGCTCGCAAGCACGCTGACCAGCATAAAATTCGCGTAGTCATTCGACCTTGTGGACGCTGGCTTCTGCAATGGAATCTTGCCGTCCAACTGACCAACCAATCGCTCAGCGTTTTCGGTCCGGCGCCGATTTCGGGCCTCAATGGTCTTCAACTGCCGCAGACCTAGCCGTGCCTGGTAATTCGTATAGCGTCCCATTTTGCCTTTGAGCGACACTTCGTCACCCTGGTATCCCGACGCGAATCGATCTTCTCCGTCATCCCTGGAAGACGCAATGCGCAGCATCTGATAAACGCCCAGATTGAACAACAGACGATTGGTGACCAGTGCCTCGAAAGTCGTCTTCGACAACCTGCGCGCCAGCCACTTCATACCGTTGCGGGGTTCCTGCGCAGCAAGTTCCCTGAGGCGTTTGCCAACCTCCGCATCCGACAATGTGACGATACCGCCGCCCATTGTATTGATGACTTTTGAGGTCTCGAAGCTGAAACACCCTGCATCCCCGAAGGAGCCGATCTTGTTCCCGTCAACAGTGGCACCGTAGCAGTGCGCACAGTCCTCGATGAGTTTCGTGTTGGTTCGTGCGCAGATGTCGGCAATCTCCTGAATCTGGCATGGCACGCCGTAGAGATGCGTTGCGATAACCGCTGCGGTATTTTCCGTGCACGCCTCGGCCAGCCGTTTCGGATCCATACCAAGCGTGTCCATCTCGCAATCAACGAACTTAAGGTCGTAACCCAGGGACTTTACGATAAAGGGCACGACCGGATAGCCAAATGCCGAGCAAATGACCTCTCTGCCGGGCTCGATGCCCATGCTGTCGAACAGGAAGCGGAACCCCGCTCTGCCCGACGGTACCGTGACGGCATCTTCGACGGATATATAGTCTGCAACTGACCGCTCGAACCGCTCAATCTGACTTCCCTCCCACAAGTCCCCTCTCAACAAGCTGGTGAAAGCCGTGCGCCAGGCGCCCGTGGGCAGTCGAATACGTTGTCTTGGTATGGCCATATTAATCCTGTGTGTGTATGTGTGTGCGTGACAAGCGCACGCCTCACCGAAATTGAAGCTTCGAACCAAGGCCAGCGAGACGCTCCAGATCCTGCGGACGATACAGTGCCGAAAAACGCAGATAGGCATGATCGTCGTTGCCAATCGGGACGACGGCAATATCAAACTCGTCCATCAGGAATTTTGCAGCGCTCTGAGCCGACGTCATGGACTTACCGGCGATAGACTTGGGGACGCCACAAACAAGATAGGTCCCCGAATGTGAGGTGTATGTCTGTAGCCCGATGTCATCGAGAGTTCTTTGCAGTGACCGCAGTTGCGTCGGAAGGTACTCCCGAAACCGGGCAATTCGATCGCTATCTTGCAGACATTTCGCGGTCGCCATAAGTTGCAGGCGGCTCAGCGGCGACCAGGCGTACTCACTGTAGGTCGCCATCGATCGCATCAGGTCTGCGGAGCCTGCAAGAAACGAAACAGCCAATGGTCCGATAGGGTAGAGCTTGGAGAACGAATGCAACTCGACGACGCTCGGCTGACTGTTGTCGGGGAAGACTTCTGACAGTATCGAGCGGGGCTGATCATCGTATACCAGCGGCCCGTAGGTCGCGTCGTTAAACAACACAAGCCCTGGGCTTGCCAGGTACTTAAGCCTCTCCAGTACCGCCGGCGACAGCATGCTGCCGCTCGGATTGTTGGGATAGTTGACCGCCAACATCGCTACCGATCCGCGGGGCGTCCCATCTGAATACTCGAAGTCGGGAGAGAATCCGTTCCGCGGATCCAGATAGCTGACAATCACCTTAGCGCCTGCCTGTTTCGCCAGGCGGGCGAATGCCGGATAACCCGGTTCCGTGACGACGACCGTACTCGCCGGCGACAAGGTGCAGGCGGCAAGAATCCCCATCGCCGCTCTGCCACCAGCCGTCGGAAGAATCTGGTCTGGCGATATCTCCACGCCATATTCCCGGCCCAGGTAGCTTGAAGCGACCAAAGCGAATTCATGGATGTCGTCCCGGTTACCAGGTACCAGGGCTAACTCTGAATGGGTCCGTAGCCATTCGGACATTTCAGGTGACAACGGAAAAGGAGACGTTCCAACGGCGAAATCCAGCGCCGCGCCGTTTCGTTTAGCGATTTCCTCTTTAATAAGAGTGAATGGGTACTGTTCGCTCATCCCGCGCTCTCCGTCATGGATTCCTTCACGTCAGGTGACAACTTTCGCAGAACGCCGATAGCTACCCACCCAATCGGAATCCACATCCAGAAGGTTATCAGTCGAAAGGCCGCAACCGCGATAGCGAGATGCTCGATCGGCACGCTGCGGACTTTGAGTGCCGTTCCAAGCAATCCTTCCGTGGCGCCAATACCGCCGGGCAGGCCAGTCGCGACGCCGAGGACCGCGGTGCCCGGGCCGAAGAAAAGGGAATCCCACAGCGTCATCTCGCCGGGCAGGTCCTCTACAAGGACATACAGCGCCAGTCCATGCGCGAGCCAGCCCAGCATCATGATGACAATGATGAAGAATGTCGACCAGGTCCACCAGAACCTGAGTGGTAGATGAAGCTTGGTTTTCGTCAGCATCTGAGTGACCACGTTGCCGAGGAACATTGGTATGGCAATGGCCCCTAGCACCGCAAAAGGAGTCAACCTGGGAAATACCTGAAACACCATCAGACCACCCAGCAGGCTGATGACTGATATGGCATCCAGTCCAAATACCACAGCTTCTGCTTTCAGGGCGTTTAGAAGCGGCGTGCGCCCCTGCTTCACCATCGCATCCGGGCGAATAAGCCTGCCAAGTTGCGCTGGCAGTGGTAGCCCCGCACGACCGGCCAGGAAAGCCAGGACACCTACGCGGTCGAACGTCCGCACCTCAAAACGATGGTAGACCCAGGCCCACGCCAGGCCCTCTAAAATTACATCGATGACCGAAATCAGAATAAGCGTCGGAATTATTCCGCCGCGGCTAATCCAGAATTGGCTGACGTCAGTCCAGTCACCCGTCGCCAGACGGAAAACGGCATAGATCGTCATCGCGCCCAGGAGAAAAAACGCAAGATATCTGCTTAGCGTGAAGAGCCTTGAGCTGAACATATTGTTACGCGCCGGAGAATCGGCCAACGACCGCGCCGTGTTTGGAACGCTGCTCATTCAAGCCGTGGCAACCTTTATAGCGCCAACAGGGGCTGAGCGCTGCGTAAGCACCGACACGACTTTCTCGTACACCTCGTCGACGCCAATGTCCTGCATACACCGGTTGTTTGTACACGTGGTTACTCTTTGATTGAATGCGTTTACGCACGGGCTGCAGGATAGGCCGGCCCAGAGCAAGTGACTTCTTTCCGAGCGCGCACCAAAGACCGCAGGGCTCTCCGGCCCAAACAGCGTAACAACATCAACAGGCGTCAAGGTTGCATAGTGGGCGGGACCGCTATCGTTGGTCACCATGACCTCGGACAGGCTGTACAGTGCAAAGAGTTCCGTGAGGGTTGTGCGGCCCGCGACGCTGGCGCAGCGCTTCGAGCCTATCCTGGAAGCTAATTCTTCAGCACCATCACGCTCATTTTCAGCGCCAGTCAAAGCAATGCAGAGCGCGGGATCATGGTCCAGTAAGCGTTTGGCCAACTCGACATAACGATCGTTTGCCCATCGACGAATTGGTAACAGATCGCCGGCATTGGCATTGATCAATACGAGACGTGCATGTGTCATCCCCGGAAAGGAATCGGCCAGCATAGCCTTTACGTTGGCGACTTCGGCCTCATTTGGAACGAATTTTGGTTCCGACGTCGCCGCCGACGGCTTGAATCCCAGGGTAGGCAACTGGCTGCCGTCTACCTCAATCGCGTCGATCAGCATGCGGTATGTCTCGCTCGCATGCAGTCGGATGTTGTACGCGACTCGATGGGTCATCAGGTCGCCACGGTAGCCCGCTTCACCCGCATAGGAGTGAAACCCGACTCGACGACCTGCTCCGCTCAGGTAAGTTAGCGCGCCCGAAAACCTCGAGAAGAACTCGAAGTCGACCGCCGTATCAACGCGCTCACGCCGCAACCGAAAGATCGCGCCAATGGTATCGAGGGCGATCGCGATCAGCCCATCACCGCGAATCTCAATGACGTTGTCAGCAGGAATCAGATCCAGCAAATCCAGAATCGGACGATTTTCCGTGAATACGGCAAAAAATACGTTTTCCCGTCCGACCATTTCAATGGCGCGCTCTATTGCCGGCGCCGCTATCACGGTCGCCCCTTGTTCGACCAGTTTGATGATAACGATGCGTTTCGGCGCCTCAACCCTGCTTCGACGGAACAGATCGCCGAGCTTCCGGAAACCCGTAAGCAGGACAGAAATCGGGACCCCGACCCAGCGGTCCAGAAGGCGCATACTTTTGACTTGCATCTATTGTCCTTCTTGTTTGGGACTCATCGATGTTTAGACGTGAATAGTTCGAAAAACGGTCGGTTTCTTGTTAGATGCATTGGCGGACAAAAACCTTCGCCAATTTGAAAGTTTATGCCGACAGCCAAAGATTTGCGCGCGGACCCCAATTCGAGTTATTAAGCCGCCTATGAGGAATAGCCAAAAGGTCCCGCAACCGCTCGATTTCATGCGGTGGGAGGACATCGATTCGCTTGTGGGCTCGATTCGCTCACGCTCCCTTGTGGCGCGGCCAACTACGATCGAGCAGTGTCAGCAGGCGCTCGCTTTCTTTCGTCAGCAAGGTATGACTATCTGCGCTCGTGGCGCGGGCCGCACCTATGGAGATTTGGCGCTCAATGACGGACAGGGGCTTATCGATATGAAGCTCATGAACCGCATCATCGAGTTCGATGAAGCTCTCTCGACAATCAAAGTCGAAGGCGGTACCCGGCTCATAGATATTTATCGAAAAGTCCACTATCGCTTGCTCACTCTTCCGGCCAGTCCGACCGAATCGCATTCAAGCGTCGCCGGCGCGATATGTGCCAACGTCAATGGCAAGGATGCGTGGCGTCAAGGCAGCTTCGGCGACCAGGTTGTCAGCCTGACGTTACTGCTCGCCGACGGTAAACTGATGACAATCGACCGATCGCACGAGCTGTTTAACGCAATTGTCGGTGGCATCGGCATGCTTGGGATCATTATCGATGCGACTCTGCAGCTGAAACCGATCAAGTCACCGTTCGTAGAGATCAATCGTATTCCGGCCGGGGATGTGGATGCGCTGCTCGAAACCATGGCTCAGGTTGAAGAATCTCATGACGCGGCAGTTGTGTGGATCGATGCTTATGCGCGTGGTCACAACACCGGTCGGTCAGTCGTTCATGCCGCGAAGTGGATCGAACATGACGACACCGAGGAGGAGCGTCAGGAATATCTCAATGCGGGCTTCGAGCGACTCGAGAAACACCGTCGCTTCGGTCTCGCGTTGCACCAGACGTTTGGGCCGGTGCTGTCACTCATGCTACAGGCACAACGGTTGATGATGTTCTCATTCAATCGGTTGTACTACCGCATGGGTCGCATCCTGTATCGCATGGGTCGTGCCTCGAACACAGAGCTGTTCCTTCGATTCAGCTTTGAGGCCAGTTTCACAGTTCCGCCCGCACACCTCGTTTGTGGCCCGCTTGGCTATACGCTGCAGGTGACCTTTCCCCGTTCTGACGCGCGTGCGGCATTGATTGAGTTACTTGGAATTTGCCGGTCGTCTCCATGCCCACCTGTCACCACCATTCTTCGTGCACACAAACGTGACGATGGCCTATTGTCATTCTCCGAGGATGGCTACAGCCTCAATTTCGAGTTTCATCCCAAGAAACGCCACGAGGTGGCTAGTCGGAAAGCGATCGATCGGCTGATCGACGCCACGGCCAAGCGCGGTGGAAAGGTGCATCTTGCAAAAGATCAGGTCTTGACGCCGGAACAATTCTACCGCGTGTATCCCCGATTCAATGAATTGCTGGATATCAAGCGAAGACTGGACCCTGAAGGCATCTTCACTTCCGATCTGGCGCGGCGAGTGGGTATCAACACAAGCTAAGTGGGCCACAGGGGTTTGACCCTGATAGTGCGGACATCTTCGAAATTTGGCAGCGCCATGATCGCGGGCAGTCCGACGAGCCAAGGTTAATTAACGAGCAGCACTCCGCAGAGTAGTGACCTCAAGGCCAGACTTACCAATAAAACCGTCTTCGAAAGTCAGTAAGGAACTTGAATCGTCTGTACTCCCATTGGTATTGCTCGGGACACTGCCGCACGCACGCTTCGATCGATCTATTCAATCCAGCAAGCGATGTGGTGAGGTCGGCGTCATAAATCGCTTCGTCAACGGGCCGGAATTGCAGCTCATAGCGGCCGCCAGATAAGCGCTTGCAGTACGCGCATACCGCACGCGCCCCGCTCCGGCGAATCAACTTGGAACCCAGCGTCATCGTCAACGTCGGTTCACCGAAAAACGGTGCGAATTGACCGCTATCTCGAGACGGAACCTGGTCGGGGAAGAGCAAAGCCATGTCGTTGGCGCGCAAGGCCTGCAAGACGGCGCGCAGCCCCGCAGTGCCGGTCGACATTAATCTGGCGCCGTGTCGTTGGCGTTGACGACGAATAAAATCGGCAAGTGCTGTTGCTCTTGATTTGCGAAACAGAGCAGTAATTTTGTAACGACTCGAGAGATACAGGCTAACGATCTCCCAACTGCCCAGATGAGGCAACAGCACCAGCGTGCCATTACCGACCGCCACAGCCTCGTCGAGGTATTCCAGACCTTCGACTTTGCTGATTCGCCCCTCCAGGTCATCCCTGCTACGCACCCAGCACCGCGCCATGTCAATGGCGTTCATGCTTGTTTCGTACAAGCTCGCCTTGATAAGTGACTGTTGACGCTCCCGTGTCATTTCGGGAAAACAAATCTCGATGTTGACTGTAGTGATTGGCCGCGCGCGTCTATTGGCCAGCCACATGAACCAAACCGTTGCATGCGCGAAAGCACTGGCGACTATCCACGGGGTCCTTGCCACGATTTGTATCACGAGCCAGCTCGGCCACAATTGCATTCTCTTGACCATGTCACTTTTGCTTCGCATGAGGCCCTCTATGGCAGCGGACCGGGTCAATGTCAACGGAATCCAAAGCGAGCGGTATCGAGCTGGAGTCTCGACGGTGAGCGTCTGCTTTCACAAACAGTGGTCATGACGTGGTCTCGTGGTGGTCACAGCGCTACATCGCTGAACCCTCGAAACCACGTAAACCGCTGAAAAATATGGCGCGCCCGACAGGAT
>JAHEGH010000071.1:0-11025 GCA_024639825.1 Gammaproteobacteria bacterium
AAATTGACCCAGGCTATGCGCCGGCGTGGGTGCTCAAGGCCTTTATTCATTCGCAGCAGGGTGACGTCGGGGCGCGGCTACCTGCAGAGGTCGTCCCGCTTGCGCGTGCGGCGGTAGACAAGGCGCTTGAACTCGATCCCGATAATGGCGCTGCGTATGCCCTGTCGGGCGATCTCATGGTGTCATACGAGAGGAACTACGCCGGTGCGCGGTCAGCCATTGAACGTGCATTGGAACTTGCTCCCAACGACATCGATACGCTTTACCAAGCGAGCGTCTATTACGCGTTTGTTGGTGACTACGACGAAAGCCTGCGCCTTGCCATGCTTACGCACGAACTTGATCCGTTACATATGCCCAATCATGCGACTCTGGGCTACGTTTACAACATAAAGGGCGACTACGATAAGGCGATAAAGATACTGGAAAAACGCATCGAGATTGCGCCCGAGTCGTTTGGCAGTTACGCATACCTTGCGGGTTCCTATATGTTAAAGGGCAACTACGACAAGGCGGTGGAATTGCTTCAGCAAGAGCGATTGGATGGTTTCAAATTCGCGGGCCTGGCGGCTAACTACTTTCTAATGGGTGATCAAAGTGCGTCGGACGAGGCACTGGCAAGGCTGAAGTCGAAGCAAGCGCTCGGTTGGGATTGGCAGGTCGTGCAGGCCCATGCGATAAGGCGCGAGTTCGACGAGGCTTTTGCCGCTATGGACGCTGCCTACGAGAACCGCGATTCAGGATTACAGTTGATCCTGGGCGACCGATTCATCGAACCGCTCCGCACCGATCCGCGCTACGAGGCCATGGTCGACAAGCTGGGGCTTCGCATCCAGTAATCCGGAAATAGGACGATAAAGTCCTTTCTTTCGTAGAAGTTTCTGTTACAGTCCGCCCCGTCTTGGCGCACATCGGTCTGCGCCACTCACTCCGGGACCGCGAATTCACGCGCTCGGAGTCACTTTTAAATTCCAGCCTGGACCGGACCGCAAGCCATTCGCTTAGTTGTTTTGGCACGTCGGATCAGGCGACCCGGAGACCATCCAATGAAGTTTAACGAACTCGGCCTTTCGGCCGAATTGCTGCGTGCTGTCGAAGAGCAAGGCTATGAAACGCCGACGCCCATCCAGCGCGAAGCCATACCCCACATCCTTGCAGGCCACGACATTCTAGCTGGCGCCCAGACGGGCACCGGCAAGACGGCAGGCTTCACGCTGCCATTGTTGCAGCTTCTCAAAAACCACGAATCCGGTCCGCGGCTGCCCCGTGCCCTGATTTTGACACCCACTCGCGAACTTGCTGCGCAGGTTAACGAAAGTGTCCAGACGTACGGCAAGTACTGCCCGGTGCGGACGATGGAAATCTACGGTGGCGTTAGCGCGCGGCCGCAGATTACCAAGATTCGGCGCGGCGTTGACGTTGTGATTGCTACGCCCGGTCGTCTGCTCGATCACGTCCGGCAAGGAAACATAGACCTGTCATGCGTCGAGATGTTCGTGCTCGATGAAGCCGATCGCATGCTCGACATGGGCTTCATCCGCGATATCAAGCAGATCATCAAGGAGCTCAGGACAGACCGGCAGAATCTGCTGTTCTCGGCCACGTTCTCGAAGGAAATTCGCGATCTTGCGAATAATCTTCTCAACAACCCGGCAGAAATTCAGGTCGCCACGCGTAATACCACGGCCGACCGTGTCGAACAGCTTGCGTACCCGGTCGACAAGGCACGCAAGCGTGAGCTTCTGGCCGAAATGATCGGTCGCGGCAACTGGCAACAGGTACTCGTATTCACACGCACCAAGCACGGTGCGAATCGGCTTGCCAAACAACTTAACCAGGACGGCATCAGAACTGATGCAATCCATGGAGGCAAAGGGCAGGGTGCGCGCACGAAAGCACTGAGTGACTTCAAGGCGGGCAAAGTACGCGTTCTCGTCGCCACGGACATCGCAGCGCGGGGACTCGACATCGAGCGCTTGCCGCACGTTGTGAACTACGAATTGCCACATGTTCCCGAAGACTACGTGCACCGCATCGGCCGCACCGCGCGAGCCGGTTTGGACGGCACGGCTGTGTCACTGGTGTGTATCGACGAGCTAAAACTTCTCCAGGACATTGAGAAACTGCTCAAGCGAGATATAAAGAAGGAATACGTGCCTGGTTACGAAGTGGACACGCGTATCAAGGCCGATCCGATTCAAAAAGGCAGACAGCGTCGGCAGGGTGGACCGCGTCCGGCCGGCAAGAGCCCGGGAGGCGCGCGCCGACCTGCCAAGAACGCTGGCAGTAATCAGCGAAAACGTTTCTCGAAGTCCAGGCGTTCCAGCGCGTCCTGAGCATGTTCGGTATCCTGGCGTACCTGTTGCAGGAATAACAAACCGAACAGGTAGCCGCCGATACCGCCCATGACATGGGCGAGGACGTTGACGCGTCCGTAGTCGTCATTGGTGAGCAGGGTCACGATATCACCGCCAAGGTACCAGGCGGTGAGTATCCAGCCCGGAATGGCGACCGAGCCGAAAATTATAATGAAGAAGTAATAGCACTTGATCTTGCCGCGTGGCAGCAAGTACGCGAACAGCCCCATCATGCCCATGACCACGCCCGACAGGCCCAGCGTCCAGTAATGCTGGGCTGTCGCCGCGGCGGCTATTGATCCGGTCAGTCCTATGAACCACGAGTCGACAAGGACGAACGCGATATAACGTATCGGACCGATGAGTACTTCTACCGTTGCCGCGAACGCAAAAAAGAACACCAGGTTAAATAGAATGTGGCCCCAGTCGCCATGGGCGAAACTGGAGGTGATCATGGTGACCGGGTTCCACGATCCCGTGTAGTAGGCGAGCCCCTCGTCCGGATCGGGAGGCACCAGCGTATTGAACCGCCGCACCTCCTCCTCGAGCATCATTCGCACATATTCCCGCGAGTCCACACTGTTGAATCCGGCGAGCGGCCGAATTTTCGACGCCATCTCTGCAATGATTTCGCTCTCCTCACGGTCCGGGTCGTTGGCGATCGTGTACATGATGTCGCCGCAGTTATCCATGTTCTGGGACGCCGCGATCCGTTCAAAGACGATCTGTTCGATATGCGAACGACTTGAGTTGCAGAACCGATCGATTGCCATGCCGAATTCTTTCCAGTCGCTTTGCTGCTTGAGAAAGACCCCGAGACAAATTACGCAGATCAGTACCGTCAGGACCGGGAAGCGGGGCAGTGCGAAATCGGCTTTGACAGGGAGGAACATCGGGGGAGGCTATCATGAGCCCGAAACCAGGCGGAATATTGGAATGAGGGCTTGTTATATTAGTATTAAATAATATATACTTAAGCAATTCCTAATATAATTAGCGGTCCAACACATGATTCGATTCACTACGATTCTGGCGGCTTTGGCTGTCGCCGCACCCGGATACGGGGCAGTACCCTTTGAATCGGCGACAGCCAGCTTTCAGGACGCCCCGCGGGAGCGGGTCTGGGACGGTCGCGTTGAAGCGGTAAACCAGGCGACGGTGTCCGCACAGACGTCCGGCCGGATCGCTGAATTGCCCTTCGACGTCAACGACTTCGTCGATGCGGGCGATGTGGTTATGCGGTTTACCGATAACGAGCAAGAGGCTGCCCTGGATCGCGCGGAAGCGGCGCTCGAGGAAGCGCGAGCCCGCCTTGCAGAAGCACAGCGGGAGTTTGAGCGCTTCTCGAAAATGATCGAGAACAACAGTATCTCAAAGTCACAGTTCGACCAGTCGCGGGCCAACCGCGATGCCGCCCAGGCACGCCTGAACGCCGCGACCTCTGGCGTTGAGACAGCCGAGGAGCAGCTCGAATACACGGTGGTACGGGCACCCTACGCAGGCATCGTGTCGAAGCGCCATGTCCAACTGGGTGAGCTGGTCTCGCCGGGTCAGCCGTTAATTTCCGGCCTTTCCTTGCAGCAGCTTCGGGTCAATGTCGATGTGCCGCAGAGCATGTTTCATGCAGTTCGCACGATCGGCAAAGCCTACGCCTATATCGACGGCAAGCGTATTGAGGCCGTCAGCATGACCTTCTTTCCGGTCGCCGACGCCGCGGCGAATACGTTTCGAGTACGGGTGAACCTGCCCGATGGCGCAGCGACCCTGTATCCCGGCATGTTTATCAAAGTCGGATTCGTCGTTGGCGAAACGAAGCGCCTGCTTGTGCCCATCGAGGCAATTGTGCGGCGCAGTGAGCTAAGTGCCGTCTATGTGACCGACGGTGACACAGTCTCTCTGCGACAGGTGCGGCTGGGTCGGCCCTACGGCGAGTCGATAGAAATACTCGCTGGGCTCTCCGAGGGCGAGTCCGTAGCGACCGATCCGGTCCGCGCCGGCATTTGGCTTAAAGAACAGGCGCAGTAAGTCATGTCCACGGAGAAGAAGCTCGGTTTTTCCGGCGCGCTTGCCCAGCGTTTCCAGAACTCGAAGATAACGCCATTGCTGGCGCTGACCGGCTTGCTGTTGGGGCTATTCGCTGTCGCGGTGACGCCGCGAGAAGAAGAGCCGCAAATCAATGTGACGTTCGCGAACATCTTTGTGCCTTTTCCAGGCGCAAGCGCGGTCGAGGTCGAAAACATCGTGGCTGTTCCGCTCGAGCAGGTGCTTGCCGAAATAGAAGGCGTCAAACACACTTATTCCGTGTCGCGCCCCGGCATGGCCATACTCACCATCCAGTATGAGGTCGGCCAGGATCGCACCGGCGCAATCGTCCGCCTGTACAACGCCGTGTATTCCAACGAAGACTGGCTGCCTCCGGGCAGCGGGGTGATGCGCCCGCTTATCAAGCCCAAAGGTATTGACGATGTACCAATCGTAACGCTGACGCTCTGGACCAAAGATGAAGCGCGCGGGGCGCACGAGCTGCAGCGCGTGGCGCATACCCTTGAGGCCGAAATCAAGCGTGTGCCCGGTACGCGCGATGTCTATACGGTCGGTGGACCCGACAACGTCGTACATGTGGAACTGGATCCACAGCGGCTTGCCGCTTACGGCTTGTCGATCGATGCACTGCGTTATGCGCTGCAGGCGAGCAACGTTGTGTCCCAGGCTGGCGCGTTGGTCGCCGACAACCAGTATGTACCGGTTACTGCCGGTACTTTTCTTGCCGATCGGACTGACGTTGCAGAACTCGTGATCGGCGTAATTGATGGCAAGGCGATTCACCTGTCTGATGTCGCCAATGTTTCCGCAGGGCCGGACCAGCCCGAACAGTATGTGCGCTACGGTGATGCACCGGCCGTTACGATTGCCATCGCCAAGAAGCCGGGCACCAACGCGGCGCATGTGTCGCAACAAGTCATCGAACGCGTCGCATCGCTTGAAGGCATCGCTATACCCGACGGCGTTGAGTACACCATCACGCGCGACTATGGCAAGACTGCGGACGACAAAGCCAAGAAGCTGATCCAGAAGCTGACATTCGCGACGATTTCAGTGATTTTCCTGATCTACATTACGCTTGGCTGGCGCGAAGCCATCGTGGTCGGGTCGGCCGTCATCGTCACGCTTACGCTGACTCTGTTTGCGTCCTGGGCCTGGGGCTTCACGATTAACCGCGTGTCGCTGTTCGCCCTGATCTTCTCGATTGGCATACTTGTCGATGATGCGATTGTCGTCGTGGAGAATATTCATCGCCACATGGCAATGGGTGACAAGACACTGCTTGAAGCGATACCGCCCGCCGTCGACGAAGTCGGCGGGCCGACCATTCTTGCCACATTCACTGTGATTGCTGCACTTCTGCCGATGGCGTTCGTCACGGGTCTCATGGGCCCCTACATGAGCCCGATCCCGATCAACGCGAGTATCGGCATGCTGCTGTCGCTGGCTGTGGCGCTGATTATCACGCCGTGGGCCAGCCAGAAGTTGCTGGCGCAGACCCATGATGAGAACAAGAAGGACAAGTCAGCCGCATGGCTCGACGACGTCTTCCGGCGCGTCGTGGGGCCGTTTCTGCGCGGTCGCGAGGGCCGCAGGGCACGGAGCCTGCTCGGTGGCGGTGTCATCGTCGCGATTCTGCTGGCGATGAGCCTCGTTGGTTTCAACCTGGTTGTCATGAAGATGCTGCCGTTCGATAACAAGTCGGAGTTCCAGGTAGTTCTCGACATGCCGGAAGGAACAACGGTAGAGCAGACGGGGCGAGTCCTCGACGAAATGGCGGCCTACATCAAGGACATTCCCGAGGTCACGGATTACCAGGTCTATGCGGGAACCGCAGCGCCGATCAATTTCAACGGACTCGTGCGTCAGTACTACCTGCGTGAGGGCGCCAACATAGGTGACATCCAGGTCAATCTTGTCGGCAAGTCGGATCGCAAGCGCAAGAGTCACGAGATCGCGAGCGCCGCACGCCCGGCGCTCGATGCGATCGGCAAAAAATACGGCGGTTCGACGAAAATCGTCGAAGTACCACCGGGACCACCGGTACAGGCGCCGCTTGTTGCCGAGGTTTACGGTCCTGACTATGCGGGTCAGCAGCTGATCGCCAGGGAACTGCGCGCCGTGTTCGAAAGCACGGATGACATCGTCGACATTGATGACAGTATTGAGGCGGCGGCACCGAGAATCGTCGTGTCGGTCGACCGCAATAAAGCCGCATTGCTTGGTGTATCGCAGGCGAGCGTCGCGCAGGCGTTGCAGACCGCGTTGAGCGGCGAAGACGTCGCGTACGTTCGTGACGGCTACCAAAAATACCCTCTCCCCGTGCGACTGGAACTTCCGGTCGCAGATAAGTCGGAGCTCGACAGCCTGTTGATGCTTCGCGTGGCCGGCCATGGTGACTCTCTTGTCCCCCTTGCCGAGATTGTCGACGTCCACGATAGTGAATGGGAGCAGACCATCTACCATAAGGATCTGCTGCCAGTCGTTTTTGTTACGGGCGACATGGCCGGCCGTTTTGACAGTCCGTTGTACGGTATGTTCGACATGGTTGGCGATGTTGAGATTGAGCAACACTTCATTAGTCAGCCCGATAATCCCTACGACTACAGCGTCAAGTGGGATGGCGAGTGGCAAATAACCTACGAAACGTTTCGCGACATGGGAATCGCCTATTCGGTAGGCCTGATCCTCATCTACCTTCTGGTCGTCGGTCAGTTTCGCTCCTACGCCGTGCCGTTGATCATCATGGCGCCGATCCCGTTAACCATCATTGGTGTTATGCCCGGGCACGCCCTGCTCGGTGCCCAGTTCACGGCGACATCAATGATCGGCATGATTGCTCTTGCGGGTATCATCGTGCGCAACTCGATACTGCTCGTCGACTTCATCAACCAGGAAGTCGCGGCTGGTGTCGATTTCCAGGAGGCCGTGATACGTGCCGGCGCTGTGCGTGCTAAACCTATTGCTTTAACTGCGGCGGCGGCGATGCTCGGCGCATTCTTCATACTTGATGATCCGATCTTCAATGGACTCGCGGTGACATTGATTTTCGGAATACTCGTATCGACGTTGCTTACCCTTGTTGTTATACCGGTGCTTTACTATGCTTTCGGGTATACGAAGGAGTTGCACCGCGTTTGAAAAACTCGTTGATCGCCTTATCCAGGGATGCGCTATTCAGTCTGCGCGATCTCGTGCCCATCGTCGTCGTCATCGCGGTTTTTCAGGTATTTGTCGTCAAACAGCCCGTGTCGGGCTTCTGGTCCTTGTTAATTGGGGGCCTGCTCGTCGTGGCAGGCCTCGCGTTCTTCATTTTCGGCCTGCGGATTGCGCTGTTCCCGATCGGTGAGAATCTGGCGCATGCGCTGGCCAAGAAGGGCAGTGCGTTCTGGTTGTTCACGTTCTCATTCGTGCTGGGCTTCGGCACAACTATTGCTGAGCCGGCACTGCTGGCCGTGGCCGAGGAGGCTGCGGAAGTTGCTGTCGGTGCCGGCGTCATCGAGAACGATGAAGCAGCGATTGAAAGCTACGCACTCGGCCTGCGCCTCGTCGTCGCGCTGTCGGTTGGCGTGGCCCTGTTGCTCGGTGTGTTTCGTATCCTGACCAACTGGTCGTTGCCAGTCATGATCATCGGGGGCTACGTGCTGGTAGTCATCGTGACAACAATCGCGCCACCGGAGATCGTCGGCGTAGCCTACGACTCGGGTGGTGTCACAACATCAACCGTCACGGTCCCCCTGGTAACCGCGCTGGGTGTCGGTCTGGCGAGCTCCCTAAAAGGCCGCAACGCGATGACGGATGGTTTCGGGCTTATCGCGTTTGCATCGCTGACGCCTATCCTTTTTGTTCTGCTGTACGGAATCGCGCGCCAATGGATCTGATTCGTGACAGCCTGGTGTTCGTGTGGGATAGCGCCAGTGACGTGTTGCCGATCGCGATCTTCCTGTTTGCGTTCCAGCTTTTTGTCATTCGCGAGCGTATTCCCAATTTCAAACAGATAGTCGTCGGCTTTGCCTTTGTGATAGTCGGCCTCGGCCTGTTCCTGGTTGGCCTCGAGCAGTCGCTGTTTCCACTAGGGAGGCTGATGGCGCAGCAATTGACTGACCCGGCCTTCCTCGAATCGGTACACGGCCATGTCAGAGAATCGCTGGTCTGGCAGGATTTCTACTGGGTTTACCTGTTTGCCGCCGCGATTGGCTTTTCCACGACGCTCGCAGAGCCGGCGCTGATGGCTGTATCGATCAAGGCCAATGTGGTGTCCGCCGGCGCCGTTGGCGTATGGGGGCTGCGCGTTGCCGTGGCATTGGGCGTTGGCTTCGGCGTCGCGCTCGGCTGTTTCAGAATAATCACCGGCCTGCCTTTGCAGTATTTCATTGCGGCGGGCTACCTCGTCGTCATCGTGCAAACCACGATGGCGCCAAAAATGATCGTGCCACTGGCCTATGATTCCGGCGGTGTTACGACATCAACTGTGACCGTCCCGTTAATTACGGCGCTGGGACTCGGGCTTGCGGAAGCTGTTCCGGGGCGCAGCCCGCTACTGGATGGATTTGGACTGGTGGCGTTCGCGAGCCTGTTTCCGATAATCTCGGTGCTCGCTTACGGCCAGTTCGCTGTGCTGAAAGGAAAGACATAATGCATTTCAAACTGATAATTGCCTTCGTCGAAGACACCAAGACCGATGCCGTGATGGATGCAGCCAGAGAGGCCGGAGCAACAGGTTGCACGGTTATCAACAATGCGCGCGGCGAAGGCATCAAGGAGAGCAAGACATTTTTCGGACTGACGCTCGCGACGCAGCGTGATGTGGTGCTGTTGCTTGTCGAGAAACACCTGAGTCGCCATATTCTCGAGCACATCGGGGATGTTGGCGAATTCGACGCCAAGCCGGGTACTGGAATAGCCGTGATACTGGACGTTGAGGACGCAGTCGGCGTCCTGCACCAGGCAGAAGAACTTAGCGATATTGTGGAGGAAAACCTATGACCGGCCAAAAGTGGGGATGCGTGCGTGACTGCATGAAGAAGGAAGTTACGGAGGTCGACGGTCGCATGGATGTGCTATCCGCGATGAAGGTCATGAAGAAAGTCAGTGCAACCAGTCTGATCGTCAAACGTCGCGATGAAAATGACGAATACGGTCTGCTGCTGTTCTCAGATATTGCCAGGAAAGTTATCGGGCAGGACAGGGCGCCGGAACGCGTCAATGTCCACGAGATCATGGCTAAGCCCGTGGTCACGGTTCGGCCGGAGATGCATATTCGCTACTGCGCACGCCTGTTCGAGAACTTCGGAATAGGACATGCACCCGTTGAAGAGGACGGGAAGATCATCGGCATGGTCAGCTATTACCGGCTTGTGTTGTACGGCCTGCCTAAACTGGACTAGCTCAGCGGCTCAAACCTTGCCTGGAAGAACCTGAGGTATTCCGGTTCGTACACCATCTTCAGACCGCGAATCTCATCGCGTCGCGCGTAGACGTCGGCGACCGCTTCGGCAACCACATCCATGTGCGCCTGCGTGTACACGCGCCGTGGAATGGTCAACCTCACGAGTTCGAGTTTTGGATGGCGATTCTTGCCCGTGACCGGGTCGCGCCCCGCCGATACGTTGCCGCGCTCCATGGTCCGGATACCGGCCTCGATGAAAAACTCCGCGGCCAATGCCTGCGCCGGGTAGTCGTCCTGGTCGATATGCGGGAGAAAGCGACGTGCGTCAATAAATATGGCGTGTGAACCGATAGGTTCGACGATCGGGATTCCGGCGGCTTCGAGTTTGTGGCCCAGGTAATAAACCTGACCGATGCGAGCGGCCATGTGCTCCTCGGTGGTCGCCTCGCGGAGACCTTGCGCCATGGCTTCCATATCGCGTCCGGCGAGTCCGCCATACGTGTGCAGGCCTTCGTAAACAACGACCAGGTTCTGCGCCTTGCGGAATACATCGTCGTCGTTACAGCAGAAGAACCCACCGATATTAACGAGTGCGTCCTTTTTCGCGGACATCGTGCAGCCGTCGGTCATGTCGCAGATTTCACGCAGAATTTCGCGGACGGATTTGTCGGCGTAGCCTTCTTCGCGTTCACGAATGAACCAGGCGTTTTCAATGGTGCGTGTGGCGTCGAGCATGATCGGAATGCCATGCTTGTCGCAGTACGCTCGCAGTTCGCGCAGGTTTGCCATCGAGAACGGTTGGCCACCGGCCATATTCACGTTGCCTTCCAGGCTGATGTACGGCACACGATCGGCACCGACGTCCTGGACCAGCGCATCGAGTTTGGCGAGATCGACGTTGCCTTTGAACGGGAAGCTGCTTTCGGGGTCGTGGGCTTCATCGACGATCACGTCGACGAATTTGCCGCCCGCCAGCTCCTGGTGCAGGCGCGTCGTCGTGAAGTACATATTGCCGGGCACATGGTCGCCTTCCTTGATCAGGATTTGCGACATGAGGTGTTCGGCACCCCGGCCCTGGTGGGTAGGTACCAGGTACTTATAGCCGTAGAACTCCTGAACCACCGACTCCAGGTGATAGAAGTTCTCGCTGCCCGAATAGGCCTCGTCACCCATCATCATGCCGGCCCATTGCCGGTCGCTCATGGCGGAGGTGCCCGAGTCTGTCAGCAGGTCGAT
>JAHEGH010000071.1:11125-12897 GCA_024639825.1 Gammaproteobacteria bacterium
CGTGGAATCCGGCAGAATCGCGGCACGGGGCAGCCGCCAGTGTCATTCCGTATCGACGGGGTTAGCGCGACGAACAACCTGCTGACGACTCAGGAGTTGTTCGACCTGGAGAGCGTTGATGTACTGCGCGGCCCGCAGGGCGCACTGTACGGTCGCAATGCGATCGGTGGCGCGATCCTCGTCTCCACGCGCCAACCAACCCGGACACCCGAATATGGTCTGCGTTTTGCCGCCGCCGAGGGCCAGGACTACACGCTGGAAGGCAGTGCATCCGGACCAATCTCGGACAACGTCTTGTACCGCGCGTCGTTTCGCGTACAGGACCGGGAAGGGCAGCTGCGCAACAGCTACCTGGACAATCAGTACGTCGACTACAAGGAGTCATCGGCCTTCCGCGGCAAACTCCTGTTCACGCCGAGCGACAAGCTGACGATCGACCTGCGCGCGCAGTACCTCGACCAGGACGGTGGCTCGGGTTACTTCATGCCGGGCAGCGATTTCTTCCTGCCGTTGCCGCCCCCCAATCCGCCCATTATCGTTGATGTACCTGAGTTCGAGATCCAGTCGAACAAGATCGGAGAGTCGTTCGTGAAGGCGTCGGAAGGGTCCGCGAAGATCGACTACGATCTGGGCTGGGCGACGTTGACATCAGTTACGTCGTTCACTGACGTGGACTCGGGCAACGATCAGGACCTGGACCAGACCTTTGTCGAGGCGATCGATATCCTCGTCATTGACGAATCGGAGACCTTCGCGCAGGAGCTGCGTCTTGTGTCCCCCGACGATCGTGCATTGCGCTGGGTCGCTGGCGTCTCGTATTTCGACCAGGATCGTTTTCGCTCGCTCGGCACCACGTTCCTGGGCATCGTCGTCCCGCCGGCCGCGCAGGACCTCGAGCTGGCCAACGTCGCTGTGTTTGGCAACCTGAGCTACGACATCAGCGATGATCTCGAGCTGACGCTGGCGCTGCGATGGGACGAGGAGACGCCCAAGGACCTGACCCAGGATCGCAGCAATACGTTTACGGAGCTGCAGCCAAAGGCGAGTATCGCGTACAACTTCAATGAGCGCCTGCTCGGCTACGTCACTGTCGGCAAGGGCTTCCGCGCCGGTGGCTTCAACAACCTGGCGCCAGGCAGCAACTTCGCGCCGGGCTTCGATAAGGAATCGCTGATTAGCTACGAGACGGGCCTCAAGGGCAGCGCATTTGATGGAAAGCTGCGGGGCGCCGTATCGGTGTTCTTTATCGATTACGACGACCAGCAGTATTTCCTGTTTGACCAGACCGGTACGCAGGCGAACATCAATGTGAAGAAGAGCGAAATTCTCGGTGGCGAACTCGAGCTCACAGCGCAGCCGACAGATTCGTTTCTCCTGAACTTCGGTTTCGGTTTCACGGACAGCGAGATCGTTGAGTATGAAGCCGTTCCGGGCGTGCTCGTTCCGGCAAGCGAGATCGTTGGCAAAAACGTGCCGGGAGCGCCAGTTGTGTCGGCGAGTCTGGCGATGCAGCACACAGCCTCTTTCAGCAATGGCATGGACCTCGTCAGCCGCGCCGATTTCGAACACCGCGGCAAGACCTACTGGACGCTCGATAACCTCAACACACAGGAAGCGTACAACCTGACCAACCTGAGCGTCGCGCTCGAGAAGGAACACTGGTCGGCTCGCCTGTACGTCAGCAACCTGTTCGATGAGGAATACATCGAGTGGTACTTCGCGGCCCGCTTCATCGGCCTGCCGGCTGACATTGCCTGGCCGAGCAAACCGCG
>JAHEGH010000023.1:0-7267 GCA_024639825.1 Gammaproteobacteria bacterium
CGCTCCCCGAGGCGCACCAGGGCCTTGCGCACATCCTCGAAAACGTCCTGAATGAACTCGGCCGGCTCTACGAAAATCTCGACCGTCACTTTGATGACGCCACCTGGGTGACCTATCGCCTCGTTGAGGTTCTGCCCGCGGCGCTGGAGCAAAAGCAGGAGGTCCTGGAGAGCGGGGACATCCCCAACTGCCTGGAATTGATTGCCCACCTGATCAGAACTTAGGGTCAGTAATCGCTGATCCAAAGTAGAGTTATGTGCTTCCGTGGCCAGCGCTATGATAAACGTCATGGGGGAAGACCCGATGAAAAATGGGGGTAAACCCCCCGTACCGGGCCGCACAAATACCGATAGTATATTGACGACATGAGCATCATTGCCCGCAATCGACGGTTCGTTTTGGTCGCCGCCCTGGCGACACTGGCATTGCGTGCGCTCACGCCCGACGGCTATATGCCGGGATCGGCCGGCAGTGGCCTGATCTATGAGCTGTGCCCTGAGGGCATGCCTGTGGAAATCATGCAGGCGCTCGGGGGCAACAGTCACCACCACCATCATGGCGATGATGGGTCCGCATCCGTATCCGCCACGGAACAATGCCCAATCGGCCACATGCTCGCATCGGCCATTGCCATGGACACCACTTTGGTGTCCGATATCCTGCCGGACACGCCAGTATTTGACGATGTCCCGGTCGCACTACTGTTCCGCACACAAGCGATCCGCTACCGGTCCCGCGCGCCACCGGCCTGAACTGCACTTACCTATACCTTTTCAGATTGCGCTGAATCGCCTGCGTAATCGAGTGCTATTCAGGAGAAAACAATGAATTTCTATAAAACCACGGCCATGGCGGCCGTGCTGCTGCTGCCTGCCGTCGTGGTAGCGCAAGAGCCTGTGGGCCGCGGCGCAACTGACGTCGACGAAGTTATCGTGATTGGAAGATCAGTGACGACCGGCCTGGCAATGATTAAGGTCGACCGTGAAATGCTGGTCGATACCGCCACGGTGCTTAAGGACATTCCGGGCGCAAACGTCAATGCAAACGGCCCGGTCACCGGCATCGCGCAGTATCGCGGTATGTACGGCGATCGAGTCTCGGTCGTTATCGACGATCTGGGTGTTGTGTCCGGCGGGCCAAACGCGATGGACGCACCTCTGTCTTACGTATCGCCGATGATTACCGAGGAGCTCGGCATGACTCGCGGCATTGCCAGTGTATCGCTCGCGCCTGAGTCGATCGGCGGTCACGTCTCAACGACATTGTCACGGGGCGAGTTCAGTGAAGCTGGATCGGCACTGTCCGGATTCGTCGGCAGCCGCTTCTCGGCAAACGGCAACGTTAGTACCTCGGCGGGTCGGCTCACAATGGCCAACGACAGCCACAAGGTGTCTTTACTTGCCGAACTTGACGACAGCGATACGATCAGTACGCCGGTTGGGGAAATTCGGCCGTCGCAGTTGCATCGCGAGCGTTCTGACCTGAGCTACGCATTCGCCGGTGACAAGTCGTCGGTGCTGCTGTTCGCCGGACGACTCAATACGGACGACACGGGCACGTCGGCGCTGCCGATGGATATTCGATACATCGATACCAACCTTGCCGGCGCACAAGCGACGGTGGAGTTGAGTGACAACGTTACGCTGGAAGGCCGCGCGGCCTGGAATGACGTCGAACACCTCATGGATAACTTCGGTCTGCGCGCGGCACCGATGCCTGCGATGTTCAGGCAAAATCTTGCGACAGGAACCGGTGGACAGATAAGCGTGGCGGCGGCGTTCGGCCTGCTCGATTCCACGTTACGGGTCGGTGTCGACGCTACAAGCTCAGATCACGACGCGACCATTACGAATCCGAACAACGCTATGTTCCGCGTTGATAATTTTGTCGGTGTGGAGCGCGATGTGTCGTCGCTGTTCGCGGAATGGCAAAGGGACGGTGAGTACGGCGATCTCGAAATCGGCCTGCGTGCCAAACGCGTTGCAGCCGATGCCGGCGCAGTGGGCAGTAGTGGCATCATGGGTGGCATGGGTGACGCTGTTGCACTGCTGGCGGATGCGTTCAATGCAGCCGACCGTAAGCAGTCGTGGAACTCAGTCGATGCCGTGGTGAAGTATCGCGTGCAGACTCAGTCAGGTACGGAATGGCGCGTCGAACTGGGAAGCAAAACGCGCGCCCCATCGTACCAGGAGCTCTACCTGTGGTTGCCTTTGCAAGCGACAGGGGGCCTGGCCGATGGCCGTAGTTACATCGGCGGCCTTGATCTGGACGAGGAGCGTTCCAACGAGATCACGATCGGTTTCGGCAAGGACGCAGGACGTTTCACGATTTCACCGCAGGTGTTTTTCAAGCGCGTCGACGGCTATATCCAGGGCGTCCCATCGACCAACATGGTTGCCAACATGGTGTCGCAAATGATGTCGGGATATCCCGCGCTAGAGTTCAGCAATGTCGATGCGGAAATTTATGGCGCAGACCTTGCCTGGAAACTCGAGTTGTCGGAGCAGTGGTATCTGGATGGAATCGCGTCCTGGGCGCGTGGCAAGCGCCGCGACGCGAAAGACGATTTGTACCGTCTGGCGCCGCCCAATGCGTCTGTAGGCGTCACCTGGGAGAGTGATGATTTGTCCGTCACGACCGAGCTGGTGGCCTATGCCAAGCAGGACAAGGTATCTGTCTACAACAACGAGCAACGCACACCCGGTTACGAGCTGGTCAATGCGGCCCTGATCTGGAGTGCCACGGATTCGTTACGCGTGGAGGCGAGGGTCGATAACCTCCTCGACGAGACCTACCAGGACCATACCGCGGGAATCAATCGAGCCGGCGGCTCCGATATACCCGTCGGCGAACGGCTGTATGGCACCGAACGCACCCTGTCCGCCGGTTTGATCTGGTCGTTCTAGAGCGTCGCAAATACTTTGGCAGCGGCGGCGATGGTCTGGTCGAGATCATCGTCGCTGTGTGCCGCTGATACGAATCCTGCCTCGAAGGCTGATGGCGCCAGATATATACCCTCGTCCAGCATCCCGTGAAAGAAGGTCTTGAAGCGCTCGACGTCGGCTGCGGCAACCTGCGCATAAGTGCGCACAGGACCCTGGCCCGTGAAGACGAGCCCAAACATACCGCCTTCGCACTCAACCGACACCGGAATGCCCGCGTCGGCCGCTGCCGCCGCCAGACCGTCAACCAGGTACTTCGTCCTGGCCGTCAAATCGGTCCAGAATGCGTCGTTGTCGATCAGTTCCAGCGTTTTCAGGCCTGCCGCCATGGCGACCGGGTTACCCGACAGCGTACCGGCCTGGTAGACCGGACCATCCGGAGCAATGCTCGCCATGACATCGGCACGGCCACCGTAGGCTGCCGCCGGCATGCCACCGCCGATGACCTTGCCAAGCGTCGTAATGTCCGGCGTGATGCCATACAGGCCTTGTGCGCAAGCTCGCGCGACGCGAAAGCCGGTCATGACCTCGTCGAAGATCAACAGCGCGCCCGCGCTGGTACAGGCTGCGCGCAACGTTTCATGGAAGCCCTCGATGGGTGGCACCATGTTCATGTTGCCGGCGATCGGTTCGACGATGACGCAGGCGATCTGGTCGCCGATCTCGGCAAACGCTGCTTTTACCGCATCGATGTCATTGTAGGGTAGGGTAATCGTGTGTTCTGCGAGACCGGCCGGCACACCCGGTGAGCTCGGTACGCCCAGCGTTAGCGCGCCCGAACCTGCTTTGATTAGCAGAGAATCGGAATGGCCATGATAACAACCTTCAAACTTGACGATTTTGTCGCGGCCCGTGTGGCCGCGCGCCAGGCGGATGGCGCTCATAGTCGCCTCGGTGCCCGAACTGACCATGCGTACCTTGTCCACGGACGGCAGCATTGCGCAGATTTTCTCAGCAATTCGAGTTTCCAGCACGCAGGGTGCGCCAAAGCTGAGGCCGCTCCTGGCAGTCGCGATGACGGCCTCAATCACATCGGGATGTGAATGGCCGAGGATCATGGGTCCCCATGAGCCGACGTAATCGATGTATTCCTTGCCGTCCTCGGACTGGACGCGGGCGCCTCTGGCGCTCTTGAAAAAGACGGGTTCGCCGCCAACGCCGGCAAACGCCCGAACCGGGGAGTTCACGCCGCCAGCAATGACCTCACGGGCATCGGTGTAAAGACTCATGGTATTTCTCCTGAAGAGCAGCGGATGCTACCGGAGTGACGCAGGCTCACTCAACTGATGAATACCGAAACCCCGCTTGTCGAGCAGAGCCGGAACACCCTGGTCGCCGACCAGGTGCAGGGCACCGACAACGATAAGGTAGTCCCGCTCATCATCCAGCCAGGTCGAAATCGTCTCCGCCCAGCGCCGATTGCGACTGTTGACCAGGACCTCATTCAGTTCGTCCAGCCCGGCGGCCGAGTCGAGCAGGGCGTCTTCCAGCGCTGCGGTGTCGCCGTGATGCCAGGCCTCGATCAGGTCGCCGATCGATTCGCTCATGGCGGCACCTTCAGCGAGGACCTGCAAGAGCATTTCGCGCTGCGCATCGATTGGCAGGCCGTCGAGAAACGCCAGTTGTTCGTCGATGGTCTCGAGACCCTCGATGGGCTTGCCGTCAGCAGCAGCCCGCTGCGTCATGGTCATTTCGACGCCCAGCGCCGGATCGAACCCGATTCGGTACAGCAGCATGAGCTCGACCGTGATGGCGGCCAGCCATGGTTCGCTCTTTGCCAGCATCTCGAGAGGGATATCAATGGCTACCGCTGCTTCACTCGCCGTGGCGAAAGCCGCCTCACCCATAAGATCCTGCAATGTCGTACCGTCGCGCAGTACGCCCGCACGATTGAACGCCGCCTGCGTATATGCCGGGTCCACATCGTCCATATCGATCTCCATCACGATGACGTCGGCATCGTCGTAGGCTTTATCAATAATCCCCGGCAAGGGATGATCCTGCTCACGCAAAAGGTGGATCGAACCCAGCAGGTAGACGGAATTTGTCTCACCGGCTATGTGCCAGAGTGTGACGGGATGTTCCTGGGTGCCTGCTGTCGCGCTGCCTGCCAGCGCGCATAGCGTCAACGCGCAAAGCCAGCGTGTCATTCGCCGACCCAGACGAGTTCGGTATGAATGCTGCCGTCCGCGTTCAGTTCGATCCGGCGATACGCCGGCGGATTTTCGTCGACGGCAAAATCGTCGCTGCCGCGCTTGAATTGCCTGCATGTCGACGGTGTCGCAATGATTCGTATGCCCTTGTGTTCTGCATCGTATTCCTGGTGGACGTGACCGAACACAGCGACGCGCACTCGCTCGAGCGTACGCAGGCGTTCGAGAAACTCGTCTCCGTTTTTCAGCCCGACCGTGTCGAGCCACTTACTGCCCATCGGTACCGGCGGATGGTGCAGACAAACCATCACGTGCTTTGCCGGACTGTTGATTACGATCTCTGCCAGGCGCTCGAGTTCATCGGCCGTTACATGGCCGCCCGCATCCTCTTTGACACAGCTGTCGATGCCGACAATCAGCCAGTCGCCGATTTCTTCCCAGGCGCAATAGGAGAACGGCGGACGACAGCAGACCGGACGCATGAGATCGCGGATGTCGTGATTGCCCGGGACACAGTGAATGCGGAGATTCAGCGGCAACATCAGCTCGCGAAAGCGTTCGTAGGCTTCCGCGGAGTCATCCTGAATAAGATCGCCGGTGACCAGCATACGTCTGGCGCGCCAGTCACCGGCGGTGTAATGATCAAGCACCCGTTGCAGGGTAGCGGCGGTCACGGTGCCACGGAGTTCGCCGTCGGCACCGGCAAACAGATGCGGATCCGTCAGGTGCAGTACCCGAATCGCGATCTCGTTACCTTCCGCTGTTGCTTGAATAGGCGCTTATCCTTAGTAGCGGTAGTGCTCAGACTTGTACGGGCCGTTTTTGTCGACACCGATGTACTTCGCCTGTTCGTCAGTCAGTTCGGTCACCTTGGCACCTATGCGATCGAGGTGCAAGCGAGCCACTTTCTCATCGAGATGCTTCGGCAAAACGTAGACCTCACGCGCGTAGTTTTCGCCGTTCTGCCACAACTCGATCTGCGCCAACACCTGGTTGGTAAATGAGTTGGACATGACGAAGCTCGGGTGACCGGTGCCACACCCCAGGTTTACCAGGCGACCCTCAGCCAGCAGGATAATGCGCTTGCCGTCCGGGAAGATGACGTGGTCAACCTGTGGCTTTATGTTGTCCCACTCGTATTGCTTCAGGTAGGCAACGTCGATCTCGTTGTCGAAGTGACCAATGTTGCAGATGATTGCCTGATTCTTCATGCGCTCCATCTGTGGCCCGGTGACGATGTGGTAGTTGCCCGTCGCAGTTACGACAATATCGACCTGGTCGATGACATCATCAAGTTTGACAACGCGATATCCTTCCATCGATGCCTGCAGTGCACAAATAGGATCGATTTCGGTGATCAGTACCGTCGCGCCAAGTCCGCGCAGCGATTGTGCAGAACCCTTGCCGACGTCGCCGTAGCCACAGACAACGGCAACCTTGCCGGCGACCATCACGTCGGTTGCACGCTTGATGGCGTCAACGAGTGATTCGCGACAGCCGTACAGGTTGTCGAACTTGGACTTGGTGACCGAGTCGTTGACGTTAAATGCCGGACAGGCCAGCGAACCGTCTTTCATCATGTCGTACAGGCGCTTAACGCCGGTCGTCGTTTCTTCAGACAGGCCTTTGACGTTTTTCATGATCTCGGGATATTTCTCGTGCAGGACCTGTGTCAGATCGCCGCCGTCATCGAGAATCATGTTTGGTTGCCAGCCATCGGGCCCGTTGATGGTCTGCTCAACACACCACCAGTATTCCTCTTCGCTCTCGCCTTTCCATGCAAATACCGGAACGCCGGCGTCAGCGATGGCGGCAGCTGCGTGATCCTGCGTCGAGAAGATATTGCAGGACGACCAGCGGATATCGGCCCCGAGTTCCTTGAGGGTTTCGATCAGAACAGCGGTCTGGATGGTCATGTGCAGGCAGCCGGTCAGGCGCACGCCGTCCAGCGGCTTCTGGCCCTTGTATTCTTCGCGCAGCGCCATGAGGCCGGGCATTTCCGTCTCGGCAATGGCTATTTCCTTGCGGCCCCACTCGGCCAGCGAAATATCGGCGACCTTGTAGTCGTTCTGTTGCAGGGCAACGGCTTCGCTGCTCATAGTTTTCTCCTGGTAAATTCGTTAATTAGGTACCGGACACCCTATTAAAATAGGGTGTCCGGTACCTATTTTT
>JAHEGH010000023.1:7367-41910 GCA_024639825.1 Gammaproteobacteria bacterium
GGCGACCTTGTAGTCGTTCTGTTGCAGGGCAACGGCTTCGCTGCTCATAGTTTTCTCCTGGTAAATTCGTTAATTAGGTACCGGACACCCTATTAAAATAGGGTGTCCGGTACCTATTTTTAGGCCGCGGCGTCTTTCAGCGCGTCAGCTTTGTCAGTGCGTTCCCAGCTCAGGTCGATATCTTCCCGGCCAAAGTGTCCGTAGGCAGCCGTCTGCTTATAGATCGGCTGGATCAGATCCAGCATTGTCAGGATGCCATACGGCGTCAGATCGAAATGATAACGGATTAGCTCCGTCAACTTTGTATCAGAAAGTTTCCCGGTGCCGAATGTGCGCACTGAGATAGATGTGGGCTCCGCTACGCCAATGGCATAGGACACCTGGAGCTCGCAACGATCGGCGAGACCGGCCGCGACGATGTTCTTGGCAACATAGCGGGCAGCGTACGCGGCCGAACGGTCTACCTTTGACGGGTCCTTGCCCGAGAACGCGCCGCCGCCGTGGCGGGCCGAGCCGCCGTAGGTGTCGACGATGATCTTGCGGCCGGTCAGGCCGCAGTCACCCATCGGGCCGCCGATCTCAAAACGACCGGTGGGGTTGATGTGATACTTCGTATCGGCGCTGACGAGGTCAGCCGGAATTATCGGCTTGATGATCTCTTCCATGACGCCGTCGCGCAGATCGTCCATCGAGACGTCAGGATCGTGCTGCGACGACACCACAATGGCGTCGATCGCCACTGGCTTGTTGCCCTCATAAACGAACGTCACCTGGCTCTTCGCGTCCGGGCGCAGGTACGGCAGCGTGCCGTTCTTGCGAACCTCGGACTGGCGCTTAACGAGGCGATGCGAGTACGTGATCGGTGCGGGCATCAGCACGTCCGTTTCGTTGGTCGCGTAGCCGAACATCAGGCCCTGGTCACCAGCCCCCTGTTTCTCGGCAGATTCCCGGTCCACGCCCATGGCGATATCCGGAGACTGTTTGCCGATCGCGTTCAGGACCGCGCACGACGCGCCGTCGAAACCCATAGCTGAGGAGTTGTAACCGATTTCCAGCACGGTATTGCGAACGATGTCTTCGATGTCGACCCAGGCCGACGTGGTGACTTCACCGGCGACAATGGCCATGCCAGTCTTGACCATGGTCTCGACGGCAACGCGGGCTGCCTTGTCCTCGGCGAGAATCGCATCGAGGATGGCATCGGAGATCTGGTCGGACACTTTGTCTGGATGTCCCTCGGATACAGATTCCGAGGTGAATAGGAAACTTTCACTCATGATTTGGGTTATTCCATACTAAGGGGTGGCGCATTGTACCCTTGATGCGGCCCTCTATAACAGGGAAAATACCCGGCTCGCGACAGCGAAATTTTCCCCTCCAAAAGGCTTCCGAGCCAAAGACAGGTCACATGTCACATCAACCAAAGCGTGCCGGCCAGGCTGACCGGCGAGTTCTCGCGAATGCGATCAGAGCCCTGAGCATGGACGCCGTCCAGGCCGCCAGGTCAGGTCATCCGGGCGCCCCAATGGGTATGGCGGATATCGCCGAAGTCCTGTGGCGAGATTACCTTAAACATAACCCGGCCAATCCGCAGTGGGCTGATCGTGATCGCTTCGTGCTGTCGAACGGCCATGCCTCGATGCTGCTTTACAGCCTGCTGCACCTGACCGGGTACGAAGCGTTCTCCATCGATCAGCTGAAGAACTTCCGGCAGATGGGGTACAGGACCGCAGGCCATCCGGAATACGAGCCCGGTGGCCCGGTCGAGACAACCACCGGCCCCTTGGGGCAGGGCATCACGAATGCCGTCGGCATGGCCATGGGCGAAAAGATGCTGGCCGCCGAGTTCAATCGTCCGGGACACAATATTGTCGACCACAAGACCTGGGTATTCCTCGGTGACGGCTGCCTCATGGAAGGCATCTCGCACGAGGCCTGTTCGCTGGCCGGCACGCTCAAACTGGGCAAGCTGATCTGTCTCTACGATGACAACAACATCTCTATCGACGGTGACGTCATCGACTGGTTCACTGATGACACGGCGAAACGCTTTGAAGCGTACGGCTGGCAGGTGATCGACAACGTTGATGGCCACGACCCTGCCGCGATCGCGGCAGCAATCGAGAAGGCAACGGCCGAGACTGAGAAGCCGTCGATGATCTGCTGCAAGACGATTATTGGTTTTGGGTCCCCGAACAAGCAGGGAACAGCCGCGACTCACGGCGCACCACTCGGTGACGACGAGGTCGCCGCGACACGCAAGAAGCTGGGATGGGAATCGCCGCCATTCGCGATCCCCGCAGAGGTGGCCGCAGCCTGGGACGGTCGCGAGCGAGGCGCTGCTGAGGAGTCAGGCTGGAATGCAGCGTTCGCCGCTTACAATGCCGAGCACCCGGAGCTTGCCGCCGAGTTCGCCCGCCGCATGGCCGGCAAGCGCCCGCATGGCTGGTGCAAGCATGCGGACAAGTCTATTGCCGAGATCGACGCTGAAGGCGCCAAGATGGCGACGCGGCAGGCTTCGCTGCGCGCGCTGAACGCGTTTGCCCCGTGCCTGCCGGAGATGGCCGGCGGTTCCGCCGATCTGACGGGTTCGAACCTGACCAAGCACGACGCGTCCACACCGATCTCCGGTGACGACGCCAGTGGCAACTACGTCTGGTTCGGTGTGCGCGAGTTTGGCATGACAGCGATTTGCAACGGGCTGCGCCTGCATGGCGGTTTCATCCCGTATTCGGGCACGTTCCTGACCTTCTCGGATTACTCGCGCAATGCCCTGCGGATGGCTGCCTTAATGAAGCTGCAGAACATCCTTGTTTATACTCACGACTCGATTGGTCTGGGTGAGGATGGTCCTACACACCAGCCGGTCGAGCACACGGCATCGCTGCGACTTATGCCCAACATGAGTGTCTGGCGGCCCTGTGATACTGTCGAGACCGCTGTGGCGTGGCGTTATGCCATCGAGAACGAGACCGGTCCGACCAGTCTCGTACTGACGCGCCAGGGAGTACCGCACCAGGCGCGCACGGCAGATCAGATCGCAAATGTCGCCCGTGGCGGATACGTATTGAAGGACTGTGACGGTACACCTGATATTCTGCTGCTGGCTACGGGCTCGGAAGTCGAGCTCGCGGTCAATGCTGCGGACGTGCTGGCGGCCGACGGCGTCAAGGCATGCGTCGTATCGATGCCGAGTACCGACACCTTCGATGCGCAGGACGCTGACTACCGTGAATCGGTTTTGCCGGCGGCTGTAACGGCACGCGTTGCCATCGAGGCAGGAGTTACCGCGGGCTGGTGGCGCTACGTCGGTACACACGGACAGGTTGTCGGGCTAGATCGCTTTGGCGAATCGGCCCCGGCTAACGAACTTTTTGAACACTTCGGCTTCACGACCGACAATGTTGTCGCCGTCGCGAAAGACGTACTGAATTAAAACTGGAGAAACAACAATGGCAATAAAGATCGGCATCAACGGCTACGGCCGCATCGGACGCAACATCGTTCGCGCTATCCATGAATACGGCCGCGCAGGCGAGTTCGATGTCGTTGCGCTGAACGACCTCGGCGACGCGGAGACAAATGCGCACCTGACCCGTTATGACACGACGCACGGCAAATTTGCCGGCACGGTTGAAGTCGATGGTGGCGATATTATCGTCAACGGCGACCGCATCAAGGTATTCGCCGAACGCGATCCGGCCAAGCTGCCCTGGGGCGAACTCGGCGTGGATGTTGTCTTCGAGTGCACGGGCCTGTTCCGTACGGCTGAGACGGCCGGCAAGCATATTGCCGGTGGCGCCAAGAAGGTCGTTATTTCGGCACCAGGTGGCGCGGATATCGACGGAACCTTCGTCTATGGCGTCAACCACGACCAGCTGACCGCAGGTCACAACATTATTTCGAACGCGTCCTGCACCACGAACTGTCTGGCTCCGCTGGTCAAGCCGTTACATGATGCGATCGGCGTCGAACACGGCATCATGACGACGATTCATGCCTACACGAACGACCAGGTTCTGACCGACGTGTACCACAAGGATCTGCGTCGCGCGCGCTCTGGCACGATGTCCCAGATTCCGACGAGCACCGGTGCTGCCAAGGCTGTCGGCCTGGTTCTGCCTGAACTCAATGGCAAGTTGGACGGTTTCTCAATGCGCGTCCCGACGATTAACGTCTCGGCAGTTGACCTGACGTTTGTTGCTTCACGTGCGACCTCGATTGACGAGATCAACGACGTTCTCCGTGCTGCTGCGGAAGGTCCGCTGAAGGGCATCCTGGCTTACAATGACGCGCCGCTCGTATCTGTCGACTTTAACCACGATCCTGCTTCGTCTACCTACGATTCGACACTGACCAAGGTCATCGACGGCACGCTCGTGAAAGTCCTCTCCTGGTATGACAATGAGTGGGGCTTCTCGAACCGCATGCTCGACACCACTGTGGCGCTGATGAAAGCGGCCGGGTAACACAAGCAAGACAAGGAACCAGCATGGCTGTCATCAAGATGTCCGACGTTGATCTGTCGGGCAAACGTGTTCTCATTCGCGAAGACCTGAACGTCCCCGTTGCCGACGGGGTGGTGACGAGCGACGCTCGCATCCAGGCTGCGTTGCCAACGGTAAAAGCAGCACTGGAAGCGAACGCCGCGGTCATGCTGGTATCCCACCTCGGTCGCCCGACCGAGGGTCAGCCCGACGACAAATTCTCGCTGCAACCGGTCGCCGATCATCTCGGGCAACTGCTCGGTCGCGAAGTGCCGCTCGTCAGGGACTGGATCGACGGTGTCGATGTGGCTCCGGGCAACGTGGTGCTGCTCGAAAATGTGCGTTTTCTGGAAGGCGAGAAGCAGTGCGATGAAGCGCTGTCCAGGAAGATGGCCGCCTTGTGCGATGTGTTCGTCATGGATGCTTTCGGTACGGCACACCGCGCTCAGGCAAGTACCTATGGTGTGGCAGAGTATGCGCCGATCGCCTGCGCCGGTCCGTTGCTGGCCGCTGAGCTCGACGCACTCGCGAAGGCGATGGACAATCCTGCGCGCCCGTTTGTCGCCATTGTCGGTGGCTCGAAAGTCTCAACCAAGCTGACTGTACTCGATACGCTGGCCGATGTGGTCGACTGCCTGATCGTGGGTGGCGGAATCGCGAATACGTTTATCGCTGCGGAAGGTCACGCTGTTGGCAAGTCACTTTACGAAGCGGACATGCTGGATACGGCCCGCGCACTTGCGGGAAATAGCGATGATCGCGCCGAAATACCGATACCGAGCGACGTGGTCTGTGCGGACGAGTTTTCGGCTGATGCAACGGCGACCAACAAGGCGGTCGATGCTGTTGCGGCAGACGACATGATTCTCGATATAGGCCCGGAAACGGCGGCGCGCTTTGCTGCGATCCTCAAGGATGCCGGGACGATTATCTGGAACGGCCCGGTCGGCGTTTTCGAGTTTGACGCGTTTGGCGAAGGCACCAAGGTGATCGCTGATGCCATAGCGTCAAGCAGCGCGTTCTCGGTTGCAGGTGGTGGCGATACGCTCGCGGCGATCGACAAGTACGGTGTGCGCGACGGGATTTCCTACATCTCGACGGGCGGGGGCGCGTTCCTCGAATTTGTTGAGGGCAAGACGCTGCCAGCGGTAGCCATGCTGGAGAAACGCGGCGCCTAGAAGGTCGTCTCAGGCCTGAAGCGATGCCCAGTTACCGGTAATGGCAATCGTCATGCCGGGGTACTGAATATTCACAAACAGTATCTTGCCATCGGGTGAGAAGCAGACGCCTGCCATCTCCGATCTGGAGTGCGCGTTGTCCCCGATCGCGTACTGGCTGCCGTCGGGACGCACACCAACGAGGCCGCAGTGCCCTGCGGTATCTTCGCAGACGATAAGGTCACCCCAGGGTGCCATCGTCAGATTGTCCGCATTGTGCAATAACGAGTCACGCTGCGATTCGGCGATGAGCTCCAGTTCCCCGGCATCCGCCGAGGTCGGCTTGTAGGTGAATATCTGTCCGAGCCTGGCCGGGCCGCCGTTGGTGCAGGTAAAGGCAAAACGATCCCCGGCGACACACAGCCCTTCGCCGCGTGCGAAGGTCGCTGCACCACGTTGTTCGCCATGGTCTCTTAGCGTGTCTTCAAGCGGGTCGGGGTCGTCGAAGTCAATCCAGTGCGCGGCCAGCGGTTCTCTGAGCCGTACTGATGGTGATGAGGTCCAGTTATGCGTCGTGAGTGACGGATGCTGGTCCACCACAAGCGCCTGTAGTCGGCCACCGGCGAGCAGGTGGCCCGGCTTGTCGGGGACGTAGCGATAGAAGAGGCTGTGGTAGCGGTCCTCGGTCATGTAGACAATGCCGGTTGCCGCATCGACGGCACACGCCTCGTGTTCGAAACGGCCCATTCCCTTAATTGGAATGGCCTCCACGAGTCCGTCGGACGCGGCAGAGACTTCGAATACGTAGCCGTGCCTTTGGTCACGCCTCGCAGCGGGCCTGCCGAAATACTCGATATCGCCGGCCCATTCAAAGCACTCCTCGCAGGAGAGCCAGCTGCCCCACGGTGTTGGTCCGCCGGCGCAATTCAGTTCCGTACCGCCGAGGCTCAGGAACTGCCGTTCGGTTGCACCTGTCGCCGGGTTGAAGATGGTCGTGGTCGTGCCACCAAGTCCCGGCGTCCGGTCCCCGCCGCGGTCATAGAATTTCGCTTTCGTCGCCTCGGGTAGCGACGAATAACGATCCCTGAGGTTGTTGTAGACCGCGTCTTCGGGCTGGATTTCGTGATTGCAGACGAGCCGAACGCGGCCATCCCTGTCCTCGAATGCAGCCATACCGTCGTGCTTGCCGGGAACCTGCAGGCCATCGCTCATTTCAGCCTTGAACTGCGAGACCACCGTGTAGCGGAAACCTTCAGGGAGGTCGAAGATCTTCCTGGGATCAGAAATCAGGCCCGTCTGGGCGGTGCGGGCCGCGGCGCAGGCTGTTGATACGGCAGGTGCGACAGCGGCGGCGGCAATGCTCTGCAGGAAATGGCGGCGGTTCAACACTGGCTGTGGGAAGTGACGAGAATGTCAATGCAGCATAGGCCTGATTGGTTACAACTGAAAGACATTGCCGCCTATTTGCGGCACTTTTCGGGATAAAGCTGTGCAATAATCGCGCGCATGCTGAGACGAACCAAGATTGTCGCTACGCTGGGACCAGCGTCGGAGCGACCTAAAACCCTGCGCAAGATGATCGATTCTGGCCTCGACGTTGCGCGTCTGAATTTTTCACATGGCAGTGCTGATGAGCATCGGGAGCGTGCCAGGCGCCTGCGTGCGGCTGCACTGGATTGCGGCAGGGACGTTGGTCTGCTCGGAGACCTGCAGGGGCCCAAGATCCGGGTGATGCGGTTCAAGAAAGGCAGTGCGACCCTCAAGTCGGGTGCCTCATTTTTCCTGGACAGTACTCTCGGCCTGAATGACGGGACAAAGAAAGGTGTGGGCGTCGCACTTGAGACCTTGCACGAGGACGTCAAGGCTGGTGACACACTGCTACTGAATGACGGCCTGATATCTCTGCAGGTCGATAGTATTGACGGCACGCGTATTCATACAACCGTTGTGGATGGCGGAATTCTTTCCGACCACAAGGGAATCAACCTCAAGGGCGGTGGCTTATCGGCCCCCGCACTGACCGACGTCGATCGAGAAAACATCAAGCTTGCGGCTGAACTCGAAATTGATTTCCTGGCGGTTTCCTTTGTCCGCAACGGTGAAGACATCATGGAGGCGCGCAGGCTGTTTGAAGCAGCCGGTGGTAACGGGCAAATCGTCGCGAAGATCGAGCGTACCGAGGCCGTTGAGAATATCGACTCAATCATCGCTGCCGCCGATGTGATCATGGTCGCGCGCGGCGACCTTGGCGTGGAAATGGGCTATGCGGGCCTTACCGGTATCCAGAAGAAACTCATTCGCAAAACTCGCAAGGCACATAAGATTGTTATCACGGCGACACAAATGATGGAGTCGATGATCGCTAACCCCATTCCGACACGTGCCGAAGTGTCGGATGTGGCTAACGCCGTTATCGATGGCACCGATGCCGTGATGTTGTCCGGTGAAACCGCAGTCGGCAATTACCCAAACAAGGCGATCATCGCGATGGCCGAGGTGTGTGTGGGTGCCGAGAAATTCAACGTTCCCTATTCGGTTACGGCTCGACGTAGCGAGGAGGAATTTGCACGCGTCGACGAAGCCATTGCGATGGCGGCAATGTATACCGCCAATCACCTGTCGGTGAAGGCGATTATCGCGTTGACGGAATCGGGCTCGACGCCACGCTGGATGTCTCGTGTGCGCTCCGATATTCCCATTTATGCGCTGACACCGCACGAGGCCACAAGTCGGCGCGTAACGATGTACCGCGGTGTATACCCGATTAAGTTTGAGATTGACGCCAGTAATCCACGAAGCCTGTACCAGGACATATTTACCAAGCTGCTTGAAAACGATCATGTGACAGTTGGCGACCTGGTGATATTCACGAAGGGTGATCTCGACGGTGTAACCGGCAGTACCAATGCATTGAAGATCCTCCCGGTCACCACAGCACCATGACGCGAATTCTGGCTCGGGTCTTTGGCGCCGTGGCGCTATTGATCGTTGCGCTGCTGGCAACTGGCTGGCTGCTGCTGCGCGCCAGTCTCCCCGACCTCCAGGGCGAAGTCGTTGTCGCGGGCATCGACGACGCTGTGACCATCGAACGCGATGCGGACGGTATTCCGTTTATTACGGCGTCGACACGCAGTGACCTCGCGTTCGGCACAGGCTTCGCACATGGCCAGGACCGGTTCTTCCAAATGGACCTGATCCGTCGCCAGGCTGCCGGTGAGCTCTCCGAACTCGTTGGCGCGGCGGCGATCAACGTGGACAAGCGTTATCGCTTCCACCGATTCCGTGCCCGGGCCAAGGCCGTCTACGAAGCGGCCACCGCGGCCGAACAGCAATTGATGGAAGCCTATGCGGCTGGGGTTAACGCGGGTTTGGCATCGCTCGACTCGCGGCCATTTGAGTACTTTGTACTGAGTAGCGAGCCGCGCCCATGGCAGGCTCAGGATTCCCTGCTGGCCGTCTATGCGATGTATATGGAGCTCAATGATCCGCGTGCCACCAAGGAAACGCGAAGGGGACTTGCACACCGCGTGTTGCCCGCAGAGGTGTATGCCTGGATGTATCCGCAGGGAACCTCCTGGGATGCGCCGATCATGGGCGAAGCCCGCGCCACTGCGCCAATCCCGTCCGCGGATGTGTATTCGATCCGGCATGTTGCGGATACCGCGCCACCGGCCAATGAGCAGGGGCGTTATCCGCTGCGCGGCAGCAATAACTGGGCCGTATCAGGTGCCCTGACAAGCAACGGCAGGGCACTCGTATCGAATGACATGCACCTCGGTCATGCCGTCCCGAACATCTGGTACCAGGCACGACTGCGCATCGCGGGACCGAGTGGTCGCGATGTCACCGGCGTGACGCTGCCTGGCGCTCCGTTCGTAATCAGTGGCAGCAACACGCAGGTCGCGTGGGGCTATACGAACAGCTACGGCGACTGGACGGACGCCGTCGTGCTGAAGCCCGGCGAAAAAGACGGAACCTACAAGACGCCGGAAGGTGATCGAGAATTCGAGACGTTTGTCGAAGTGATCAACGTCAAGGATGAGGACGCCATCGACTACACCATTCGCGAAACAATCTGGGGTCCTGTCGTTGACGACTTCGAGTATCCCGATGGTGAAATTGCGGTGAGCTGGATCGCCCACAAGCCCGAGGGGCTGAACCTGCGGCTTCTCGACCTTGAAACCGTTACGTCGGTTGCCGAGGCACTGGACGTTGCGAACACAATGTCGATGCCGCCGCAAAATTTCGTGACGGGCGATGCGGCTGGCAACATCGGCTGGACGATCGCCGGCCGAATCCCTCGCAAGACAGACTTCGACCCGATGTTGCCGTCTGACTGGAGCGCTGAACATGGCTGGCAGGGGTGGCTGGACCCATCCGAGTATCCGCGCGTCGTGAACCCTGAGAACGGTCGCATCTGGACAGCGAATGCTCGTGTTACGGATGCCGAATCATTGCGCATTGTCGGCGATGGTGGCTACGATCTGGGTGCGCGAGCGAGCCAGATTCGAGATGGCCTGTTTGCCAAAGACACGTTTACGCCGGAGGATATGCTGGCGATCCAGTACGACGATCGCGCGTTGTTCCTGTCGCGCTGGCGCGACCTCTTGCTGGACGTCCTCGATGCCGACGCAGTCGCCGCTAATCCCGCGTTGGGTGAGTACCGCGACCTTGTGGAAAACTGGATACCGCGCGCGGCACCCGAATCTGTAGGCTACCGACTCGTGCGGGCTTTCCGCCTTGAGGTCGAGCGCCGGGTTTTTCATGCGCTGATGGCACCGGCCTGGTCCACCTATGGTGACGATGTGCGGTTGCGCCTCAGCAACCAGTTCGAGGGACCGCTGTGGTCCGTCGTGACTGAGCAGCCAACGCACTTGTTGCCCAGCGACTACCAGTCCTGGCAGGAACTCATGCTCGCAGCGGTTGCACAGAACATTGCCTGGTTCACCGACAACTTCGAGGGGCCATTGTCCGAGCGGACCTGGGGCGAGGCGAATACCGCGTCGATCCGGCATCCGTTGAGCCGCAACATTCCCTTGCTGGGAAGCTATCTCGATATGCCCGCAGATCGGCTGAACGGCGATCTCGATATGCCGAAGGCGCAAGGCCCGACATTCGGAGCGTCGGAGCGCTTTGCGGTGTATCCGGGCGATGAGGCCAACAGTATCCTGCACATGCCTACGAGCCAGAGTGCGCATCCGCTGTCCGAATTCTTCGGCCGTGGTCATAAGGACTGGGTCGACGGACGCTCCAACCCGTATTTGCCTGGCGAAGCGGCTTATACCCTGACGCTCATACCCGTCAGACGGTAAGATAGTTGGTCCGATACGCTACGGACAGGTACATGGCTGACAAGAAATTCACGGGCACCAGCTCCTATATCGCAACAGACGACCTGACAATGGCCGTCAATGCCGCCGTTACACTCCAGCGCCCGATTCTTATCAAGGGCGAGCCGGGAACCGGCAAGACCCAACTCGCAATCGAGGTGGCTCGGTCACTTGGCAAGCCGCTGCACGAGTGGCATATCAAGTCGACGACCAAGGCTCAGCAGGGTCTGTACGAATATGATGCGGTGGCGCGGCTCAGGGATTCGCAGCTTGGCGACGATCGCGTTCACGACATTGGGAACTACATTCTGCGGGGCAAGATCTGGGAGGCCTTCGACTCGGACGAACAGCCTGTGCTGTTGATCGACGAGATCGATAAGGCCGACATCGAATTCCCGAACGACCTCCTGCGTGAACTCGATCGTATGGAGTTCTACGTTTACGAAACGAAGAAACTGGTCGAGGCGAAACACCGGCCGATCATCGTCATCACAAGCAACAATGAGAAAGAACTGCCCGACGCATTCCTGCGGCGTTGTTTCTTCCACTACATCAAATTCCCGGACCAGGACACGATGGCCGATATCGTCGATGTCCACTTCCCGAACCTCAAGAAGGACCTGCTCGCCGAAGCGCTCAATGCCTTCTACAAGGTACGCGACGTGCGTGGTCTGAAGAAGAAGCCGTCAACGTCCGAACTGCTCGACTGGATCAAGCTGCTGCTGGCCGAGGACATTCCGCCCGAGGTGCTGCGCGGAGACGGTAATCGCAATGCGATTCCACCGCTCTACGGCGCGCTGCTCAAGAACGAACAGGATGTGCACCTGTTCGAGCAGCTCGTGTTCCTGGATCGCCGCACTAACCCGCAGTAACGTCATGCTATTGCCGTTTTTCTACATGCTTCGCGAAGGCGGTATGAAGACGTCGATCACCGAGCTGTTGACGCTGCTCGAGGCGATGAAGAGAGGCCTGGCCGGGCAAAGCGTCGATGATTTCTATTTCCTGGCCCGCACGACCCTCGTTAAGGATGAGTCGGAACTCGATCGCTTCGATCGAATTTTCGGTGCCTACTTCAAAGGGGTCGAGGATTCGCTGGCGGACCTTTTCCAGGAAATTCCCGAGGAATGGTTGCGCCGCCAGGCCGAACTGAACCTGACCGAGGAAGAACGCGCCCAGATCGAAGCCTTGGGCGGTTTTGAAGAATTGATGCGTGCCCTGCAGGAGAGACTGGACGAGCAGAACGAGCGACACGAGGGAGGCAGCAAATGGATCGGCACGGCAGGCACTTCGCCTTTCGGCGCGTACGGCTTTAACCCTGAGGGCGTGCGTATCGGCCAGGAGGGCTCGCGTAACCGCAGTGCGGTCAAGGTCTGGGACAAACGCGAGTACCGTAATCTTGACGATTCGCTGGAGCTGGGCACTCGCAATATCAAGGTAGCTCTTCGGCGGTTGCGCAAGTTCGCACGCGAAGGCGCGGCCGACCAGCTCGATCTCGATGACACGATCGACAAGACGGCGCGCAACGCTGGACTGCTCGATATCAGGATGGTTCCCGAGCGCCACAATGCGATCAAGGTTTTGCTGTGCCTCGATATTGGTGGATCAATGGATGATCATGTGCGCATCTGCGAAGAAATGTTCTCGGCGGCACGCACGGAGTTCAAGCACCTCGAGTATTTCTATTTCCACAATTTCATTTACGAAAGCCTGTGGAAAGACAATCGACGCCGGCACTCGGAGAAGACACCAACACTGGATATTGCCCACAAGTATGGATCGGACTACAAACTGATCTTCGTTGGTGACGCGACAATGAGCCCGTACGAGATTGTCTACGCAGGTGGCAGTGTTGAACACTGGAACGAAGAGCCTGGTGCCGTATGGATCAAGCGCCTGCTGAATACCTATCCGAAAGCGGTCTGGCTCAACCCCGAGCCGCGGGACCGTTGGGACTACACCCCGTCAACAAAACTCATACGTGAACTGATGGACGAGCGCATGTATCCGCTGACGATCGCTGGCCTTGATGATGCGATACGCGAACTTCATTGACGACGCTAGCGGATCCCGACCTTGCGCAGCAGTCCTGCGAGATCACTCCGTTCCCGGCGGCTGAGGGACCGTAAAGATTCGTCGGCAGCATTGAGGCGCATTTGCATCGCTCTATCGATCAGTTTTTTCCCCGCGGGTGTCAGTGAGACGACAACACTCCGCCGGTCCGCATTGTCGCTCCGCCGACAAACCAGTCCCTTCGCCTCGAGTTTGTTGATGCGATGGGTCATGGCCCCGGTGCTGAGCCCGGTCTCATGAGCGAGGCCGGTTGCGGGCAGTGCAAACGGTTTTCCCTGCCTGCGCAGGGCGGACAAGACGTCGTATTCGAAAAGCTCGATAGCCAGAGGTTCGAGCGCCGAAGTCGCTTCGCGCACCAGTGACTTGTTCAGCGCCATAACTCTGACGACCACACCGAGGCTCGCGGTATCAAGTTCAGGCCGTTCTTCCGACCACTGTTCCAGGATTTCGTCCACGGCATCTTTATTCATACAAACGCTCAATAAAGTAATTTGATATCAAAATACTTGACATCAAGGAAAAATAAAAGATACTCCCGAAAAGTGTCTCGTGTCTTGCCGGATTCCGGAAATGCCCGAAAGTCGAAAAATCGAAACCCGCTTTGATCTACCCATACGGATACGATCGCGAAAACACCCCGGAACTGAACTTCAGGCGAGGCTGGACCTTATCGACCGCGTCGCCGACCTGCAAGGCATCGACGTGGCCGAACAACCGGACGACGCAGCCCCATGCCGTGTCGACATATACCTGACTAACCCTCACCCGATCGCATCGCGCACACAAAGACCTTCGACCCTGCTGTGCAGCCTGAGCCGCGATGGCATCTCGATTTATGGTCTTGACCGCTGGGCACGTTACCAGGTCCTGGCTCGTGGATGGGGTGTTCTGAACGAGGCCTGTGCACAAGTGCACCTGCCGCGCGACACAAACGAAATTGAGGCCGTCTGGCAAATAGTCAGGCGGGCGTATGACAGCCGGCAACTCGAGCCTGAAAGACAGCTTGAACGGCTGGTGGTATCCACTTGGGATTGGCCCAAATATTCACGCACAAGCCTTCAATAGAGGAGAAACGACAATGCGTGCCAGCAGTGACTACTTCGAAGACTTCGATGGAGTGGGATTTCGTGGATCGCGCAGGTTGCAGCGTATGATCGATGAACAGCGCCATCGGGTTAAGAGGATGAAAGCAAGCAGTAAATTCGGCCCTGGGGACGAATGGGACGACGACTACGATGACGACGACTACGATGACTACTCCGACTACAACGAGGAAGAGTTTGACAGTTACAGCATTTCCCGCTGACTCTTGAACAGCTTGATAAACGAGAAGGGGCGCCCATAACGGCGCCCCTTATTCGTTTCAGCTTGTCTGACTCCGGTCAGCCCTCGGTAAGGGCCTTAAGGTCTGCGATTACCTGCGCGGAATGTTCGGCAGGCTTTACCGCTTCATAGTGCTTTGCGATGGTGCCATCCGGCCCGATGATGAATGTCTGACGCTTGGCCACCGCTATCCCGAACATGCGTGTCTTTACGCCGTAGGCGGTCGCCACAATGCCTTCCACATCGGCGAGCAATGGGAACGGCAAGCCGTGGTTTTCGGCAAACGCCTTGTGTGACTCCGCATCATCGAGACTTACGCCCAGGATCTGTGCATTGAGGTCCCGGTACGCGAAAATATTATCGCGAAATTCACAGGCTTGCGTGGTGCAACCGGGCGTCTCGTCCTTCGGGTAGAAATAGAGCACAACCCACTGGTCTCGGTAGTCCTCCAGCGAATGCAGCTGGCCATTCTGGTCCGAAAGCTCGAATTCGGGCGCTGGATCGCCGGTCGTGACCTGGTCGTTGGCCATGCCAATCGACGTGAAACCGGCGATGAGGGCCGTTAACGCGACGGCAACTGTGGTGACGGTAATGTTTCGCTTCATGATACGGGTCCGTTTTTAGAGCGCGCATTATAATACGATCTCACCTATGACGATGGATCTCTTTGCTATGAAGGTATGAACGGGACTCCCAATAAACTCAAAACTGCCCTGGTGATGCCGGGCGGTGGCGCCCGCGGGGCGTTCCAGGTTGGGGTACTCAAGGCGCTGGCCGAGTTGCCGCGTCGCGGTCGCCCCAATCCGTTCTCCGTTATCAGCGGGACGTCTGCCGGCGCGGTCAACTCAGTGGTCCTCGCATCACGTGCCCGGAATTTTCGTGCCGCCGTCGCCGAGCTCGAACGCGTCTGGAGTCATTTCCGTTGCCACCATGTATACAAGACTGACCATTTGACGATGCTCAAGAGCAGCCTGCACTGGATGGCCTCACTTGTCCTCGGCGGCTGGCTGGTCGGCACGCCAAAGTCTCTGCTCGACAATGCACCGCTGCGTGCCTTGCTGAGTGACAATGTGCACTTCCCTCGAATCCGCGACGGTATAGAGGCAGGGCACCTCGACGCTGTCGCGGTGACCGCGGCTGGCTACGCGTCGGCGCGATCGACGACCTTCTTCGAAGCCTGTCCGGAGCTCGAGGGGTGGGATCGCACGCGGCGACTGGGCAAGCAAATCGACTTGCATCTCGATCATCTCATGGCGTCGATTGCGGTACCCGTGGTGTTTCCCCCCGTTCTTATCGGTAATGAGTATTTTGGCGACGGTGCGATGCGGCAGGCCACACCGCTCAGCCCGGCAGTCCACCTTGGCGCAGACCGTATTCTCATCATTGGTATTCGCGATGAAACCGGCGAGGAGATCCCGGATTCACCGGGTGAACCACCGAGCTTTGCCCAGATTGCCGGCTACATGCTCGATACGCTGTTTATGGATGGTTTGTACTCCGATCTTGAGCGCATCACCCGCATCAACGAGATGCTCGATGCAGCGCCAGCCGAAGGGGACAGGCGGAGTAGCAGAGGGCCACTGCGTCCGATCGACACGATGCTGATCGTGCCAAGTGAAGACTTGCGTTTAATTGCTCACAAGTACCGGCAGGAACTTCCATTCGCCATTCGTGCGTTGCTGCGTGGCGTCGGCGGCAATAACCCGGGCGAAAATCGTCTGCTGAGCTTCCTGTTGTTCGAGCAGGCCTATACGCGCGAACTTATTGCGCTCGGTTACAGGGACGCGATGAAGGTGAAGGATGAGCTGCTGGATTTCGTCAATGGCGACGCTGTGCCGCGACTGTTTGCGCCGAGCTGGATCAAGAAAGACCTCAGTGCGTTTACATGAGGAAAATCGCAGCGAGTCCCAGGAAGGCCATGTACCCGACGACGTCCGTAACGGTGGTAAGAACCACGCCACCCGCCAGTGCCGGATCTACCTTCAGGCGTTTTAACGTGACCGGAATGAAGTAGCCTGAACCAGCCGCAACAAACATGTTGATGATCATCGCGCAGCCGAGTATGCCGCCGATGCGCCAGTCGCCTATCCACAAGTAAGTAAACAGCGAGACAATGGTCGCCCAGCCAAGTCCATTCAGCACACCGACAAGTAGTTCTTTCCTTAGAATGCCCCTCGCGTTAGCTGAATTGATCTGACCGAGTGCTATGGCACGCGTGATGATCACGAGTGACTGAGTACCGGCGACGCCGCCCATGCTCGGCACGATTGGCATGAGCACGGCTAGCAGCACGATGGCATCGAGTGTGGTCTTGAACTGATCGACCACCGCCGCGGCCAGGAATGCTGTGCCGAGATTTACGCCCAGCCATAACGCCCTGCGCGTGGCGCTCTTGACCACCGGCGCGAACATATCGTCCTCTTCGTCGAGGCCCACAGCGCCCATAAGGGCGTGTTCCGCCTCGTCACGAATCACGTCGACGACATCATCTACGGTGATTCGCCCCAGGACCCGGTAATCGTCGTCAATGACTGGTGCAGACAACAGGTCGCGATTCTCAAATTCCCAGACAACCTGGTTCGATGGCGTGTGCGCGGGAATGGGCATCAGGTCCGTCGACATGACGCTTGCAACCATTTCCTCCGGGTCGTGCGTCAGGAGGCGCGACAGAAAAAGTGAACCAATATAGGTGTTGTCGCGGCTGACCACGAAAACCGAATCAGTGCCGTCGGCAATCTCACCGACGACACGCAGGTAGCGCGCAACAACTTCGAGCGTCACGTCGGGACGAACGGTCACGACGTCGATATTCATCATGCCGCCCGCGCTTTCCTCGTCGTAGGCAAGCACCTGCTGCAGACGCTCATGGTCCTGCTTGTCGAGCGACTGCAGAACTTCCTGCGTTACGGCTTCCGGGAGGTCCGCAAGCAGGTCGGCAAGATCGTCGATCTCCATGCCTTCGGTGGCCGCAATAAGCTCCTGAGTGCCCATGCCCTCGAGCAGGCCGTCCCGAACTTCCTCTGCGACCTCAACCAGGACGTCGCCCTCAAGGTCGTGATCGACCATCTCCCACAGGACGGCACGGTCCTTGAGCGGCAGCGATTCGAGCAGGCGTGCGACCTCGGACGGGTGCAGGCTGTTCACCATGATGCGTGCAGACCGCATGCGGCCACTGTCGAGTTTCTCCCTGAGGAGTTCGACGTTGGCTTTGGTGTGTTCTCTCGCTTCCATGGACGCGGAGTTTAGCAGCTTAGTCCGGGCGGAGACGATGCTCGGGGAGACTGTTGTGGCGCGTCAGAATCGGTTCATGATGCTCTCGCAATGCGGCTGCGAGTTTTTCGGTCATGTAGACAGATCGGTGCTGGCCACCGGTGCAGCCGATAGCAACGGTAAGGTAGCCGCGTTTGGCACGCTTGTAATGCGGCGCCCAACGGCGCAGAAACTGAAGAACATCCTCGAACATCTCTCCGAACGTCTCCTGCTCGTCGAGAAACTGCTGCACTTCTTCATCGAGGCCCGTGAGGCCGCGTAGCTTCATCGTCCAGTACGGGTTTGGCAGGCTGCGCACGTCAAACACGAAGTCCGCGTCGGCAGGAATGCCGTACTTGAAGCCGAAGCTTTCGATGAGTATCGACAAGGACTCCGATTCGCGCCGATCGACACGCGACCGAATAATATCGGCGAGCTCGTAAATGCTGGACTGCGAAGTATCGATAATCAGGTCGGCCGACACCTGCATATCGGACAGCACCGCACGTTCAGAGGCGATGGCCGCACGCAATTGCATGCCCTGGTTGGCGAGTGGGTGACGACGCCGGGATTCGCCATAGCGCTTCAGCAGAATCTCCTCGCTGGCGTGCAGGAATATGATGTCCGTCTTGACGTTCTGCTTGCGCAGCTCGCGCAACAGGTCCGGCAGTGCATTGAGGTTTTCCGCGCGGTTTCTCGCATCGAACCCTAATGCGAGGTGCTGCGGTGAATCGCCGCCGTAACGTCGTACCTCGTCCACGGCCGCAAGCAGGAGTCCCGCTGGCAAATTGTCTATGCAGTAGTAACCGAGGTCTTCGAGGACATGGAGCGCCACGGACTTGCCCGAACCGGACAGCCCGCTGACGATAATCAGGCGCAGTTCGCCTGGCATGTCTTCTCTGCGCTGTTAATCAGCGTGTTGTAAAGGTCCTTGCTGCTGTTCATCTCGCGCAAGCTTGCGCGCAGTCCCTCATCGGCCAGTAACTCCGTGATCAGATTCACATCTTGACGATGCTGGTCGTCAACCTCTTCCGGAACAATCATGCCGACGACGAGGTCGACAGGCTCCCCGTCAGATGACTCGAAGTCGACAGGTTCGGACAGCTTGATGAGAACGGCGACGCTCTCTTCAATGCCCTTGATGCGGCAGTGTGGGAAGGCGGCACCCTTGTCGAGGCCCGTACAGCCGAGCCGCTCGCGACCGATCAGGCATTCGAAAATATCGTCGCTGGCGATATCCGGAATATTGCGGACCAGCAGCTCGCTCAATATTTCGAGGCAATGCTTCTTGCTGCGTGCGGTGGCGTTGCACAGCACGCCGTCGGGCTTGATGATTTCTTGAAGGGACATAGGAGTTGGGATTTACCTGGGATCGACCGGCGCGGCCCGACTGGACCGCGCCGGGATTGCTCGATCAGGCGTATCGTTCTTTGTGTTTATCTCTTGCGTGGTGATCGACAAGTTTTTCCTTGTACTTGCGAACTCGCCGTTCGAGTTTGTCAACCAGCCCGTCGATCGCGGCATACATATCTTCTTCGATGTGATCGCAGTAGATAGTGCCGCCGTTGACGCTGGCGGTGGCTTCGGCTTTATGCCTGAGCTTCTCGACGGTCAGGATACATTGGACGTCAGACACGATGTCAAAATGTCGGCCAATCTTGTCTACCTTTGCACCGACATATTCTCTCATTGATTCAGTTACCTCGACATGATGGCCTGAAACATTCAATTGCATAATGGTCTCCCATATTTTTGATTTACCTGCGGGTTCAGGATAACAGTCCGGGGGTCCTCCTTCATGTAGTGTTTCTTACCTACGGTTTCACCGTGCCTCGCGAATCCTGCGTTCGCTTGACGACGGAATGTTCATAGCTTCACGGTACTTCGCGACCGTCCTTCTCGCAACCGAAATACCGTCATTTTTCAGTAAGTTGGTGATCTTGCTGTCACTGAGTGGCTTGGCCGGGTTCTCGCCACTGATCAGTTTGCGAATTTTCGCGCGAACCGAGGTCGAGGACTGGTCTTCGCCACTGGCGGATGCCAGATGCGAGGAAAAGAAATACTTGAATTCAAAGACGCCACGGGGCGTGTGCATGTACTTGCTGGTCGTTACACGTGAAATGGTTGACTCATGCATGCCGATCTCGTCCGCGATGTCGCGCAGCACCATGGGCTTCATGGCTTCGTCGCCATGTTCGAGAAAATCGGTCTGGCGCGTGACGATGCTGGTCGCGACCTTGAGCAGCGTCTCGTTGCGAATTTCGAGGCTGCGGATCAGCCAGCGGGCCTCCTGCAGCTGTGATTTCAGCACCGCGTGCTCGCCGCTGCCGCGCAGCAGCTTTGCGTACTGCTGATTGACCGACAGGCGCGGTACGCCGGTTGGACTGATTTCGACCTGCCAGTGGTTATCGATCTTGCGTACGAAGACATCCGGAATAACGTATTCAGCCGCTGCCGGGCTAACCGCTGTTCCGGGTCTCGGATTGCAGCCACGGATAAGTGCGAGCGCGTCGTGCAGGTTATCTTCGCTGGTGCGGAGGCTGCGTCGCAGTTCGCCGTAATCGCGCGTTGCCACGAGGTCGAGATGATCACCCGCGATCTCGATTGCGAGCTGCAGACCCGGTGTTTCCCAGTCAAGCTGGCTGAGTTGCAGGACGATACTTTCGGACAGGTCGCGTGCGCCCACACCGATTGGGTCGAGGCGCTGGATCTTGACGAGGGTTTTTTCCACTTCGCGCTCGGTGGCGGGTGGCTCCTCGTCGAGGCTGGCGAGGATCTCCTCGATATCGGCCTCCAGGTAGCCGTCGTCGTTGATCGAATCCACGATGGCTTCACCGATCACAACCTCCCGCGGCGTGAAATGCTCCATCTCGAGCTGCCACAAGAGGTGGTCGCGCAGCGACTGGCCGGATTCGTCGGCGAACTCGGTGATGGGCCGACCCTCGCCGTTCCAGCCACCGTCCTGGATGCGCTCGTTTGAGCGCGCTTCCCAAAGCTCGTCAGCCTTGATGGTTTCGACTTCTGCCGTCGTGTCCGCGCTCGTACTCGGGACGTCTGGAAGATCCTCCATCTCAAGCATGATGTTTTCTTCCAGGGCTTCCTGGATCTGGGCATTGAGGTCAAGCACTGGGAGCTGCAGCAAGCGAATGGCCTGCTGTAATTGCGGCGTCATGGTCAGCGTCTGACCGAGTTTTAGCTGCAGCGAAGGTTTAAGCATTCTCAGGTGTACTCTATGGGCGAAAAGCAGGCGCACAAGGCTTGTTTGTATTTAGTCTGCCTCAGAGCTTGAACTCCTGTCCGAGATACACTTCTCGAACGTGATGATTTTCCAGAATGGACTCGGGCGGTCCCGCCGCAATCAGGCTGCCGTCGCTGAGAATATAGGCGTGCCCGCAGATTCCCAAGGTTTCCCGAACGTTGTGATCGGTGATTAGCACCCCGATACCGCGCTCACACAGGTGCCGGATGATGCGCTGGATATCAAGAACTGAAATCGGATCAACACCCGCAAACGGCTCGTCGAGGAGGACGAACAGCGGATCGGCCGCCAGCGCCCGCGCGATTTCCACACGCCGACGTTCGCCACCCGAGAGGCTGATGCCGAGACTCGTGCGCACATGACCGACGTGCAACTCATCCAGCAGGTTTTCGAGTTCTTTCTCGCGGCCAGCACGATCCAGATCGTCCCTGTTCTCAAGAATCGCAAGGATATTTTGTTCGACGGTCAGTTTGCGAAAAATCGAAGCTTCCTGGGGCAGGTAGCCCACGCCGAGTTTGGCGCGGCGATGCATTGGCAGTGCGGTGAGATCCTTGCCGTCCAGGAAAATCTTGCCGCTGTCTGCCGCGATAAGACCGACGATCATGTAGAACGCCGTGGTCTTGCCGGCCCCGTTGGGGCCGAGCAGGCCGACCACCTGGCCGCTCTTGATCTCCAGGGAGAGTTCCTTGACGACCTTACGAAGCTTGTAGCTCTTGGAGATGTCCTGAACGCTGAGAATGCTCATTGATTCTCGTCTTCAGGTTCCGTCGTGTCGCTATCAGCACCTTGCGATTCGATACCATTGGCCGGCGTGTAGGTAATCCGTACGCGATCGTCGTTCGCGCCTGTCGAATCAGCATTAATAGTTTGTTCGATGATGTTGTACACGAGCATGTGGGACGATATCTGGTTGCCGCCCTCAGTGATGGTCGCCTGTTCGGAGAATTCGATCACACCCGCGTCGACGTCGTAATCAAGCCGGCCGGCTTCGGCATGGGTGATGTCTTCGGTACCCGGCCGCTGCAAGTCATACATCGCCGGTGTTCCGGTCACGATGGCCTGCCTGAGGCGAAAATCATCAAACAGGAGTTCAGCGGTGTCACATTCGATATGACCGGCCCCGATCTTGATGATGACGTTGCCGGTGAAGTTCCATGACGCATCTTCGAGCTCCATGCGGGTCGCACGACCCTCGTCTGCCTGGATACTCACGTTTCCCTGGGTCAGAGTCAGGCCACTGAAGATAATCATCGAGTTCTTGCCGTCAATCGAGGTGTTGTCGGCATTGATATCCATCGGCAGTCGCATATCGAGATCGTTGACCTGCGCATTCGCCAACAACGGCGTTGCAAGCAGCACAACAGCGCACAACCAGAAGGGAGTTTTGATTCTTTGGGTATTCATCCTAGGGAGCGATTTTGCCTCGGACGTTGGATTTCAGTTCAACTTTGTTCTCGTTTAGCGATGCTAGCATGCCCGTCGCTGTAAGGCTGCGTGCACCTATGCGAATTTGTACGCGTTCCTCGGTCTCTGCGACGAAGCGCTCGGGGTCAAATTCCAGGTACTGGGTGCGAATCTCGGTCTCGTTCTCGTCGTCGCCGCTGTTGCCGAGCGCGCGTACATGTCCGCGAAGCGCGATGCGCGGGCTGCCTTCGCGCAACGTCGCCTCATCCGCATGCACAACCCATGGCACATCGGATTGCGGAGAATAACGAATGCGCACTTCGGTGAATTCTATCCTGTCCTTCGCCTCCTGCTCCGCATATGCCGCTTCAATTTCATACAACAGGCTGCCATCTTCTCCGGTTCCCAGGATGCGGGCCGATTTCAGATAGTAACCGCGATGCGTCGTGTCAGAAGGTCGCTCATCGATCTCGGCAGGACGGTTGTTGCGTGCGAGGTACCAACTGGCAAGCGCGGCGGCGGTAAGGACGACAAGCAAGGTGATCGTGCGCGGGCTCATCAGCTATCGCGGTCCGCTGCCGCGACCAGCAGGTCACAGATCTCGCGGACCGCGCCGAAGCCTCCGGATTTTGTCGTGACATAGTCGCAATACTCCTGCAACGCCGGCACTGCATTCGCGACGGCGACTGAGAAGCCAACGTGTTCCAGCAAGGGCAGATCGGGCAGGTCGTCGCCGACGTAGGCGCACTCAGCGATGGAAATATTCAGCGCAGTCGCCAGCTTGTTCATCGCGGCGACCTTGTCCTTGCAGCCAAGAACTACGTGCTGGACGCCGAGCTCGGCCATGCGCTTCTCAACGGCCCCTGAGTTACGCCCACTGATGACGCTGACAGCCATGCCGGCATCAAGCAGGCGGCGCACGCCGTAGCCATCCTGTGTGTGAAAAGCCTTGGTCTCGACGCCGTCGTCGGACAGGTAGAAGCGGCCATCGGTAAATACGCCGTCGATATCGAAGGCAATGAGCCGAATCTTGTGCAGATTGTTGAGACCGCCGCTCACATCAGACCCTCGCGGAACAGGTCGTGAATATTCAGCGCGCCAACAAGCTTGCCATTGTCGTCAGCCACGAGCAGTGATGTGATCTTGTTTTCTTCCAGCAGGTGCAACGCTTCGGCGGCCAGGACATCGGCCGATGTGGTCTTGCAGTTCGCATGCATGACCTCGCGGATCGTGGTGGTGCGAATATCCGAACCAGTGTCGAGTGTCCGGCGCAGGTCGCCGTCCGTGTAAATGCCCAGAATCGTGTTCTTTTCGTCAATGATGGCGGTCATGCCGAGCCCCTTGTCGGTCATTTCGAGCAGGGCGTCGCGCAGAGTCACGCTGGCGTTTACGGCCGGAATGCGATCACCGGTCCGCATGACATCAGAGACCCGGAGAAGCAGGCGCTTGCCCAGGCTGCCGCTTGGGTGGGAGCGCGCGAAGTCCTCGGCCGTAAACCCGCGCTTTTCGAGCAATGCAACAGCCAGCGCATCGCCCATAGCCAGTGTCGCTGTGGTGCTGGCGGTCGGCGCGAGCTTGAGCGGGCACGCCTCTTCCTCGACGCTGATGTCGAGATGCACATCAGCGGCCTGACCCATGGTGGATTTCGGGTTGCCGGTCATCGATATCAGTTTTGCGCCCATGCGCTTTACCACGGGCAGGATCGTCACCACTTCGGCCGTTTCGCCCGAATAGGAAATGGCAAGCAGCAGGTCCTGACTCGTGATCATGCCAAGGTCGCCATGACTTGCTTCGGCCGGGTGCATGAAAAACGCGGGTGTGCCAGTCGATGCGAGCGTTGCTGCGATCTTGTTGCTCACATGCCCGGACTTGCCCATGCCAGTGACGACAACGCGCCCCGGGGTGGCCATACAGAGTTCGCAGGCAGCAACGAAGCTGTCGTCGAGGCGGGTTTTAAGGGCGTCCACGGCGCGCGCTTCAATGTCGAGAACGTTGGCAGCCAGCGCGAGCAACTCGTCCTTTGTCAGCGTGTCAGGCAACTCATACCCTCAACCGATTTGGAATCGTCTTATTCTAACCGAGGCCGGTTCTAAATGTTCTGAGAGATCACGTAGCCGTCGTAGGCCAGGTAGGCGATCAATAGGGCCGCGCCTTCAAGTCGCGAAAGTTCGGATTTGCCATCGTAGTCGTAGGTCATGGCGAACAACACCAGCGTGAACGCAACCATCACGAAAATGTGCAGGCTCAGAACCGAAGGTGCCAGGGCGGACGGCGCAATAGTGGCCGCAACGCCGATGACGGCGAGCAGGTTGAAGATATTTGAGCCAACGATGTTACCGATGGCGAGGCCGTATTCGCCCTTGAGCGCACTGGCCAGCGACACAGCCAGTTCGGGCAGGCTGGTGCCAAAGGCCACGATAGTGACGCCAATTACCACCTCGGAAACACCCAGCATTTCCGCGATTCCAACGGCGCCGTAAACGAGGATCTTGGCGCCGACCAGGAGAATGGCGAGCCCAATACTGAGCCAGACCATGGCCATTGGCATGGTGACATCACTCGGGATTTCCGCCTCATAGTCGATCTTGATCGGGTCGTTGACTGCCGACCGCATGCCCAGTCGCGTCAGCCAGACCATGACAATAACCAGGCCGGTTAGCATGACGATGCCGTCGATCTGGCTGAGATAGGTATCGAGGAACAGCGATACGGTCAGCAGGGACACGGCCAGCAAGGCAGGCATCTCGCGTCGCAGGGTGGCCGACTCGAGTTTGATCGGCCGGATCATCGAGGTCAGGCCCAGCACGAGGCCGATATTGACGATATTCGAGCCGATGGCATTGCCGTACGCGAGCCCGGGCTGGTCGTCGATCGCTGCGACCACCGAAACCAGGATCTCCGGGGCGGAGGTCGCCAGGGCAACCACGGTAAGGCCAATGAGCAGGGGGGCTACCCCAAGATTACGCGCGGTTGCCGCAGCTCCATGCACGAAGCGATCCGCCCCCCAGATAAGGAGTATCAGGCCTGCGACTACAAGAGTGAGGTTGGCGAGCATAAACGTTAGTTGGCCGATCGGCCGGATATGATACACAAATCGGCGTTCATCGTTGGGACGTCGATCAATTTCCGGTTACACTGCGCGCCGTTGGAACTACCTGGACCTGCCTGGCATGGACCCTTCTGAAATTGAACAGATGATAAAGACCGGATTCGAGGACGCCCTCGTCAAGGTTATGAGCGGCGATAATACGCATTTCGAAGCACTCGTCGTGGCCGAGGAGTTCGCAGGCAAGCGCCCGCTGGCACGGCATCAGCTGGTGTACAAGTGCCTGGGTTCGCTCGTGGGTAATGAGATTCATGCACTATCGATTAAGGCTCTCACACCGGACGAATGGCGGGCCGCAGGCGGGGGCGCCTGAGCCATGGACAAACTGGCGATTACGGGCGGAACCCGGTTGTCTGGCACGGTAACCATTTCCGGCGCCAAGAATTCGGCCCTGCCAATCCTTGCGGGCACTTTGCTGGCCACGGAAGCCGTCACGATCAGCAATGTGCCGCACCTCAAGGATGTGACGACCATGCTCTCGCTCCTGCAGATGATGGGCGTGCAAGTCACGGTGGACGACAAGGCGGGGGTAGAGATTGACGCGAGTAATGTCGATAGCCCGCAGGCACCGTACGAACTCGTCAAGACGATGCGCGCTTCCATACTCGTGCTCGGGCCGCTGGTCGCGAGATTCGGCGAGGCGGATGTGTCGCTGCCCGGCGGTTGCGCGATCGGTGCCCGCCCCGTGAACCTCCATGTCGCCGGATTGCAGGCCATGGGCGCGGATGTTGTCGTTGAAAAAGGCTTTATCAAGGCGCGCGCGGACCGGCTCAAGGGCGCGCACATCGTATTCGATACGGTGACCGTCACCGGCACCGAGAACCTGCTCATGGCCGCGGTGCTCGCAGATGGCGAAACCGTGCTCGAGAATGCAGCACGGGAACCTGAAGTGACGGATCTCGCTAATTTCCTGATCGGGATGGGCGCAAAAATCGAAGGCGCGGGTAGCAGCACGATCGTCGTGCAAGGCGTCGATCGTCTCGGCGGCACAACCTACCCGGTCCTGCCGGATCGAATCGAGACGGGCACGTACCTCGTCGCGGCCGCCATGACGGGTGGGCACATTCGTGCCGTGAACACCGCCCCCGAAACGCTCGAGGCGGTCCTGATCAAGTTGTCCGAGGCTGGCGCAAAAATCGAGACCGGCGACGACTGGATCGAGATTGATATGCGGGGCAAGCGTCCGCGGGCGATCGACGTGCGGACGGCCCCGTATCCTGCGTTTCCAACGGATATGCAGGCGCAATTTTGCGCTATGAATGCCGTGGCTGAAGGTGTGGGCACGATTACGGAGACCATATTCGAGAATCGGTTCCAGCATGTGCTCGAGATGCAGCGTATGGGAGCGGACATTCAGCTCGAAGGCCATACAGCGATTTGCACGGGAGTCGATACGCTCACGGCAGCGCCTGTGATGGCGACAGACCTGCGTGCTTCAGCCGGGCTGGTACTGGCTGGCCTGGCGGCTGAGGGTGAGACTATCGTCGACAGGATCTACCACGTCGATCGCGGCTACGAGCGCATTGAAGAGAAGCTACGGCAGCTCGGCGCGTCAATCCGGCGCGTTGTCTAGCCCCTGAGGACGTTCTCCGGCCGTGATGGTTGTCCGGAACCTGACATTGTCGCGAATTCCGAGTACTTCGACCGTATCGCCTGGCGCCGTGCTGGCGGAAATCAGTAACGCCTGGCGTTGCGAGTAGACGGGCTCGCCATTAATTTCGAGGATGATGTCCCCCGCACGCAGATTGGCGGCGGCGGCCGGTCCGTTCTCATAGACTTCCATGAGCATGATTCCGGTCTGGTTCTCGATACCCAGGGCGAGTCGTTCGGCGTCTGTCAGGTCGTCCGGCAGCAGCCCCATATAGCCGCGAATTACGCGACCGTTGAGCTTGATCTGTTCAACGACGCCGCGCACGAGATCGACCGGAATTGCGAAACCAATACCTTCTGTGCCGGTGTCCTGCGCCAGCACCGCCGCATTGATGCCGACGAGTTCGCCGAGGCTGTTGATGAGGGCACCTCCAGAATTACCGGCGTTAATGGCCGCGTCCGTCTGGATGAAGTTTGCGAAGGTCACCAGCTGATAGAGATTGCGACCCGTGGCGCTGACGATACCCTGGGTAACGGAGGTCGATAGCCCATAGGGGTTGCCTATGGCCAAAACCACATCACCAATTCGCAATTCGTCAGATTTGGCGAGCTTGATCGGCTGGAGACCGGGCAGGTTGACCTTGAGAAGAGCCAGATCGGTCTCCGCGTCCAGTCCGACGATTACCGGTTCGGCGATACGGCCATCACTGAACTGAACACGAATCTCCGTTGGTTCGTCCTGGAAAACGTGGTAATTCGTGACCAGATACCCGTCCTCATCGATGATGACGGCGGACGCGAAGGCTGTGTCGACCCGAAATCGGGGTCGTGCGGTGGCGGTACCGTTTTCCTGGATGAGCCGTTTGGTGTAGATATTTGCGACCGACGGCGCGCTCTGGCTGACGGCGTCAGCGTAGCTCGCGGGCCCGACATTTTCTGCGCCGATGCCGGGCATCAGGTCCGGACGCACGAGCACGACGAGAAACGCGACTGCCAATCCGACGACAATCGACTGCAAAACAAAGACAAGAGCTGACTTTAAATTGGCCAAGCGAAGTCCTGGAAACTCTCAAATGTCCTTTCTTAGCACCTAGCCAATTTCGATTAGCCAAGTGTATAATGCGCCGTGGTTCCGCACCTAGGTCCGGGGCATCCGTCATCCTGACGGCAAACCGGGTTTGCTGCAAATCTACCAATTTCGATACAAAGCAAAAAAGCGCTGAATTAGGGGCCGCCGCACAGAGCGGCTTATGGGAGTGCCTGATGACCGAAGACGACCTTGATCGCAATAGGCGTCATTTTCTGACCGTTGCAACCTTAGCAACCGGAGCCGTAGGCGCTGGTATGGTCGCAATTCCGTTTATCTCGTCACTGAAGCCCAGTGCCCGCGCCCAGGCGCTCGGTGCTCCGGTTGAGGTGCCGCTGGGTTCGATGCAGCCGGGCGAAATGGTTCGCGTTCTTTGGCGCGGCCGGCTCGTGTTTGTTTTGCGTCGTACCGACGCAATGCTGGCCAGCCTGCCGACTGTTGCAGGCGAGCTTCGTGACCCGAATTCCGAAGTCGTCGAGCAGCAGCCCGACTACGCAGTGAATGCGACGCGCTCGTTGAAGCCTGAGTTCCTTATCGTTGAAGGCTCGTGCACCCACCTTGGGTGTGCGCCGCTCGAGGATTTCGAGGTGCGTCCTGCTGAGGGCTGGGGAGGCGGTTTCTTCTGTCCCTGCCACGGTTCGAAGTTCGATCTGGCAGGACGTGTATTCAAGGGTGTTCCGGCACCGACCAACCTGCGGGTTCCGCCGCACCGATATGTCAGGGACGACCTGATTTTGATCGGCCAGGACTCAGGAGCAGCGTAATGGCCAGAATCGAAGCAGAAGTTGGCAAGCCGCAGGGCGGCTTGATGAAGTGGATCGATGATCGCTTCCCGATGACGTCTACTCTGAAGTATCACGTCACCGAGTACTACGCGGCAAAGAGCTTTAACTGGTGGTTTGTATTTGGCGTGCTGGCGATGGTCGTTCTCGTCATCCAGCTGCTCACCGGTATTTTTCTGACGATGAATTACAAGCCGGCGGCGGCAGAAGCCTTTGCCTCGGTCGAGTACATCATGCGCGACGTCGAGTGGGGCTGGCTCATTCGTTACATGCATTCGACCGGCGCGTCATTCTTCTTCATCGTCGTGTACCTGCACATGTTCCGCGCCATGCTCTACGGCTCCTACAAGAAGCCGCGCGAGCTGATCTGGCTGATCGGCATGATGATCTTCTTCGTACTCATGGCTGAAGGCTTCGCGGGCTACCTGTTGCCGTGGGGACAGATGTCCTACTGGGGCGCGCAGGTGATCATCTCGCTGTTTGGTGCGATACCGGTGGTTGGTGACGGGCTTGTCGAGATTATCCGCGGTGACTACTCGATTTCCGATATCACGCTGAATCGCTTTTTCGCACTGCATGTCATTGTGTTGCCGCTGGCGCTGATTGGCCTCATTTTCGTCCATATCGTGGCGTTGCATGAGGTTGGCTCGAACAACCCCGACGGTATTGATATCAAGAAACACAAGGATGAGAACGGCAAGCCGCTGGATGGCGTCGCTTTCCATCCGTACCACACGTCCAAAGATTTGGTAGGCATAATTGTCTTCCTGATGATCTTCTCGGCTGTCGTGTTCTTCGCGCCGGATATGGGCGGCATGTTCCTTGAGCATGCAAACTTCGAACCGGCGAATATGACCGCGACGCCGGAACACATTGCGCCGGTCTGGTACTACACACCGTACTACGCAATTCTGCGGGCGGTTCCGGACAAGCTCTGGGGCTTCATACTGTTCGCGATGGCGGTCGTGTTGCCGGTATTCCTGCCGTGGCTCGATCGTTGCCGTGTGCGGTCAATCCGCTACCGCGGCTGGATGTACAAGACAGCATTGACGGTCTTCGTTATCACGTTCGTCACGCTGGGATGGCTGGGCTTGCAGGCAGCTACTCCGACGTACGTCCTGCTGGCGCGTATTTTCTCGGTGCTCTACTTCGCGTTCTTCCTGCTCATGCCATTCTATACGGCCATGGACAAGACGAAGCCGGAACCGGACAGGGTGGTCTACCATGATTAAATCTACGGGAATTGCCAGTGTGCTCGCGCTCGCTGCGTTCTTTGTTGCGCCGCAGGCTTTGGCAGCGGGTGGTCAAGTTCATCTCGAGCCGGCCAACCTGGAGCAGGACAACGCGGCATCATTGCGGCGCGGGGCGCGTAATTTCATGAATTACTGCTCGGGCTGTCACTCAGCCAAATATGTCCGTTTCAATACGATCGGCAAGGCCCTTGATCTGTCCGAAGAGCAGCTCATCGATAATTTGATGTTCAACGCGGAGAAGACGTTCGAGACGATTCAGGCGGCGATGCCGGCTGAGGACGCGGCTGTCTGGTATGGTAAGGCACCGCCCGACCTGTCACTCATGGCCCGCGCCAAAGGCGCAGACTACGTCTATAACTTCCTGAAAGGGTTTTACCTTGCGGAAGGCAGCCCGACCGGCGTCGACAACGTTGTGTTGCCCGGTACGAGTATGCCGCACGTATTGTGGGAGTTGCAGGGCTACCAGTCGGCCATATTCGAGACGCATGAAAGCGAAGACGGTTCCGTAACAAAGACCTTTGCAGGCTTCGAGGAGCTTAGCGCTGGAAGCATGGATGCAGAGGACTATGACGATTTTGTTCGTGACACGGTGAATTTCCTGGCCTACATCGCCGAGCCGATTCGTTCCGATCGCCGCAAGCTGGGAGTCTGGGTACTGATGTTCCTGATCTTCTTCTACATTCTTGCGGCACAACTTAAGAAAGCCATATGGAAGGATGTTAAATAATGGCGGTAGTAGCGAACAGACGTTCCGTAATGACGCTTTTCTCCCGGCCGACTGATATTCACAGTCACCGGTCACGCCTTGTACTGGCGGAAAAGAACATCAACATTGAAATCGCCAATATTCCCGGGCCCGAGCTGCCCGAGGACCTAATGGATCTCAATCCTTACCACAGCGTGCCAACGCTGGTTGATCGTGATCTCACGTTGTACGACTCGCGTGTCATTATCGAGTATCTCGACGAGCGTTTCCCGCATCCGCCGTTGATGCCGGTGGACCCGGTAACGCGTGCGCAGTTTCGGCTGGCGTTGTTCCGTATCGAAACCGACTGGTACTCGATCGCCGAAGAAGCCGAGAACAGTAACGACGGCAAGCTGGGCACCAAGGCCCGTAAGCTGCTGCGTGAGAGCATCCTGCAAAGCGCCGAGTTGTTTGGCGCGCGGCCCTACTTCCTGAGCGAGGAGTTCTCGCTCGTGGATTGCACGATCGCACCGCTGTTGTGGCGCCTGCCGCGATATGGCGTCGACCTTGGCCCGGATTCCGAGGCGATCGATGCGTATATGAACCGCGTGTTTGCCCGTCGCTCCTTCCAGCAGAGCCTGACTGAACTGGAACAGGAAATGCGGCTGTAGAAATCTGGCGGGGTTATGTTAGGTCCCGCGCAGCCTGCAATAACCGATGGTAAGCTACGGCAAATGACCAACCCCAGCCGCTCAAAACGTCCGTACTTGATTCGCGCCATGCACGAGTGGATGGATGACAATGGACACACGCCACATATCGTTGTCGACACCTCGTTCGACGGCGTTGCGGTGCCCAAGGAACACATCAAGGATGGCAAGATCATCCTGAATATAAGCGAGACCGCGGCGCACAATCTCAAGCTGACCAACGATGCGGTGAGCTTTCGTGCGCGCTTCGGTGGCGTGCCCTTCGACGTCTGGGCGCCGATTCGATCGGTGCTGGGTATTTACGCGCGCGAAACCGGGCAGGGCATGATCTTCTCGCACGACGCGGACCAATCCGAACCACCCGAGTTGCATCAGGAAATTGAAGAGACGCGCTCGCGTCCGCACCTGACGATCGTCAAGTAATTGGTACCGGACACCTTATTTCGAGTCTAAAGGTGTCCGGTACCTTTAGACTCGAAATAAGGTGTCCGGTACCGTAGATTTTAAGCGTTCGAACCGAGCAGGGTGGTGTCAATCAAATCGCACAGGCAGTGAATCACTAACAGGTGAACCTCCTGGATTCGCGCCGTGCGTGTAGCCGGAACACGTATCTCTACATCACCTTCGGCAAATATGTCCGCCATGCGTCCGCCGTCGCGACCCGAAAGTGCGACAACTTTCATGCCGCGCTCATGGGCCGCAGCAATAGCACGGATGACATTCTCGGAATTGCCCGACGTTGATATGCCGAGCAGGACGTCCCGCGGCTTGCCGAGTGCGCGAACCTGCTTGGAAAAAATCTCCTCGTAGGAGTAGTCGTTGCTGATCGACGTTACTGTCGATGCGTCCGTGGTCAGTGCCATGGCCGGCAGGCCGGGGCGCTCCATCTCAAAGCGATTCAGCAGTTCCGAAGAAAAGTGTTGCGCATCGGCAGCCGACCCGCCGTTTCCGCAGCTCAGTATCTTGCCATCCGAGAGCAGGGCGTCGCTCATTACGCGCCCGGCTGCCGCGATGCTCTCTGCGAGCACCTCAGCGGATGTCTGTTTTGTCGCGATGCTTTCAGCAAAGTGATCGCGAACTCGGGTCAGTGGATCCATGATATCTCCGGGTGGGTGGGCCACCCGAATTCTAACAGGGCTCAGAGTGCAGAGTCATTGGGTCGGAACGCGTCCCGGATCCATTGGATGTCCGGTGGGTCCTGGCCGGCAACAGCAATTACGTCAAAACGCATCACGTGATTCGAATATGCTCGATTCCGGGCGCCAAAAAGTGCCGCCGTGCGGATGATTTTGCGCTGCTTGCGATAATCAACCGTGAGCTCGGGTTTGGTAAAGCTCGCAGATCGTCTGCAGCGGACCTCGACAAACACGAGGCAACCTTCGTCGAGCATGATCAGGTCGATTTCGCCGCCCCGGCTACGGAAGTTTCGAGCGACCGGGCGCAGACCCCTGTCGATTAGAAAACGAAAGGCCTGTTCTTCGGCGCGGTCGCCTAGAGTTCTTTTAGGCCCACGTCCCAAGGGGAGTCGTCTGCGGCATCGGGATTTACGATCTGGCCATCCTCACTGATGTCCTGAATTGGGCCACCGATGTCGTTCTGCCTGGGCAAGGCAATCGCTTCACCGCGCTGGAACTGAGCCCACGCGAGCCGCCGGTGGATGCGGCCGTTGGCGTCGAGGAACAACGTGCCAGTTGCTCCCTCGAGCTCATTCATGTTGCCGCCGCGAGCGGCATAGAGCGAGGCAATCAGGTTGTATGCGTCATACCCCATTGCATGCAGACGGGTACGGCGCCTTTCTTCTGGCCAGTGTTCAGCGAACTGGGCAGGCAGCTGCTCGATCCAGGGTTGTGGATCAATGGTCCATGGCGTATCTGCAAACATCACGCCGTTCAGGTCGGCATTCGAGCGACCGTCGAACGAATTGACCGACGATGTCGAGTACACGGGGATATCTCCCGAGTAATGAAACTTGAGCTGCGCCTTTAGCAAGCGGCCAGCGGCGGCGTCGGTTGCGAGGAAAATGAATTCCGTGTCCTGCCGGCGGCGTGGATCGAACTGCAGCGCACCGCCGATGTTTGCGCGCAGGCGCTGGTAGCGATTCACACTGCCGGTCAATCCCATCAGGTTTTCGATTTCGTTCGAGAAGTCCTGCTTGCCGGGTGTGTAAGTGCGGTAGTCGAGCAGCGTTCCGCCGAGTCCCTCGAATTCGGTCGCGAAACTCGTGAGCAGGCGACGGCCCCAGTCATTATTCGGTACCAGAGCGACGCCTCGTTCATGGCCATCATTGAGCGCGCGTTGCGCGGCGGACATTGCCTCGTCTTCGGGTGCCAGGCTGAATTGGTAAAGGCCTGGCGGTGCCAGCGTATCGTCTGACAAATTATTCAGTGTCAGGACAGGAACGGGCACCAGGATATCGTTAGCCAGTTCAGTGACATTGGATTTGAGCAAGGGGCCAACGACAAATTCGGCACCGTCAGCGACGGCCCTGGCGTACGCGGCGCTGGCGCCCCCTTCGGCAAGCACATCATAAATTCGGACCGACTGTCGGTCGTCGAGACCGGACGCCGTCGCAAAATAGGCGCCCAGGAAGCCATTTTGAATGGTGCGACCCAGCGAAGCGTTGGGTCCCGACAGTGGCAAAAGCAGTGCGATTTGCCGCGGATACTCGAGCAACAGGTGTTCAGGCAAATCGAGATCGCCGAGGATCATGATGGCTGGATGGTCTGGGTTTTCGTTGCGCCAGCGCACTACGCCGTTATTCCAGCCCACGCCCTGCTGGCCAGTCGATGCTGCGAGCGAGCCAATCGTCAGCCAGCCGCGCACGACGGGATCCAGGCTCTGTTCGGCGGCGGACCTCAACACCTGCGGACGGCTGACCAGCAGGCCCTGCCATAGCCGCGCGCGATTATCTTCAATACCGCGTCGATCAGTCACCCAGGTTTCGCGTTGCGTCATCAGTTGGACAGCGCGCAAAGGATCCTGCTTCTGTATCCAGGCATCGGCGCGTAACGCTTCTACACGCAGTCGATCACGTCGTTGCAAAGGCTGCCG
>JAHEGH010000072.1:0-6708 GCA_024639825.1 Gammaproteobacteria bacterium
ACGCCCCTCCCCTTCGCGCATGCCCAGGATCACCGGCCTCAATGAGGCTTCAATTGGTGTGGTCTGGGCTTCCGGACCCGATTCATCGAGAACGCCATTGACGTATATACGCTTATCGACTCCGTCATAAACCATGGCGACGTGCACCCATTCGTTAAGCACGAGCACATGATCCGAATACTGACATGATTCTTGGGGGGCCAGCCTGAAACATAGACGGTAATCTTCCAGCTTTATCCCCCAGACGTCCCCACCGCCGGCATCGGTCCGCTTCGAAATTACCCTCGAACCGCTAGGTACTGCCGGGTCCACGGAAAGGCTGGCGTCGTGGGGATAAATCCAGGCCATCAGCGTAATTTCTGTTCCCGTGATCCCCAGGTCGGGTGTGTTGTCGATGACGACATGGTCACTGGTGCCGTTGAATTCCAGCCCGGAACCACTAACACCTGTGGTCCAGGTTGCGCCAACCAGGGTTCCGTCACTGTTACCTACGCTATCCGCGGTCGTTGCCCCCGTTCCTTCTTCCATCTTCCAGTAAGCCACCCCCCGGTCGGGTCCATCCAGTTCGAATGCCCTGACCAGGAAAACGGCCATCTGGGCACGCGTCACCAAATCATTCGGACAATAGTTGCCACCACCGCAACCACCGGTGATGCCCAATCGGGAAAACTGCTCAATGAAGGCGGCCGCGAAGTCCCCCGCTGCCACGTCCGCAAAGAGTTCACCGGTTGCGCTCGGCGGTTGGTAACCAGAGCCAAACATGGCGCGTAATATGAATACGGCCATTTCCGCCCGCGTCACCGAGCGGCCCGGGCAGTAGTTGCCACCGCCGCAACCACCGGTGATGCCGTCGACGAAGAACTGCTCGATGTAAGCCGCGGCGAAGCTATTGGCGGCGACATCGAGGAACACCGTGCCTGTCGCTGGTGGCGGCGAATAGTCGCCACCATTCATGCCGCGTTCGACAAAAACTGCCATCTGTGCGCGGCTAACAGGATCATCCGGGCAGTACGCTTCTGGCGTGCACCCACCAGTTATGCCCGCAGCCGCGAAAGTCTCTATGAATGAGTAAGCGAAATACGTGGGCGGCACATCCGTAAATGTCATCGCCGACACCTGCATTGGTGTAAAGATCATAGAAACCAGGAATACAAGTAATTTACGTGAAGTCACCGAAGTCAGCTCCCTTCAAGGTTAGTCCAAGCCGTACGCGAGATTGCGGGCTAACAAGATTATGGGCCAAAAGTAGTCGCGTATCAGCCGATTGCTTTGCCAAGAGTCTCGTGAACTGTGTCACATCGTTTGCCTGCAGTAACGAGAACTGTGTCACATTTTTTCACGCGAACTGCAGTGTGTAGACATAAGTACGGCACAAAGAATCGAGATCAACAGCTTCCGCGATGACCTGATCGCCTGCGTCCGGCCGGCTTTGCCGGCGAAACGGGCGGTCGAGGCCAGTCTTGGTCAGAGAGTAACCGAACTGTTGAAACGACGCCAACCTTGAGAAAATCATCGCCGCGCTTCGCCCGCGCCTGTGCACAGTGGTGGAACATGGCAGGAAGCAACCGCGTCGAGATCCCAAACCGTACATTGATCAATCCCAGCCGAGATCGTGTCCGAGCAGTGCGTATAACCGCTGATTGTGCTGCTGGTAGCGCCTGGCCAGTTCGGCCCTGAACGATTTGCTCATAGCCGAGTATTTGTTGGCGTTATGACGCCTGGATGCTCTTACCGCCTGCGTCGGAAGATCCAGGAACCCGGTGATGGCGTCGCAAACACGTTGCGGATTCACACTGAGTTCGTCGGCCCTGACTATGACAAACGACTCCAGGGGGTAATGCTCCAGCCACCGCTGCAATTGGTCTGCATAGCAGCCACGCGAAAAGTAGGAGTGTCGGATATGCGGTTTGCTGACGTATGCCTCGTCCCGGAGCAGTTTTTCCTCCTCGCCATGCAGCCGTTCCGGTTCCCGGTCAACCGCCTCTTCGAACGAGCACGTCTCATGACCACGCGCTACGGAATGCTGATAGTGCGAATAGGCCCGATCGACCGGGTTTCGCAGGACAACTATGAATTTCGCCGCCGGCAGCAAACTGTGCACCCGTCGTGGCACATCTGGATGAAAAAGATAATACGGCGTGGCCTCACCGCACAGGTAACGGCCCAGAGAACGCTCCCTCCTTGCAACATGCCGACAGGTAGGAAAGAAAGCCCTGTACCAGGATGGGCCCCTGGTGTAATTCCAATCGAAATAATGCACCTCCTGAGCATGATCTCGCCCAGCCGAACCAGTATCTGATACTCAGACGGACGTCAGGCGACGGCTGGCAAGAATTCGCCATGGAGTCTCTACCTTCCGAAGGGGACGATATAGGAGATAATGGCGTCCCCAAGGGGATTCGAACCCCTGTTACCGCCGTGAAAGGGCGGTGTCCTAGGCCTCTAGACGATGGGGACGCAGGACGATCCGTCGAAAAACTTGGTGGAGCTAGGCGGGATCGAACCGCCGACCTCTTGCATGCCATGCAAGCGCTCTCCCAGCTGAGCTATAGCCCCTTCGAGGCGGGCACTTTACGGACGGCGGCACAAGCTGTCAAGAAACCGGAGTCCCTCCACAGATTCGACCAGAATTCAACAACTTGGCCGCACCTACCGGCAATTCCCGTAGCGGACCGCCGGTAGGCCCTCCCTATCGGCGCGACTCACGCAAGAGATCCTCATAAATACGGATGTGCTCATCCAGGCAGTTCGATTCGTTCCAGGTTTCGGCGATAAATTGTGCCGCGAGCTCACCCCTGGTCTGCCAGAGGTCGTCTTTGAGCAAATACGCCAGCCCTTCCTCGAAGTCATCATTCGCTGCGTAGTAGCCAAATCTCGTAGCGAAGTCCTCCGGATCCAGCGCCGACAGTAGCGCGGCACCGTAGGCGCCGGCCTCCATGAACGTATAGGGCAGGCCTTCCCGGGCAGACGTATTGACCAGGACCCATGCTTTTTCGTAGTAATCCGCAACGGTCCGCTCGCCAAAACGCGGTACGAACCCCGGCATTTCGAGGTTGGGAAGGTGACCGTAAGTGTGCCGAAGATGCTCGTCATAGCTCTTGTCGTGCGCCTCGCCAACAGCGACGAAACTGCACTCGGGAAATTTCTCGGCCAGCTCGAAAAAGCGCTCCATGCGCTTCCGGTGGTCGAATCGGCCAACGAACAGGGCCATTGGTGTTTCCGATTTGACGGGCTCACGTGGCGGCAGGTCCACCGGGTACGGCACGAAACGAGGAGAGACCTCTGCACCATAGAGACGCTTTATCCGGGGCGTCAAGGCGGTCGGGGCTGGCGTCAGCACGATGTCTGCCTGCCGGACCGAACGCTTTACCCACGGGCTCGCTTCGTAGTACCACGTGGCCGGAAACATCACGCGGCGCTTCAGGTTGGTGTGCCTCAGCTCGACCATGTGTTCGTGCCAGTCTCGCGGATCACGGCATGTCACCACGTGGACACGGTCGGGCATACTGCGCTGCGCGAGATAACTTGCGATGGTTGGCTCCTGAGACTGATAGATGTCCGCGTCGATCTGCCGAAAGATCTTGCCTGACGTAAGCGTTTCGAAACTCCCAGCACCATAAACAGTAATACCGTCAAGCGTCTCGACCTTGTTCTGGCCGCTTTCCGGCCGCCGGACGACGACAGCCGATACATCGATGCCTCGTTTTGCAAGCCCGGCCCCGAGCGCACGGGTTGCCGTTCCGAATCCGCCAATCTTGCCCCAGGCCGCGATCTGGTTGGATATCAGGCAGACCTTCAACTTCTGCTCCGCCCGGTCTCGGCCGCCGGTCTGGATTGGTCCTCCAGCAATGTCTCGAAAACATCGATGTGTTTCCTGGCGACGGTCTGCCAGCTGAAGTGTTTCTCGACCCGCTGACGCGCAGCAGCACCCAGCTCCCCTCGCAGGGAATCATTTCCGGTCAGCTCGATCAATGCGTCTCGGATGCCGCGCTCATCACCAGCTTCCACGCACAACGCGGCGTCACCCACGACCTCAACACAACCGGTCTGATTTGTCGTTATGACCGCCATGCCGGCCGCCATCGCCTCCAGGAGGACGAGTGGGAAGTTCTCGGCATGCGATGGAAATACGAAAATGGAAGAGGTTTCGAAAAGATCTTTCAGTTCCTCCGAGTCATTGTCGAGCCAGCCATGGAACTTGACGTCTACTTCGAGGGAATCGGCGAGTTGAACCAGCGTGTCGAGGTACGGGCCTGTCCCGACGATGTCAACCTCGAAACCAAGGTCTGTGCCCGAGACCGCCCGAAGCACATCTTGCACACCCTTGCGTTCGAGCATTCGAGTAACAACGAGAATTCTCGGGTGACGATCCCGGGACGCAGTAAACTTCGTCAGATCGAATCCGTTCGGAATTACTGTCGTTGATGCTTCGGGCTGATGATCAAGTAAGAGCTGCTCCAGGTAGCGGCTCGGGCAGATAATCCTGTCGATGTGCTTGACGACGGAAGACCAGGCCGGCGCAATAAGCTTATGCAGCAGCTTGAAGCGATCCGGATTGTAGCCGGGCACATCGGATCCATGCGCAGTTACGACCAGGGGAATCCCCAGCCTCGAACTCGGCCAGAGTGCAGCCAGGCCGTCCGGTAAAATGAAGTGACAGTGCAGGATGTCGTAATTCTCCTCTGAACCCTGCCGCAACGCCGCGGGCGCAGCGCGCATCATGTAGCTGGCAAGTTCGTGCGGGTGCGACACATCAACCTTGCTTCGAATGCAGGGAACACGTCGAACGCGCACCCCTCCTATGTTCTCTTCACGCGGCAAATCGCGATAGGCCATTGTGATAATGTCGACCTGGTGACCCATCTTTACAAACTCGGTCGACAAGCCTTGAGCCACCTTGCTGCCGCCGCCGCCCAGTGGCGGATACTCGTAGCTAAGCGTTAGTATTCTCACGAGACACCGTTTGAGTTCCGGACAGGAAAAGTCGATTTCAACCAATTCTCGCCATCGGCACAGTCGTTCCGCGTGGATTCACCGGGAAGTCCGGCCGCATCTGTCAATTCGGGCGAGTTCATCAAAAGTTGAGCACCTTTTCTTTTTGTCTATAGTTCTGACTGGCATTGAGGCAACCAGCATAATTGTGAGAATGGCTCCGAGCCAGAGAATGCTACATTAGATCCTGCAAAAGTCCATGAGCTCGATCAAACTAACGTGTCGATTGTTTACATAAACGAAGTATCACGCCAGTTGCAACAGCCTTGATCTTCCCGGTTTTGGTATAGGAGAATACCGGCGCTTCTTTCGCTCGCCGATTTCAAAACGTGGCCACACATATTCAGTTGGATGCCCTGGGCGGTATTGCGGGCGACATGTTCATCGCGTCCATTCTGGACGCGTGGCCTGAGTTGCTCAACGATACGATTGCGGCTATTCGCGCCGCGGGCGAAAACCTGGGTATCGCGGATTTCTCACTGGCCGATCATCGTGACGACGTATTTTCGGGGCGACGCTTCGCGAATCTCGAACCCGTCGACTCCGAACTCGAGCAACACAGGACGCTGGAAGATATCGAGTCAATTCTTCGCGAATCGCCTCTGGACAGCGAATCGACAGAGCGAGCCATCTCGATATTTCGGATACTTGCCGACGCCGAATCGGAAGTGCATGGCGTCACGCCGGAAGAAATCCACTTTCATGAGGTAGGGGCGAAGGACTCTATTGCAGATATCGTCGGAGCCGCATTTCTCATTGGGAAGCTTCACCTTTGTTCGTGGTCGATCGGACCGATCCCGACGGGCAGCGGGCGCATCCGGACCATGCACGGTCCGATGCCGGTGCCAGCCCCTGCGACCGCCCGGCTCTTGCGCGGATTCCGCTTGCTCGATGACGGGATCGCCGGGGAACGTGTCACGCCGACAGGCGCAGCGATATTGAGCTATTTGCGGCAGGAGTTAGGCGATCCGGTCACCGAGTTCCCAATTGCCATGAAACTCGAGCGCAACGGTATCGGCTTCGGCACGAGTACGTTACCCGGTATCAGCAACATATTGCGAACGATTTTCTATGAGGAATTGTCCGAAGCCCTGATCGGCGATCGTATCGGCATCATACAATTCGAAATAGACGATCAAACGGCCGAGGATCTTGCGGTAGCCATCGATAGCCTGCGTGCCGACGAGAATGTGCTTGATGTGTTGCAGATGCCGGCTTTCGGCAAAAAGGGCCGAATGGTTTTTCACCTGCAGGTACTTTGCAAAAGTGATGCCGTCGATAATGTCATCAGGTTGTGTCTCCAGCAGACAACGACGCTGGGCGTGCGATGGACGGTTGCGCAACGGACAACGTTAGAGCGGGAGACGGTTGTTACTGGCGACAACGCCGATTCCGTTTCGGTGAAGCTTGCCAGGCGCCCGGATGGCCAGGTTTCGGCAAAAACCGAAATCGAGGACATTCGCGACTCTGGCAATCATGGTCAGCGCCAGGCGCGACGTCGAGAGACCGAGGAGCGTGCTCTGGACGAGTACTTGTCCAAGAAATCGTGAGACAGGACGTACAACAGAAGATCGCCGCCCTGGACCAGGCGCTGGACAACATAGGACACGTCTCGGTTGCTGTCAGCGGTGGTGTGGACAGTATAACGCTCGCGTTCGCAGCGCACCGCCGCCATGGACAGGGAGCAACGATGTACCATGCGGTGTCGCCCGCGGT
>JAHEGH010000072.1:6808-12593 GCA_024639825.1 Gammaproteobacteria bacterium
CTGCGCCAGGACGAAAGCAGATCTGAAGCGAGAAATCGAAGACTACGTTGCGAATATCGGCCGTGTTCGCCGGATCGAATTTTGCTTATACAAGATGGGCAGTGCATTCCTGAGAGACACATGAGCCACGACGAATTCGTTTTCGACCATGACCGCCACAAACGAATCGGCCTCAGCGAAGCCGTGCTGTGTGAAGGCAAGTCATCCTCCCAGGTCGAGCATGTCATCGACCTCGGAGTCTCGCGCTCCGAACCCCTGCTCCTGACACGCTTGAGTTTGTCGGCGTTTGAGGCATTGCCGCCGAAGTGTCGGGACGTGATGGATTTCGATGAAATCTCGAGGACGGCGATCATCGGCCGTCACCCAAGTTCCACGGGACCGGCACGAATTGCAATCGTTTCCGCAGGAAGTTCGGATCTCCCGGTTGTGCGTGAAGCGTCGAGGACGCTGGAATTTCATGGCCAGCAATCCGACATCATCGTCGATGTCGGCGTCGCCGGCCTCTGGCGGATCCTCGAACGGCAGGATCAGCTTCACAGGTATCCGGCTGTCATTGTCGTAGCGGGCATGGACGGTGCGCTGTTCAGTGTCGTTGGCGGACTGGTTGCAGGCGTTGTTATCGCCGTTCCCACCGCGACGGGTTACGGGACGGCGCATGCAGGCACGACCGCGCTGCACTCGGCGTTGGCAAGCTGTGCGCCGGGCATCGTCGCGGTAAATGTCGGTAACGGCTATGGTGCCGCGTGTGCCGCCCTGCGCGTCTTGAGGCAGTCGCAAGATCCGACCGGGTGAAGCTACCCGTCGGAGGCCGCTGGCCCTCGGTAGTAACGCAGCTTACCGCTAACTCGCGGAATTTCCTCGACGTATCGGATCTCCACCCTGCACTCCTGCCCGAAAGTCCGCCGCACGATTATGGTCAGCCCGTCGGCAATCGCCGGCAATGTTGGTAGTGCATGATTATCCACAGCGGGGGCCGGCGCAATCTCGACGAGCACTTCCCATTCGACACGGTTCTTCTGCACGAACTGCACCTGCCGAACGGGATCCGTTGCAGGATCGGCGTAGAACTCATCGAGCTGACTGACGAGCTCCGATCCGTGTCGAACGTCGCCGTCGGCGGTTTGAAACTGGTCTTCCGATCGCGCCTGCAAATCGAGGAGAACGGCCTGGGGCACGCCACACGGGCAATTCTGCGGTGATAGTCGGCCCCGGTCGCCCACCCGGTATCTGACCAACGGCATGGCCGTATTGCGCAGAGAGGTTGTGACGATATCCCCGAACTCACCAATTTCCGCCGGAGTATCCCCATTGAAAATCTCCAGATGAACGTGATCAGCACACACGTGCAAAGAACCTTCCCTGCACGAGTAGGCGAGCGCGCCGGTCTCGGTGGACGCGTAGGAATTCACAACCGTTTCGGCGATACAGGACTCGATCGCTGTGCGTTGAAACCCGTAGAGCTGTTCACCGCCGATGCGGGCAAACGGCACGAAAGGACGGCGCACGCCTTTTTCGCGAAAGCGGCGCGCGAGATAGAACAATGCCGAAGGCGAGCCTTCTACGAGCATCGGCCGGTGGCGGCGCAGATAATCCAGCGCCTCGTCAACCATCTGCTCCGACGTGAACGCAGGTATACACTTCTGTCCCAGCAGGGAATCCCGCAACGGCCTGCTGTCGTGCGACAGCCGCAGCGAGGACGCACCGACTGGAATGCCGAACCTCAGGCGACCGGCGTATTTTTCTGCCCATCCCCATGCGTCGGCGTGGTAGGTCATTGCCACTCGGACAGGTGACCCGGTCGAGCCCGAAGTCTTTTGAATTAACGTATTGCGCGGCTGTGGGTCGGCCAGTAACGTGTCAAAATCTGCGCGCAAGTGCCCTTTCTCGAGTACGGGCCACGTTGCCAGAGCGGCTCTGCCGCCGGGTGTGGTGTCTCGCCAGGCGCCTGTCTGGTAAAAGGGTACGCGTTCCTTCGCGTAGCCGAGCATCCATGCCAGTTGCTGCTCGACCCACCTGTCGTAGGCTTTTGAGTCGAGTCTTTCACGGGCGCGGATCTCACGTATGAACCGCCCGAACGGCCGGCCTCGCAGGGCCTGGAGAAATGTATACAGCTGCCCTCTCAGAGTCTCGGAGCTGCGAACGTTCCGAGTGTCATTCCCCATCAGCCGCCCTGGCTTTTCTTTTCGAACTGAAGTGGTGCGCACGGCAACACGGCCACCTTGACCGCACGGTCACCGTACCGTGACTCGAGTTCTTTTTGCAGATCATTCCAGCTTCTGTACAACGTGGCGGCTGGAAATCTCAACGCCATGTCCTCTTCCGAAATGTTGGGACAGACCATCAGGAAGTCCAGCATCTTTCGGCTGCGCGTTCGCGTCAGGCTGGTAACCAGGTGCCGCACCTGCTTCAACACGTGCCTGGGGCGCAGCGTGCGGAATCGGACCCACGCGCGTCCAAAAAACCCGAGCTCTGTGGGCTTGAGCCTGTGGGATCCGGCACCCTGCGAGCCGTCCGCCAGCGCAACCCGGGTTACTTCCGGCCGGGTCGACATGAGCGGCCAGGTGCCCCACGGGACAAACCACAGGTTCGAGTCGAACGGATAGGTATTGGCCACGACGATGTCTGCGTCCGTGGGAACGACGACCTCGAACAGTTCGGCGGCCCTGCGAGCTCCCTCCCGATGTGCCAGCACCCGGTCTCCCGCAAACAACTCGGCAACCTGGCGGCGGTGGTTGAGGATCACGTTAACGATGAAATTCAGGCCCAACTCGCCCGTGATGATATCCAGCTCACGGCGGAAATCGTTGTCGATCGACCCGCCTCTGAATTTCGCCCCTTTCAGAAAATCGTGCAGGTATCGCGCGGTCTGGGTCCCGGCAACTCCAGGTACGAGAATCTTGGAGCCGCCCGAAAATCCGGCGCCATCGTGCGGGGTAAGACTGCCAATGCCTATCTTGAGATCGGCGTTCATTACGGTCCGATTCAAGTACAGCGGAATGCCTGAGGGAGATTGCCCAACATGCACAAGGTCGCCGTCCGGGTCATGCAGCTCCCAGCGGACCCTGGCGGCCGTTTCGATGCCGAGTTTCTTGATATTGTCGTCGTTGGAAGCCGGCTCGTGCCCGCCTGCCGCGATGACAATTGTTGTCGCCGACACCGGGATACCCCCTTCCTCGAGTTCGTCCAGAACCAGCGGCAACAGGTCCGCGGTTGGCGTAGGCCTGGAAATGTCATCGATGACAATCGCCGCACTCGTGCATCCCCTCGCCAGCGACGCCAGCCGCTCGGTCCCGATCGGCTGCAGCATTCGCTGCTTCATCGATTCAACATCCAAAGCGGGGCCCGGATTTTTGCCAATCACCTGCACATCCCAGGATTCAGGAAACGTCAGATAAGAGCGGCTGTCGCCATGCCAGGCGCCGGTATAAATCTCAACGGAATTCATCAGCGTGCGATCTCCAGGATATGACGGTGCCTGCCCTTTTGCAGATGACTAATGTGCTCCTGCAGTTGCGCACGCATTCTACCGGCCCGGCGTCCCGCCAGCGCGGCCGCGACAGGCAATTGCCAACGTAACAGTTCCTCGCGAGAAACCGGTCGCAACGACAGGTATTGGCGCAGATACAGGCGCCAGAATGCCGCCCTGCCGGCCTCCATGGCAAATCCGGCCACCAGTCCACCCGGCTTCTCGCCGAACCGGAGCTGCAAAATCGCTCCCGCAAGATCCGCCGTCGGATTACCTCGCGTGGCCAGCACCCAGTCGATCAGAGTTGCTCCGGACTCATGTACGATTACGTTCAGCATGTGAATATCGTTGTGGCAAACGGTGGTGCCATCCGGCAAGTCCGCAAGTACGCGCATAGCCAGGTCGCGTGTTTCATTCGAGATTGCGTCGGAGCTTTCGATTTCGCTGGCGAGACGTTCCCTTTGTGATGGGAGCTCCTCGGATGAGCACTCGTGAACCGACGCGTGAAGCCTCGCGAGTGACTGTGCCGCATGTATTATTCCCCAGGGCCTCTTGCGGACGTCACTGCTCAGCGTAATTCCTTCATGCAAGTTACCGAACACAATACCGGGACGCCCATCGACTTCAACGCATTCGTCGACACTCGGTGCATCGACACTGGCGCGTACGAGCATTGTCGACATCTCTGCCTCGACGGGTGCCAATTCGGCGTAGTGGCCAAAAAACAGCTTCAGAATTCGCCCATCAGGCAGCACGAACACCTCGCTTTTGTCTCCTTCACCAATCTTTCTCATCGGTTTGAAACTCCGCTGTGTCAACCCCCGACACATATAGGATCGAATTCGAGAACTGTCAGGGAAAGACCCGCAAACAAAATGTCTGCGGCCGGACCGTACCCGTACTGGACGCTTAATTACTATGCTTGTCCGCAAGCTATTCGTGAAATTTCGGTCCGCAATGCCTATTTTAGAATATCTTTGTGGCTCGCGGCCATTAGATTCTCGGCTTCTATCCATTCCCAAGCGGTTGGCGAAAGTACGTGCCGCCAGGTCGCCGAAACCGCACACTCAACATATTCTCGTATCGACAGACGCAAGCTTCCTATAGAGTCTGCATACGACGGGAAACGGCACTTGCGAGAATCAAAACATGAGTAACCCAGATCCGGCCGGAGGACGATTGTCAGAATGAAAGTCGAACGCCGCCTTATTGGCAATGTCGCAATCCTCGGGACGGGTGAATTCATTGCCCAATTTGCCAAATTCGGCTTCGTCGTCCTGATTGCCCGCGCGTTCGGGCCGGAGATTCTGGGCCATTACTCGTTTTCCATGGCGGTATCCGCGATGGCCTTGGTCTTCGTCAGCTTCGGAACCGTGCAGCTTTTGGTACGAAGTATCGGGCACGATGCTGAGCATGGCGGAGAAATGCTGAGGACTTTGTTCCCAGTACAAATGGCTCTCGCTGTCATCGCCTGGATCGGAATCGTATCGGCCGGCGCCATGGCCCGCCTGAGCGCCTCCGAAGTCGTTCTACTGGCCGCGATCTCGGCTTACCAGATACTTGTCCGCATGACCGACATTCTTCTGACGGAGCCAAAGGGGCGGCAGCAAATGAACCCGGTTGCCGTCATCCGCGCGGGTACGCCCATCTTGATTATGTTGGCCACAAGTCTTTTCGTCTGGCTGAAATTCGGGCCCGAGGTCGTCTTTTCGATCCTGCCCGTCTGCGCGTTGATTTTCGCAATTTTCGCGGTGAGAACCGCAATCCGGCTCGGCGGGCCACTGCGACGGCCGTGGAATCTACGCGCGTTCATGAGTGCTCTGAAAGAGACCCCGCCATATTTCACGATTATGTTGCTGGCGACCGCGTACGAGCGTCTGGGCATAATCATCCTGGGTTTCTTCGCATCACGGGCAAGCGTCGGCGAGTTCGCCGCAGGAGAACGGATCGTAGCCGCGCTGGGTATACTGGTCGGCGTCCTCACCACAGCTGCGTTGCCAGCGCTCTCCAGCCTGGCCGGTAGCGACAAAAAGCGGCTGCTCCAGGTCGCGGACCGATTAATTCGCATGGCGTGGCTTGTTGGCTTGCCCGTTGCAACCGTAATCAGCTTGTTCAGTACCGAGATCATCGACCTGGTCTTCGGCGAGCCCTACGCCGGATCGTCAGCAGTCCTCGCCATCGCTTCTATACTTCTCGTCATTCGCTCGATACGCGCCGTTCTCGGCCCTATGACGATGGCCACGGGCCGACCCGGAGATCTTGCGCTTGCGCGCGCGGCGGCACTTGTCGCGCTGGTATGCGGCGCGCCTTTCCTGGTCA
>JAHEGH010000143.1 GCA_024639825.1 Gammaproteobacteria bacterium
GGACGGCCCTGCTTTTGCCGCCTACATCCGCGAAGTGCTGGTCCCAGAGATCGCACCAGGCACCGTCGTCATCCTCGACAACCTTGCTACGCATCGGAACAAGGACGCCGCGCAGGCCTTGAGTGACCACGGCTGCTGGTTCCTGTACCTGCCGACTTTACTCGCCCGATCTGAACCCCATCGAACAGGCATACTCAAAGCTGAAAGCCCATTTGCGACGGATCGGGGCAAGAACCTTCACCGAGGTCTTCGACGCTATCGGATCAATCTGCGATCTCTACGATCCAGAAGAGTGCTGGAACTACTTCAGGGCTGCCGGATATGTCTCAGGTTAATGTCGAAACGCTTTAGAAGAGAGAGCCTGGACAATATCAGTTTGTTCGCCGCTTCAGTGAAATAATGCAGTTTGCGTGCTGGGGATGAAGTGCTGGCAAATCCCGGCCCAGTACATCAATCGAGCCCACATGGCGCAAGGTTCCGGAAGTCGAAACGCGGCGATCAGAAAGCGATTTGCGCTGTCCATGGCCACTCGCAACACAGCGCCATGGCTGCCCACCATCCGCCGCGTCAAATTCTGGTAAATTGTGTTGTTCCTGTCGGCCTGAAAAGCGTGTGATGTGCGCCTGCTTCAAAGCTGGTTCAGTAGCAACCGGCTTATGAGAAGTCGGGCCTCCAATAGCAATTGGTTTTTGTGTGTTTGGGCGTGGTTTCGGTCGCGGCAATAGCATCGGAATTGCTTGAGGCGCCTTGGGAGGGACGGCGACAGAAGTTTTCGCCGGGACTTGGTTCGATTTCAGCGAAGGTATCAGGTAGGGAGTACCTTGTGGAATTTTCGAAGGTACAGCAGTTGGAATTTGCTGAGGTATCTGTTGCGGCACCGGAAACGGCACCGGTCCGGTTCCTGAAATACTCGTTTGGTCAACTGGCTGAACTATGATTGTAGCGGGTACTTTGCCGTAGCCGGTAAAGGTTTGTGGCGGGTTTGGTATTATCGTAACCGTTGGCAGGCTGAAACCGACAAAAGACGGCGTTTTCTGCGGATTGATCTTTGCCGGTGATACCCCGGTGAACACTTGTGGCGGCAACGGACGCAGAATAATCGTAGGTTTTCCGGTTCCTTTAAATGATGGTCCAGGCTGCCCCACGATTGTTGTAACTGGACCGGTGCCAACGATAGTCTGACCAGGCTGAGGCGTGACCACGATCGCTTGCGTTGGCAGGGCCCCGGGGGTCTGAGGATTAGCAGGGCCTTTCGAAGGCTTCTGATTGGACGTTGGCACGTTTGCGGGCAGTTGGCTTGGCTGCGCCGTACCTGTACCGCCGCCACAATTTGTCCCGCCGTGCGGGTTACCGACGCCATTACACCATCCATAGTGATTGCCGTTGGCTGCAACCTGACCAGCTGAGGTCGCGACAGCAAACGATAGAATTGCGGCGGACAAAAAGTGTTTCATAAGGTCACCAGCTTTTGGAAAGGGCAAGATAGAAGGCAGGATCGCCCGAGTCCGTCTCGGGACCATCTGTCGTCGGAACGGCAATGTAAGTCGTTGCAAAAAAACCGTTTTCGAACTCCAGATCGACACCAATACCCACAGAGGACAGGAACTCGTCATCCAGTTCTGCTGCAGATGGGTCATTGTTATCTACATATCCCACGTCGATAAATCCAAACGGCCTGTAGCGCCTCACGCCGTTTGACTGCGGAAAGAAATCGCGCCCCGCCTGAAAAACGGCGGAGACGCCGGAATCGCCCTGAACTTCTGCAAAAGTATATCCACGTTCGTCATCGATGCCGCCTAGGTAGAACTCTTCTATGCCGGGCAAGCGGTCAGACGTGTACTGCCCCCAGACTTCAGCCCGAAAACTGGAATTCTCTCCGAACCACGATACAGGTTGTTGGTATCCGGCACCCGCGCGCAGATGCCAAAAGTCCTTGTCCCCATCATCAAATCCATCCGCATCACTGCTGCGCGATCCGAACGCAAGGTTTGTGGCATATTCAAATGCTCCGCCGTTCTGTAAGGCACGCCCGTATATCCACGAGGCGGCGATCACATTGACAGTGCTTTCAAAGTCCGTGCTGACGCCATCCACATCACTGTCAGAACTTGACCGGCGTACTTCAAGCAGCGCGTAACCGTAGGTGTCAATGTCGCGGATCACGGGATGACCGATCGCAAGAATGGCAGTATCCCCTTCAAGGTCCGTTTGGCGCAGCGTCCCCGTTGCGTCACGATCACCGACAGCGTTGCCCAAATAGATTTCGCCGTAGGTTCCGGAAACGCCAATGGGCGCGCGATAAACCACAGAGCCGTACAGATCGTTTTGGTCGCCGTCGAAGGCTGCTGTCCCCGATAGCTCGAGACGAAAGAGGTCCCCGGGTGTCAACAAGCTAATGAATTCCTGGCCGAACGTCAGTGTTGCTGCGTCGCCAAACTCACGGGCGGGGTTATCGAGTGTCACGTAACCGGAACTTGTATCTTGCTGCTCGGCCACGACGCGCACGTGCGCCGTGTCCTGTCCTTCGGGATAGTAGATTTCGACCGACGCTGCGATGGACTGGATGTCTTCCGTCAGCATCACGGCGCGCTCAAACTCTGCCAGCGTCACTCCTTGCTTTCCAACAACGGGGCGAAAGTAGCCGCTTATGAGATCAAACGTCCTCTGGTCCACCCCTTCTATCGAAACTGAACCGATTTGACCTTCGTCTACAACGATAGTTCTTCCATCTCGGGTAACCCGCGCTTCTGCAAGGAAATAGCCGTCTTCGCGGTAAATTGTCTCGACGGTGCGCGCGATCCCTTCCGCAGTCACGGTACCGGTTCTGGTTAATTCGAGTTGCGCGGCAAAGCTTAAGATTTCTTCCGCGTTGTAGGCGCCGGCACCTTGCAATTCGAAGGTTTGCGATTGAGCCCGAGCGTCAGTAAAGCTTCCGAGTGTCAGCATTATCGCGGTTACTGAGCAAGCGATCGTTTTGATTGCTCTTGAAGTGTACTGGTTTTGAAAGTGCAAGGGCTCGAACCTAAGTCTATTTTTGCGAAAGATTATCATGCCGAAAATCGCGGCGTAAGTGAGGCAGAGCGGCGCGGCTGCAGTTCCACGTTTGACAGTTGCTGCAAAAACACAGCCAAAAATCAAAATGCCTCATTTTGGTGGCGTCTGAGGGATGACAACTCGTCTCTACAAGACCACCGAAGCCGTCCCTTGCGCCGCTTAGAGATGCGCGCTTCCAGCCGCATACTGACTTCGGAAGTCGAAATGATCGAGCTATGGCATTACTGTACGGCTACGACGACAGTGGAAAAAAAGAATTTGACTGACACTCAGGGCAAACGCCGCTACGAGGCAATGATATCCGCGGAATAGGAAAGCAAATGGGACCTTCTCCCGTTCGATCCGAAATTGTGAAACTGGTCTCAGTCACAATGGCTGTTCTGGGGGCTTCTGCCATGCTGTTCCCGCCAGCGTTCCATGAGTTTTTCATTCGAGAACCCAGTCTCGTTCTTGCGGGTACCATGGCCGCTTTCCTTGTCTACCTCCCGAGCCTTTGGGTGATAAGGCGCATTGATAAACGACCCTTCGGCTTGTCGGTCTGTGCCTTTTCGATGCTGCTTGTGATGGCCATGTCTCCCGTCACGTCACATGTGACGACATTGTTGATCGGGCAGGGGTTCCGCCTCTGGCAGGTTGTCGGGCCCATCGAAGAAGCCTCGAAGATGCTTCCGGTGCTTCTGCTTG
>JAHEGH010000073.1 GCA_024639825.1 Gammaproteobacteria bacterium
TATGCGCTGCTCCTGCACTGGACGGGAGCGGATGGGAGAGAGGCGCTCGGCGCCGTACATATGCCATCGTTTCCGTCATTTGACTGGAAACAGGTGACGACGTGGACTACACCGACGGGCCAGGCGATCGAACTCGAGCTCGAATTCGATCAGCGGGTTTCCGATGATCGTGCGGACTGGACGTTTGGTCGCACCGACATGCCCTATGCAGTTCACTTCACGCCTGCGGGCAAACCCCTTCGCAGTATTCGAAGTGGGGAGTCGGTGGAATTGGCCGGTGGCCTGGTGCAGGTTGTGGACCTCCGGGTTTGGATGGCTTACCAGATCGAATACCTGCCGTTCCTGCCATGGATGTTCGTCGCCGCAATGCTCGCCATCGTCGGGCTCACCCTGCATTTCGCCAAACGTGTCCTGCCGGCATCGGCACCGGCAGGCTCCCGCGTAGAGGAGGACGATTATGCTCATGTCGCTCGCGTTTGAACGGCAGCTCGTCCTGGTTTCGGTGGCCTTGCTACTGGCCGCGACACTGGTGCAGTTTGCCGGTCAGGTGTCCGGACGCGCAGCGTATCGGCCGACCGCAATGATCTATGCGGGTGTTGTCATGATTCTGGGTGCAGCGATCACTGGTCGGTGGCTTCGCGAGAACCAGGGGCCGTTTCTAACGCTTTACGACATTCTGCTGAGCAGTGTCTTCAGCCTCACCCTGATGTTTCTGCTTATCAGCGCCCTGGTGCCGGCGGTGCGCGGCGGCTCGCTGGTGACGAGCCCGATATTGCTCATCCTGGGCGTCTGGATGACCAGCGTCTCAGAGCTGGCTGTGCCGTTGCCGGGCGCCTTTGATACACCGTGGCTCTGGGCGCATGTGCTGAGCGGCAAATTGTTTCTCGGTTTCTGTTTTGCCGCGACGGCACCCGCAGTCGTCATGCTGATAAGTGGTGCCGGATCGGGCGAGCGGTCCTCAAGATTGACGCCGCTTCCGGAACAGACCGAGAAAATGATCTGGGTGCTGTTCTTTGCTGCGTTTATCTGCCACAGCTTCATGTTGGTGGCCGGGGCGGTCTGGGCGCACAGCGCCTGGGGACACTACTGGTCCTGGGACCCCCTGGAAACCTGGACGCTGGTCACGTGGCTGATACTGGGTGGCACACTGCATGCGCGCGCGACGTTCCGGAATATGCCGCAGGGCATGGGGCATGTACTGGTGCTGGTCGCATTCGTCGTCGCTTTTCTGACATTTTTCGGCGTGCCGTTTTTCAGTATCGCACCCCATAAGGGGCTCATGTGAGGAGGCGACTCGACAAGCGGTACACCGTCATCCCGGCGATCCTGGTTATCACCGCGCTGGCCGGACTTACGTTGCAATACAAAAAGCCAATGGGCGAGCCGGTCGCGCCGCAGGATGACCAGGACCTGCACCTTTTGCACCAGCAGTTCCAGCAGGCGGTAGCGCTGCTGCAACACGGTGAATACGACTATGCGGTGCAAGGGTTTCACGAGGTCCTGAAAGTTGCGCCGGACATGCCGGAGGCGCACGTCAATATGGGCTACGCGTTACTGGGCCTCGAGAAATTCGAGGCCGCGCGAAGTTTCTTTGACTCCGCCACGAATCTAAGGCCAGGGCAAAGCAACGCTTACTACGGGCTTGCCATTGCGCATGAAGGGCTGGGGGAGTTGCGAAGTGCCGTGGTGGCAATGCGTGCGTACACACACGTCGCGAATGCGGATGATCAGTACCGACGCAAAGCCGAAGCGGCCATCTGGGAATGGGAGGCCGAGCTTTCGGTGCAGCAACAATGAATGCACGAATCTATGTAACGGCTTTATTGCTTCTTGGCGTGTCGTCGGGAGCATGGGCGGCAGACTGCAATGGTGAGGATCAGGGCAAGGCGCCACAGGTTGCACAGAAACTCGATTTGCTGGCGCGCCTGCTGGACGACTCAGAGCCTGTGCGCCGGGCGCAGCGCGAGGGCAACGAAGCGGCGCTTTTGAAGATTGAGGAAGCGCGCCAGTCCCTGTCCGATGCGCGCGCGGCGCTCGATGGTGGGTGCGTCGCAGACGCATCCAGTCTCTCTTCATCGGGTCTCAAGCTGGCGACAACCGCATTTCGCAAGTCGCCGAATCCGTCAAAGGAACAGGTACGTGAAAGCTATGAAGCAGCGCTGCAACTCTCGACGACTTTCCTGCTATCTGTCGAAGCACAGCCCGAAGACTTGCGCGGACTGAATGCCGACGATCTCGTTGGTATCGAGCGACAGATCGAGCGGGCGGAAGCGACGGCGTCGAGTGGCAATTTTGCGGAGGCGGCGCGTCTGCTGGCGCCGGTCAACGATCGTTTGCAGCGCCGTCTCGCAGCACTCCTCAATAACAAGACGCTGTATTACGAAAAGAATTTCGCGACCCGGGCAGATGAGTACGCCTATTACAAAGAGCAGTACGAGGGCTACCTGATGCTGCTGAAGACAGGGCAGAAAGAGGCGTCATACAGCGCCCGCAATCGTGTCACCGTGCTGCTGGACAGCGCGGCGAACCTCTACAAAGACGCAGAGACAAATGCGGTAGCTGAGTCTTGGGACACCGCAATTGTGAAAATGCAGGATGCCGTCAGCCACAGTGAGCAGGCCGTGCGCGCGAGCGGCTATACGTACTAACGAATACAAAGATGCGAACAACATGAACCAGGATAACCAGGACACATCTCATCCGGACGTCAGGTCGTTGCTAACCTGGATCGCCTCGGGATTGCTGATTTACTTATTGGTCTCGGGCGCGCTCATTTTCTGGATGCCGTTCAGTGCCTACACGCAGTACTCCGTGATTGTGCACTCGGTGGCAGGTGTACTGGCGCTGCTGCCGGTTGCGATTATTGTTGTTATGCACTGGCGGCGTCGCGATACATCGATTACGGGACGACCGGCAGCGCTCGCGAAGGCCAGCCTGGCGATTCTCGCGGTAGACATCTTAAGTGGGCTCGCGATCGTGCTGCAGTCCGTATTCGGCCGCGCGGTCGCCGACGCGTGGTGGCTGGTACACCAGCTGGCGGCACTCGCTTTCGGTGTCACGCTGTTCCTGCACCTGTTGCCCATCCTGATGCGCTATGCGAATACGCCTTCGACACCGCGGCGGATAGCGCGCCGCTGGTTCCTCGCCGCTGCTGCGGTGCTGTTCATTGTGCCGCTGGCCGTCACCGACTGGCTCGCGAAGCAGGTCGAGAGCACAGCACAGTTCCAGGCATTTCCCGCCAACTACGTGTGGCGATACGACGCCGATCGTCCGTTCTGGCCCAGCCGCGCACGCATTGCGAGCCCGCCATGGGAGCAGCAATTGCGCGAAGGCCTGTCGGGCATATTCAACGACTCGGAGCAGGAACTCTTGCTTGCATCCATGGCTGACTTTGCAGAAAGTCGCGGCGGGCCATTGACGCGACTCCGGCAAGCGGTCTCAACGATGGCGCTCAGTCCTGATCGTCAGCAACGATTCGATGAGCTGGTAGCAGCAGCTGGTGAGTCACTGATGCAGGAGGGTGCGCTCAGGCCGGAACCACTGCTCGGCTCGGAATCCTGCGGTTCCGGTGGCTGTCATGATGACATCTACAAGGAGTGGGTGCCCAGTGCGCACGGGTTCGCGGCCTTCGATCCACTGTTTCTTGACGTCCAGGAGGCCCTGGCCGAAGCCAGCGGCTCGGCGGATACCCGTACCTGCGCGGGATGCCACGATCCGGTCACGCTCCTGAGCGGCGCGCGCGACGGCACCTCGATTAGCGGCGACCACCTGACAATGAACGAGGGCGTTTCCTGCCTGGTTTGTCACAGCATCACGGAGACGGATACCAACGGCAATGGCGGGTATGTCCTGCACGTTCCCGAGCGCTACCTGTTTGCCGGACAGGACGGGTCTGTTGATTTCTGGAATCGCTTCCTTATTCGCAGTTACCCGCGGCAGCACGTAGAGTCATTCGCGCGTCCGCTGTACGAGGACAGCGAGTTTTGTGCTGCCTGCCACAAGCAGACGGGGACCTCTGGCGAAGACACGCCCATTGGCCTGGCGCAGGAGCAAAACGAATACGACAGCTGGCGCGAAGGGCACTGGTACCACGAGGATGAGCCGGAGAAGACGATCGGTTGTCGCGATTGCCATATGCCGCTGGTTGCAGGTACTGATCCAATCGACGGGTCGCAACACCGGAGTCATCGCTCCCTCGGCAGCAATATGTACGTTCCCGCAATGCTGGATTTGCCGGGCGGGGCCGAGCAGGCTGCGCAGACGATCATGTGGTTGCGCGGAGAAATCGAAATTCCGGAGATCGCCGACAAGTGGGCCGACGGCCCGGTGGTCGCGATGAGCATGGTCGCCCCCGATGAGATCGAGTCAGGGGAGCTGGTCAATCTCGCACTGGTGTTGCACAACAACAAAACGGGACATGATTTTCCTGCCGGACCGCTCGATATCCTCTCGAGCTGGATCGAATTGAAGGTTGAGGACAACCTGGGTCGTACACTGTTGCATCTTGGCGATCCGGCCGGGGACAAACCGACGCTCGACGCACCGGTCGTGTACAAAGCGGACTGGTATGACAAGCGGGGTCTGCCTGTCGAACGGCACAATCTCTGGGAGGTGGTTGGTTCGAGTTACAAGAACGCGCTGGAGAGCGGTGGCGTCGAAAGCGTGGATATCGCGTTTCGCTGTCCCGTCATCGCCAGACCCAAGATTTCGGACTCCTTCAGTGAGGACGGCCCGGGTGAGCGCAAGTCGGACGTCGTTTTCTCTATTGATAATGAGTTGGTTACCGAGCTGACGGTCACGGCACGTCTGCTGTATCGCAAGGCCGACCCCGAGTTTATTGCCGAGACCTATGGGCTGGAGTCGGCTATTGAGGCACCGACGATCGAACTCAATGTGGCAACGCACACGATCAAAGTCAGTCCTCCCTGACAACGGGTGCTTGACGTTCGGCCCCGCGGGGTTAGACTCGGTCTTTACTCAAGCCGGAAGCCCGGCTGTTAGCGGAGCCGGTTTATCAGCACGTCACCTGACATCACCAGACTATTGGAGCAACTCTACCCGGGTCTTAAAGACCTGAACGATGGGGTAGGTATTCGCTTGATTGCCGCGTCGCAGACCGTCAAGGTCCCGGCTGGCGCAATCGCATTTCAAAAAGGGGATGCCTGCAAGAACTTTATCCTCGTGCTGGCGGGACGCGTGCGCGTCCAGCTGTCGTCGGAAGGCGGTCGCGAAGTCATTCTTTACCGCGTGCAGCCCGGCGGTACCTGCGCATTGACGACATCCTGCATTATCGGCAAGGAGGAGTATCCGGCCGAGGCGGTCATCGAGGAAGACGTCACCGCACTGATGATCCCGGACAGTGTATTCCGCCAGGCCTTGCTCGATTCGGAGCAGTTTCGGCAGTTTGTCTTCCAGGGCTTTTCCCGGCGCCTGTGTGCGATTGTCTCTCGTATGGAAAACGTTGCGCTCAAAACGATCGATGAACGTCTGGCGCAGCACCTGCTGAAAGGCGACGACAATTCCCTGTCGAAAATCACGCACCAGGTCCTGGCGGCCGAGATCGGGACGGCACGAGAAGTCGTGTCTCGCAAGCTCAAGCGCTTCGAGTCTAACGGCCTGATTCGCTCATCGCGCGGGCGGGTAGAAATTATCGATCGCGAGAATCTGCAGCTGCTGTCGGGCGCGACAGACCCCTAAACCACTGAAAAATAAAAGATTAAGGACCTTTTGCGGCTGCAAGAGGTCGTTTCCCTGCGCCTGGTATTGAAGAAAAGTGTTGCAATAACTTATATATGTGCTAAAACTGCACACATACACTTTTTTGAGTAAAGATCAGTGGGAATCAAAGAACACGTTATTAAGAGTTGTCGCTACCTGCTACTGCCGGTTGTGCGTTTCGTTCTGCGCCATGGAGTGACCATCGCCGAGTTCGAGGAATTGACGAAAGACGCGTATGTGCAGGTGGCGAGGCAGGACTACGGCATCGACGGTCGCCCCACGAATAACGCGCGCGTTGCGATGTTGACCGGCCTCAGCAGGCGTGAGGTGGCCAGGGTTCGCGATCGTCTGCTCGAGGGCGGATTGCTCGCCGACGACAGCCAGGGCAATCGCATTTCGCAGATCCTGACGGGCTGGCACGTAGACACGGAATTCACCGATGAAAACGGCCAACCTAAAGTACTGCCTGCGACTGGTCCTAAGGGGAGTTTGCCGAGCCTGTTGAAACGCTATGCTGGAGACCTACCGCATGGCGCAATTCGCAAGGAAATGCAGCAAAGAGCTCTCATAGAGGAACAGGCTGACGGCAGCTTCCGCGTAATGAAACGTGACTACGTTTTTTCTGATCTTGAACCCGAAAGTGTTAACCGGCTGGGTGTCGCGCTGCACGATCACGCCTCCACGCTGGAGCACAATCTCAATGAAGATCGCCTTGCCGTACCACGATTCGAGGCAATTGCCGACAACGCGAGCATTAAGCCATCCACTTACAAGGCATTCCACAAACTCGTCGAGACGCGGGGCCTCTCGTTTCTTGAAGAGATGGATGGATGGCTGTCAGAAAACGAAATCGAAACATCGATGGACTCCCACGCACGCACTGTTCGCTTGGGCGTTGGGGTCTATCTCATCTATGACGAAAGTGAACAAGGATCAGTATTATGAACTCTCTCCCCAGAACAATTGTCGCGTTTCTCGCGACGGCAATACTTAGCACTGCCGGTTGCGGTGGCGGCGGCGGTGGCAGTGATGGTGGCGTTACGCCTCCTCCGGTCACACCTCCACCGTCCGGTGGCATTACGCGAACCGGCGTGGCGGTAGGTCCCATCACGGGATTCGGCAGCGTCATCGTTAACGGCGTCACCTACGACACCTCCAGCGCCACGTTCACGAAGGACGGACTGTCTGCGACGCAGGATGATTTTTCCGTCGGGCAGGTCGTCCTGGTCAAGGGAACGATCGACGACGACGGCACGAACGCCACGGCCAACACTGTCGAATTTGACGATGTCGTGGAAGGACCGGTGTCGAGCCACAACACGACCACCGGTGAGTTCGTAGTGCTCGGACAGACGGTACGTATTGTGCCGACCACCTCGTTCGACGACACACCCGAGTGCCCGGCCGATCTTACTCAAGCGGTCGCGGTTGAAGTATCCGGCCTGGCCGATGCAAACGGCGTCATCGAGGCCACACGCATCGAATGCCGCGATGGAACCTGGGATGGCGTAATGGAAGTGAATGGCCTGGTAAGCGGCCACAATGCTGGCACAACGACGTTCATGATCAATGCGCTCGAAGTGGACTACAGCGGCGCGACGGTAGACGATTTCCCGACCGCAGGCATGATCAACGACGGCGACCCGGTTGAAGCCAAGGGCACCGTCCTCAATGGCAACACACTTGACGCCACGCGCGTTGAGTACAAGGGCAACCGTTTCGCTACAGACGACGGCGACTTCGCTGAAATCGAAGGCTTCATTACGCGATTTGTCTCCGCAACTGACTTTGACGTCAGTGGAATTCCCGTAACGACCACGGGTAGCACCACCTACGAGGGCGGTGCGGCGGCTGATCTGGGTCTCAACCTGAAAGTTGAGGTCGACGGCAACTTCAATGCCAGCGGCGTCCTGGTTGCGACCAAGGTGGATATCAAGTCCGCAACGGCAGTCCGCGTGACCGGCACCCTGGATTCGGTTTCCGGCAACACGGTCACCATCCTGGGCATTACCGTGAACACGGACCCATTGAAGACGCGCTTCGAGGACAAGAGCGGGGCTGACATAGATCCCCTGCGCGTCGGCGATCTCGCCGCGGGTGACTACGTGGAAATCCGGGGCCAGGAACAGCCGGTCGGCCAGATCACCGCGGTACTCCTCGAGCGTGACGACTTCGATACTCGAACCGAGTTGCGTGGCTTCGTCGAAGCAGGTGGCAAAAACGAGCCGAACCTGACAGTGCTTGGCGCAATCATCGTAACGAACGGGGCGACGCTCTATCGCGACTCTCGTGGCGCTACCGACGTCGCGATGAGCGCTGCAGCGTTCTGGGCGGCTGTGCAGGAAGGCAGCCTGGTCGATGCCCGCGGTACCGAGTCGGGTGACACGACCCTGGCGGCGACCGAGCTCGAACTGCAAATGGACTAGAACTAGGCTACAGGAGGTATCCGGCATAGCGGGGCCGGATACCTCTGATTCGAAGGGCGAAAAAAATGAAAAAGAACGCCATGATGTACTGCTGTCGCAGCGAGAAGCATATTGGACACATGCAGCGCTCGATCGAAGTGGCCCGCCAACTCAGCGACTCGTTCGACGTAACTATGCTTGTAGACGACGAAGGTCCAATGTTTGCCGATATTCCGAAATCGGTCCGCATCCAAAACATCCCCGCGTTGCCGATAGACCCGAACTCCAATGTTTTTGAGTTCAACCGCTCGGAGCAGTTCAGGGCCAGCATTATTGGGCGGCGGGACCTGATCCTCGAATCATTCGAAGATCTGAAGCCTCGAGTCATCATCATCGACGACTTTCCCTTCAATCAGCACCGGCTTCGGGGAGAAGTGCTGCCACTGATTGAACGGGCGCACAATGGTATCTGCGGGGATTCCCTGGTCGTCTGCACTACCGACAGCATCATGATCGATGAATTGGCCGACAGCGAGCGTCATGCGGACAAGACGGCCGAGTTGCTGGACAAATACTTCGACATGGTGATCGTCCAGTCGGATCCTGTGTTTGCCCGCCTCGAAGAGTTCTTCTACCCGCGGGACACATTGCAAACACCGGTCTATCACGCAGGCTTTGTGGCGCCAGAGTATGCCAACGAGCCATTCGATCGCGCCGCTGGTGGTGGCGAAATCCTCGTCTCCGCTGGCGATGGCCGTTACGGTGGCGTTCTTTTTCGCGCCGCGGTGGAGGCGCAGCGCGTGTTGTGGCCGGTATCCGCACGGCCAATGAAAATAGTTGCGGGTCCCCGCTTGCCCGAAGACGAATGGCGGGACCTGTTGGTTAGCACAAAAGGTATGGACGGCCTTGTGCTCACGCGACTGGTAGACGACTTGCGGACGGAAATGGCACTCTCCCGATGCTCAATAAGCCAGTGCGGCTATAACACGGCATTGAATGCAATTACGACGCAAACGCCGTCGTTGTTCATACCTTCACAGAACAGCCAGCGTCGGGAGCAGATAGCCCGGGCACAAAGACTCACATACTGGGGTGGCGGACGATTGCTTATGCCGCATCACCTTAATAGTGCGTCACTGACTCACGAGATCAACCAGTTACTTCAGTTCCAACCCCGCAGAATCCGCTTCGATATCGACGGTGCCGCCAACGCGGTGAACCTGATTGAGCGGGCCATGCACCTCGGTGATATCGGTTCAAACGCCATGTCCCTGGCGACGGACGGACGTCCACCCCACTAGGTAAATCCCAATTTACGCCGCCTGCAGAGGTGGCACGGAGCAAACGCAATGAGTGTAAAGCGAACACTACCGGTATTCCTTTGCCTGCTGATAGCGCTCAGCGCATCAGCAAACGAGAAACTTTTCGAAAACGCCGCGAAGGCGGCGCGCGAGGGCGACCTCTCACTGATGCAGCAGACGTACGAGGCGATTCTGGCGACGGACTCGCGCAATGTGCGTGCGCTGAACGGCAAAGCTACCGCACAGGCATGGCGTGGGAACTACTTTGAGGCCATCGAAAGCTACCGGCAGTCGCTCAAGATCGAGCCGGAAAATCACGAGGCGCTCGTCGGTATCGGCTATGCCTTCGCCTGGTCTGGCGACTTCTCCTACGCACAGGGGTATTTCGACAGAGTACTTTCCCTTCGGCCAGGAGATTACGAAGCGCAAAAAGGCAGCGCTTATGTTGCCCTTTGGTCGGGTGACGCGGCGACGGCCCGCTCCCGCTTCACCGAATTGTCCGTTGCCAACGGGATGGACCCGGAAATATCAGTCGCGCTCGGCCAGGCGCATCTGCAACTGGGTGAAACGAAGGGTGCTTTCAGCGCCTTCGACCAAGCGCTGCAGATCGATCCGGACAGCCAAGCTGCCGCTGCGGGTCGCGTAGCCGCTCTGAACACAGCACCGAAACTCGAAGCAGCTGCGTGGTACGGCTCAACATCAAATGCCGACTCGGGTCTGCGACTTGTCGAAATGGGCTGGTGGGCAGGTCGGGATACGCGCCTGTCTGCACGCTACGACGATAGCCTTAGCCTCGACAACCCGGCCATTGTGCGGCGCGGCGAGAGCGCGCGCACCTATATTGCGGGAGTGCACCACGCTGTGAATGACAAACTGGCCGTTCTTCTCGAGGCAGGTGTCCGCCAGCTTCCGGACGGCGATCAGAATCTTTACCGGGCCGAGGTCGTCCTGAACAACCTGCCGGGCAAGGTGACACTGGGCGCTCAAATTGGCGATCACGAATTGGGCTATGCCGACAGGCTTTATCAAATAGGCATCGGTATTCCTTTTGCCGAGCGCTGGCAGGTCGAAAGCAATAACTACTTTTCAACGGTCGGCGCTGACAAGGACGACGAGTGGCGCAGTGTGCTTAACCTCCTGTACGCGGCCGACAGTGGCTGGAACGCCATGGTCGGTGCCGGCGTTGGCGAGGTCGACCGCGGCGGACTGCAGAATCCGGAAAGGGTGAGGGTTGCCCACGCAATGTTGTCGATGCCCGTACTCGGTTATCACCGCCTGCACCTGGTAGTACGCAACGAAGATCTGCCCGGCAACAGTGTCAACGTGGTGATGCTTGGTTTCACCTTTCGCCTGCCGCATTAACGAGGATTAGTCATGCATTCCACAGAATCAGTACTTGCAGCTAGCCAGCCACTCGACAATCGTGTGGTTCGCGGTGCTGCACAACGTTCACCACTCATGTTCGTCTTCATCTTTGTCGTCTGGATCGCATCGTTGCTGTGGTTCGGACCGCGATTGCTGCAGTCGCTCGAGGCAGCCCGTGGACCCGTGTCCAGTTTCGCGCTGCACTACTTCGTAACCTTCATTCCCGTGGCCTGGCTGTACGGTATTTACAATCTCAGTGTCGTGCTTTTCGCCATCATCAGTCGGCTGCAGGGCTCGATCGCATTTGCAGAGGGCGCACCCGATACGCCCGTCGCGGTGTTGTACACAACCTGCAATGATTTCGTCGAAACAAGCGCCCTATCCTGTGCCAGCCTGGAATACGAAAACTATAGTGTGTATATCCTCGACGACAGCAGCGATCGTGAGATCATGCGCAAGATCGATCGATTCGCCTCGCGCTTTGAGCACGTGCAGGTAGTGCGGCGCAAAGACCGGCAGGGTTTTAAGGCGGGCAATCTGAATAACGCACTCGCCGGTGTTGTGAGCGAACCGCTATTCGTTATCGCCGATTCAGACGAGATCCTGCCCCGTGATTTCCTGTCAACATTGGTGCCGCGCATCAATGGCGATCCGAACTGCGGATTTATCCAGGCGAATCACCGCTGTTTGCAGCGCGGTACAAAGTTGCAGAAGGATATGTGCCATGGCGTAGACGTGCACTGGAAATGGTACCAGCCGCTGCGCAATCGTTACGGCTTCGTAATGTTCCTTGGGCACGGCGCCATTTTGCGCCGCAGCTGCTGGCAGCAGGTTGGGGGCTTCCCGGAGGTCGTTAGTGAAGATCTTGCCTACGCGATTGCGATTCGTGAGCAGGGCTACTACGGCACGTTTGCCAGCGACGTTACCTGTTTCGAGGAATTTCCCGAGTCGGTCAGGTCGTTCCGCGTTCGTCATGTGAAGTGGACCCGTGGTACGTGCGAATTCCTGCATCGCTACGGGCTCGATCTGCTGCGCTCCTCGCGCATTTCCTGGAGCGAGAAATTCGATATCCTGTTTCCGACAGCCAACCTGCCTGTGACCCTGTTCTTCTTTCTTTACATGGTCCTGGCCGCGATCGTGCTACCGGCGACCATTGGGGAGCGCAATGTCATGACGATCGAGGCGTGGCAGAGTACTTTCCAGATACCGGTCATGTTGATGCCGGCTGAAATGAACATCCTGTACACCTGGGACTTCTTCCTGATTACGGTGTGCGCATTGGTCTCGCCGATTCTGTGCTTCATCCTTGAAATGTGGCGGACGCCTATCCGCTTGTTACGATTCCTGACACACAGCACGGCCCTGTATGCGGCACTGGCGCCGCTGTCGACGATCAGCGTGCTCGGCTATGCCGTTACGCGAAAGGCACGTTTCCTGGTCACTGGCGACACTAGTGACAGCCAGCGAGGTGGCAGCATCTGGAGTGAAACGCACCCTGATGCGAAAGGCGTGCAGCGCTTTGAGTGGTTTGCGGCGACCGTATTCGCCGTCGGAGCCGTCGCGAGCTTCCAGATCGCCTTGTTCGGCATCGCCATTGCCTATGGCCTGATCTCTGTCATGCACAATAGCGACTGGGGTCGACCTGGCCTGCAGACGCTCGTGTGGTTGCCGTTCTCGTTTATTGCCACCGGGCTGGCGTTGGGCGGCATGGGCCTGTTCGGAATGCAGGCCGTATTCTTCGGTTTCGGTTTCCACTTCTGAA
>JAHEGH010000074.1:0-2831 GCA_024639825.1 Gammaproteobacteria bacterium
CCGGTACTGGCCGGCGCCGATACGTCGGTCGCGCCCGCACACGGCGCCCTGCTCGCCCAGACCAGTGCGGATGTCATCATGCTCGGTGATTCACTGACACCCCTGACGACGGCAATCGAGATGTCACGCAGGACCATGCGGATCGTGCGCCAGAACCTTGCGTGGGCGATCGTTTACAATACGCTGGCGTTGCCACTGGCCGCAGCAGGATTTGTACCACCCTGGCTGGCAGCCATCGGCATGAGCGCGAGCTCGCTCGTCGTCGTGCTGAATGCACTGCGCCTCAACCGGTTCGAATAGGCCATGTCCATACTCTACGTCCTGATCCCCCTCGCCCTGGTCCTTCTGGGCGTTGCCGTCTGGGCGTTCTTCTGGGCGGTTGGCAGCGGGCAGTTTGACGACCTCGACACACCGGCTGTCCGCGTCATCATGGACGACGATACGAAACCGGATGAGAACGATCAGCCATGACCGAGCTGTTGCCAATATTGACGACCGCTCTTGTTACGGGTCTGCTGGGAAGCGCGCACTGTTTCGGTATGTGTGGCGGAATTTCGGGGCTGTTCGCCATCAACGTCAATGTAGCGTCGCTGAAGACTCAATTCCCGAGGGCCGTTGCGTACAACGTCGGGCGCATTCTGAGCTACGCTATTCTAGGCGCGGCTGTCGCCGTGCTTGGTAAGACGCTTGTATCGGGCATACCCAACATCGCGGCCCCTGTTCGTTTTGCGAGCGGTGTGTTGATCATCCTCGTGGGGCTGCAACTCGCGTTTGGGTGGCGCATTCTCGCGCCACTGGAAAGCGCCGGAGCGAAAGTCTGGAATCGCATAGCACCTGCGGCCAAAGGGCTCGTACCCGTCGAATCTGTCGCTCAGGCGCTCGGCCTTGGGCTGATCTGGGGGTGGCTGCCCTGCGGCCTGGTATACAGCGTGCTGTTACTGGCCGCGACAACGGCTGAGCCGACGAGCGGTGGGCTCGTGATGATCGCCTTTGGTCTCGGAACCATGCCGGCGATGATTGCCACAGGCATCAGTGCATCAAAACTCGCCCAATTCATGAGCGGCAAGCGGCTCGGCGCGGGCCTGTTGATCATCGTCCTCGGTCTGGCAACCATCGCGATGCCGGTTTTGAAGTTCACGAGCTCGGATGGGCCGATGGACCACAGCCAACCCGGTCATATGATGCAGGACGAGAAGCACTGAGGGACCATCAAGCACCCAACAGCGGCCGCTCGATGGATCTATTTTGTGTATCCTGAAGGTCTGGAAATGACCCAAAGCGGACAGTAAGTATGTCCCTAAACTGTATGGTCTTCGAAAGACGAAGAAGCCTATGAAGCCTTGGCGCTGGAAGATCGCCGCTCTAGCTCTGACGGTACTGTTCGTACCCGTGCTCGTACAGCAGCTGTTACCGGCGGAGCCACGACAGCTTGAGCGGGTCGCACTCGCCGACACCCGATACCTGGAAATCGAATTTCAAAATCGGTCGCAGGATCTTGCGTTGGCTGGCCTGTTGTTCGTGCCGGAGGGTGACGGGCCGTTTCCGGCCGCTGTTGTCATACATGGCTCGGGGACGAGCCGCCGCGACAATGGTTGGTACCTGACGCTGACGAAGCACCTTCAAGACAGCGGTATCGTTGTGCTCCTGCCCGACAAACGAGGCTCAGAAAAGTCGGAAGGCGACTGGAAAACGTCAAGTTTCGAGGATCTTGCCACCGATACGCTGGCCGCGATCGCGCATTTGCGAGCGCAGCAGTCTGTCCCGCTGTCCGGTATCGGCGTCATTGGCATGAGCCAGGGTGGCTGGATCGCCCCGGTCGTCGCCTCTCAAGAGGATGATCTCGCATTCCTGGTATCCATGGTTGGATCAGTGGTAACGCCTCGAGAACAACTGCTCTACGAAGAGAACTATAATCTTCGCCAATTTGGATTCCTCCCCGGAATCTCCAATGTGCTCGCCTACGCGGGTTACGCCAATGTTCGCTATCTCGCACAACCGCAGCTGTACGACTTGATCGTTGACTACGATCCGCTGCCCTATTGGCAAGATGTTTCGATTGATAGCCTGGTCCTGTTCGGTGCGGACGACACCAATGTTCCGTCGACAGAGAGCGCAAAGCGCCTCGTGACCCTGGACAACCCGCACATTCGTGTGGAGGTCTATCAGGGCTCCGGACACGCGCTGGAGAGCCCGTCGCAGCAAGGTAACAGCATCATTCGAAAAGATGCCCTTAATGAGATTTCGGGTTTCATCAAACCGAAATAGCCCAAGTAATCCCGGCAAGACCTGATCGAAGAGCCTGATCCATCCAGGTCAAGCAGTCCAGTCGGATGCATCGTTACAAGAATCAGATGTTCATTAACTATCCATCAGGTTTTGCAGGCTAGCAGCCCGCATCATGCCTGTCTTCGGAGCACTGGTGTGCTGTACAAAAAGGACGATGTTATGAACAAATCAATAATCAGTCTGGGCTGCACGATCGCAATGCTGGTTAGCGCTTGTCTCCTTGCAGGCTGCGGCGGCACTAAAGTGCTTAAAGAGTCGCAACCGATGCAGATCACTCAGTCGCTCGGCGTCGTATCCGATGAACAAATCACCGCGACACTCGATTGGGTCATCGTCCGTGATGGTCCGGGAGCCTGGGCAAAAAATGCGGACTGGGATGAATATTTGCTGAGAGTCAATAACCAATCTGACCAGCCCATAGTCGTGACCAGGCTAATTGTTGTCGACTCTCTCGATACGCAGATTTTGCCGCAGCCGGGACGAAAAAAACTCGTCAAGAGCAGCAAGGATACCGCCCGCCGTTACAAAGAATCAGGGATTAAGGT
>JAHEGH010000074.1:2931-12520 GCA_024639825.1 Gammaproteobacteria bacterium
AGGACCTCAACGAAATGACACGAGAAATTAAGACACTCCATCTGGACAGCGTCATCAAAAATCACACGCAAGATCTGACGAACAAGGTTGCAGTGATAACCGGTACAACCAGCGGCACTGGATTCGTCTGCGCCAGAGAGTTAGCAAAGCTTGGTGCAAAGGTGTTGCTACTCAATCGCGATAGCGAGCGCTCTGTAGCAGCGCTGGCGAAGCTTAAAGAAGCCGTCCCGAACGGTGACTTCGAGGCAATAGCGTGTGACCTGCAGGACTTCGCGAGCGTTCGTGGCGCGATTGACGCAATCAAGTCAAAGCATGATCGACTCGACATCCTTTGCAACAACGCCGGTGTCATGGCGCTACCCGACCAAGCGACGATTGACGGCTACGACGTGCAGATGCAAACCAATTGCATATCGCACTTCTTGCTCACCAAAGAACTCTTCCCACTATTACGAAAGAGCGACGACGCTCGCATCGTGAACCATAGCTCGATGGCTCGAATCGGCGAACCGCTGGCTGCAGAGTACTTCGGAAAGAATGGTGGCAACCTGGGCGGCGACGGCGATGCGGAAGAATCCGACTCATTTCGCGGGCCGCGCTGGGAGCGCTATCACCAAACCAAACTGGCCAACTGCGCCTTCACCTACGGGCTGCACCAGAAACTTGTGGATAAGAAAATTACCAATGTGAAGGCGCTCCTGGCACATCCGGGGCTGGCACTCACGAGCCTGCAATCGACGACGGCAGCAACCGGTGGTATGGACCTGGATATACCGTTTATGGCGCAAGCTCAGTCGGCCGAAGATGGCGCGCTGGGAATTATCCGCGCCTGCGCCGACAAAGAAGCCGCCTCGGGGAACTTCTACGGCCCGGAGCAGTGGGCAGGTTTTCCCGACATCCTGCCACCAGAAGAGCACCTGTCCGACCCACACAACATCGTCACCAACTGGAAGGGCTGCGAGGCTGCTGTCGGAGAGTTTGTCGTCTAGGCTGACCCTGTTTCGTTACACGAGCCGGGAATAGCGGGTCTTCGTATCGTTCCTGCAGCGCATTGAAATGCGCTATATCGCACCAATGTTAGAGATGTTCCGCTTGCGCGGAACACTTATGACTGAGCGGGCTGCGCGATTGCCAACCGCCTGCCGCATCGGTCGGGAGAAACTATTATGACCACAGCAGTGGTAGCAACCTACAAAGACGCCGGGACGATCTGGAATGTCAAAGACGACCTGATCTCAACGGGGATACCGAACGACGCGATCAAAATCGACAAGGAACACGCAAAGATCCGTGTGATGGTCGCCGACCAGACCAAAGCGGAGATCATGGAGATCCTGAACCGGCACGCGCCTGCCGAGATTCACTAGTCACCTGAACTAGCCGGCTTGGCGTTGGCTGCTACGCTAAGCCGTGGACAGCATGCTCGATTTTTTTGAGCGACGGGATTGGTGTGTCTGCCCGACCCGGACGATAACCGGGGTCCGGATTGAGCAACTCAGACTAGCCACGCCCTCGTGGAGGGGTTTATTTTGGATAGGGCATAGAGGCGGGTGTCATTGAAACTGTCGGCCGCTACTGCCGCTCAGATTTGAGCCGCTGCTCCAGCCAGTCAAGCGCCGACTCAGCGTAGAACGTACATGCGAAGCTGTTGACGAAAGGGTTACCCTCCTCGCGCCTTTCCAGCTTGTCGTACATACCGAAGAAAAACGGATGCGGTGACAGGAGGATGTCACAGGGCAGATCGGCGATCTTGCCGGCACTTTCCACCATGCGCTGTGCAGCACCACTGGCCGCGAATGAGAAACCCTGAGTGGACACCGCAGTCAGGCTATCTGCGTAGACGACATTCAGGCAGGTGTTCAGCGCGCAGGACTCCCAGGTCCAGGTAACGCTGCCCTGCGTATGACCCGGCGTGTAGTTGGCCTTTACATTCACCGAACCCACCGACACAAACTCACCGTCACCCATCGCAGTCACATCCTCGACGGGCGGAAAACTCCCCTCGTCCGTATCGGCAACATATTGTGGATCGTCCGCTCCCAGGCGGCCACTGCGCAGCGTAATAGCACCTTGTTCGCTCGAGAAGACGTTTGCGTGGGTCATCCGCTGCAATGCAGCGACGCCGCCAGCGTGGTCGAAGTGGGGATGCGATACGAGAATCGCCTTAATAGTCAACGGATCGAAACCCATTGCACGAATGCTCGCGTCAATACGCGCTGCCGACTGAGGCAGCCCACCGTCGATAAGAATCAAACCGTCATCGGTCTCGATCAGTATCGACGACAAGCCGTCCGTCCCGACGTACCACGTATTCCCGTGCACGCGGAAAGGCTCCTGCGGCTCGTTCCATTCGTCACATCGTTCGCACTCGTAACGAGCGTCCGGTTCCAGCTCGCGTGGACCGCAGGCAGCCAGCAGGACGGTAAGCAGCAAGAAGATCGTAATTCGATTCACAGGAATGCCCGGAAAGAGAGTCGGAGTGACGCAACGATAAGAAATGCACCGAACAGCATGTTCAGGCGTTTCGCCGAAAATGCGTGAGCAAGCTTCGCGCCCAGTGGTGCGGCAAGTACGGTCGCCGGGGCAATACAGGCAAAGCCGATAAGGCTTACATAGCCGAGGCTTGCCGCTGGAATACGTGGGTCGCCCCAACCCGCGATGGCGAAGCCGAGCATGCCCGGCACACTGATGACCAGCCCAAACAAAGCCGCCGTGCCGACGGCGCGGTGGATCGGCTCGTTAAACAAAGTCAGTGTCATCACGGAGAATGTGCCTCCGCCGATGCCCATCATGCTGGAAAGGCAGCCAATAGCCGTCGGAATGACCGTGACCAGCGGGCCTCGGGGAACTTCTTCTGTCAGGTTGCGGCTCTCCGGGAAGAACAGCATTTTTATCGCAACTATGAATGCCAGGCTCGCGAACACGATCGCAAGCACGCGGCTGTGCACCAGCGACGCGATCCAGGCACCCAGCAATGCGCCGATCAGGACGAATATGGCCCAGCGTTTCACTAACTCGATGTCAACGGACTTTCGCATGTGATGTGCGCGAGCTGACGAGATCGATGTAGGAATAATTGTGGCGAGGGAGGTTCCGACGGCCACATGCATGCGAATAGCCGGATCAACACCGGCAAAACCGAGTGCCGTTTCAAGCACCGGCACAATGACAATCCCACCGCCAATTCCAAACAGCCCTGCCAGCACGCCGGCGACCAGCCCGGTCGCGAGCATCGCAACGCCAAGAATGAGCCATTGCTCCATGATCAGGTGTCAGCCGGTCAGGCGCCGAGTCGTTCGGCGTGAAACCGCAGATGCTCCTCGATAAAGGTCGATATGAAATAGTAACCATGGTCGTAACCTTCATGAATGCGAAGATCGAGCGGCAGGCCACTTTCCTTGCAGGCAGACTCCAGTAAATCGGGTTTGAGCTGCGCCGCCAGGAAGGGGTCGTCTGCTCCCTGGTCTACGAGTATCCGATCATAAGCGGTGACATCGCCCGAGCGCCGCGCGACTTCGCAGGCATCGTAGTCCTGCCAGGTCGATTGATCGTCACCCATATAATACGCCAGCGCCTTCTGACCCCAGGGGCTGTGCAATGTCGTGCAAATCGGTGCGAAAGCCGATAGCGACTTAAACATGTCCGGGTTGCGCAGGCCGATCGTCAGCGCTCCGTGTCCGCCCATCGAGTGGCCGGTCAGGCCATGAAGGTCGGCATCGCCCGGGAAGTTGTCGAACACCACCTGCTGCAACTCCTGCGTGATGTAGTCGTACATATGGTAATGCTCAGACCAGGGCTTCTGCGTCGCATTGAGATAGAAACCGGCAGCCAGGCCGAAATCATAGTCGTCATCCGGGTCGTCGGGCACGCTCTCGCCGCGCGGACTGGTGTCGGGCGACACAAGCATCAGGCCAAGCTGCGCTGCAACACGCTGGGCGCCGCTTTTTACCATGAAATTTTCTTCGGTACAGGTCAGTCCCGAAAGGAACGTCACGACGGGCACTTTGCCATGCGCAGCTTGCGGCGGTACGAATACCGAGAACCGCATATCGCAGTTGTTGGCGGCAGAGGCGTGTCGATAGAAGCCGATACGGCCTCCGAAACAGTTTGTTTCGCTTAGGGTTTCGATAGTCATAGCGGCCGATTATGGCCGAGAACTAGCGCTTCTGAAAGATCAGCGTCCCGTTCGTGCCACCGAATCCAAAACTGTTGCTCATAGCCGTCCTGATGTTGGCGTCCTCGATACACTGAGTCACCAGTGGAGTACCGGCTGCGGCCTCATCAGCAACTTCGACATTGATCGACGGTGCAATAAAGTTGTGCTCCAGCATCAACAGACAATGGATGGCCTCCTGCACTCCCGTCGCGCCCAGGGAATGACCGCACATCGATTTCGTCGAGCCATACCGAGGCATGTTGTCACCGAACAACGTGCGCATGGCATCGATTTCCTGCACGTCGCCAACCGGGGTGCTCGTGCCATGGGTATTGATGTAGTCGATAGGACCTTCAACCGTCGAACGGGCCAGGTCCATGCATCGAACAGCACCTTCTCCTGAGGGCGCCACCATGTCATAACCGTCCGAGTTGGCCGCATAACCAACGAGTTCGGCATAGATTTTCGCGCCGCGCGCCTTGGCGTGTTCAAGCTCCTCGACGACCACCATGCCGGCACCCGACGAACTCACGAATCCGTCACGACCCGCGTCGTAGGGACGCGACGCCTTGGTCGGGTCATCGTTGTACTGGGTCGACAGAGCGCCCATTGCGTCAAAGAGACCCGTCAGCGTCCAATCTTCTTCCTCACCGCCACCCGCGAATACGATGTCCTGTTTACCCATGGCGATCTGCTCTGCAGCGGCACCGATACAATGCGCGCTGGTCGCGCAGGCGGACGTAATGGAGTAGTTAATACCCTTGATCTTGAAGGGCGTCGCGAGGCAAGCGGCAACCGTACTACCCATTGTCTTGGTCACTGCATACGGGCCGATCTTGCGTACACCACGCGTGCGCAGCGCATCGGCGGCCTTGACGACATTAGCGCTGGATGCGCCACCCGACCCGGCGATGAGTCCCGAGCGCACGTTAGATACATCGCTATCCTCGAGACCGGAGTCCGTGATCGCCTGCTGCATGGAGATATAGGCGTAGGCCGCGGCATCGCCCATGAATCGCAGAACTTTGCGATCGATGTGTTCTTTGAGGTCGATATGGCAGCTGCCGGAGACCTGGCTGCGAAGGCCCATTTCCTTGAACGTCTCGTTGGCAACGATGCCGGAGCGACCGTTGCGCAATGAGTCGAGGATCTCGTCTTTTGAATTACCGATACACGAGACTGCACCCAGCCCCGTTATAACCGCACGTCGCATGCCTACCCCTAGAAGTTGTCAGTCGATGTAAACAGGCCGACACGCAGGTCCTCGGCCGTATAAATTTCGCGGCCATCGACGGACATGGTCCCATCGGCGATTGCCATATTCAGTTTGCGCGCAATAACGCGTTTGATGTCAATCTGGTAAGTCACCTTGCTGGCCGTCGGCAGTACCTGCCCGGTGAACTTTACCTTGCCGACACCGAGAGCCCGCCCGCGACCCTGCAGGCCCTGCCAGACGAGATGAAAACCGACGAGCTGCCACATAGCGTCAAGACCGAGGCATCCAGGCATGACCGGGTCGCCTTCGAAGTGACACTCAAAGAACCAGAGGTCCGGATTGATATCGAGCTCGGCGATAATCTCGCCCTTCCCGTACTTGCCGCCTTCGTCAGAAATGCGCGGAATACGGTCCAGCATAAGCATGTTGGGTTTCGGTAAACGTCCGTTGGTCGGACCGAACAACTTGCCATGACCGCTGGCGATCAGGTCGTCGTAATCGTATGAGTTTCGCCGTGCAGGCAGGTCGGCAGCTGAGTCTATATTCGTCATCCGACCAATTTTACTCCTGCCCCAGGGCATGGAGTTTTGAAATCGCGCCAATCGGAATCAGGATTTATCATAATCGAGCAGGACCTCATCGCTGTTCGGCGTGCTCTGACAGGCCAGCACGAAACCCTTGTCCACTTCCCAGGGCTCGAGCCCATAGTTCACTGCCATGTTGACGTCGCCCCTGCGCACATGGGTCCGGCAGGTCGCACAGACACCACCTTTGCAGGAAAAAGGCAGCTCAATGCCCTGCTCGGCGGCCGCGTCGACAAAATTACTGCCATTGCGCGGCATTTTGAAGGATTTCTCGTGCCCATCCATGATGACCGTCACCTTCACGGCATCTTCGCTTTCGGACAGCACGGATTCGGCAGGCTTCTTGCCGCCCTTGCGAGGCGCGCCGAAGCGCTCAGCGTGCACAGCGTCAGCCTGCATGCCCAACCCGACAAGCGCGTCGGTAACGTCGCCGATCATCGAGTCCGGCCCACATACCCACGCTTCATCGACGTTCATGCCGCTGCAGAATCGCTCGTAAAGCTCGGCCACCTTGTTGCCGTCGATGCGACCGCCAGAGATCTCGAACTCCTGGTCTTCCTGGCTGAATACGAAATGCAGCTGGAGACGTTCTGGAAAGCGATTCTTCAATGCAAACAGGTCTTCAATAAACATCGTCGTGTTCTGTTCCCGATTGCCGTAGAACAGCGCCACGCGGCTGTTGGGCTCCGACGTCAGGATCGAGGCAACCATCGACATAATCGGCGTGATGCCACTGCCGGCGGCGAACGCGATGTGCGTCTTGCCGTCTTGACGATGTGCGTCCAGGTGAAAGCGCCCGGTCGGCGGCATCACGTCGAGCGAGTCACCGACCTTCAACTCATTCGCCGCAAACTCCGAGAACTGTCCGCCCGGCTGAATGCGCACGCCAATTTCCAGTGGCCAGCAGCCAATGGGAGAACAAATGCTGTAGGTGCGTCGCACAGGCTTACCGTCGCGTTCGATCTGGATCGGCAGGTGCTGCCCTGGCATGAACGAAAATTCGTCGCGCAAATTCTCTGGCACGTCGAAAGCGATGCGCACTGAGTCGCGCGTCTCGCTGGTCTTGGCAATAACTCGTAGAGAATGGAACTGTTTCATAGACACTTGAAGTATTCGAAGGGCTCAAGGCAGTCAACGCAGCGGTACGAAGCTTTGCAGGCCGTCGAACCAAACTCACTGACGACTTCCGTGTTTGACGAGTCGCAGCGCGGACAGGCAACAGGTCGATCACGGCGCTCGGGTGGGGCTATGCCATAGACGCGGAGCTTCTTCCGGCCATCCTCGGTGATCCAGTCCGTTGTCCACGCAGGCGATAGCACGCGCTTGATGCGCACGTCGCTCACGCCGCGATCCTCGAGCGCGGCGACAACGCTGGCTTCGATGGCTTCGGTCGCCGGGCATCCCGAGTAGGTGGGCGTCAGTGAGACCGTCACACCATTACTGCAGTCCACGTCCCGTACAATGCCGAGGTCCGTAATCGTCAGCACCGGGATCTCGGGATCCGGCACCTGCGACAGCCACTCGAGAATCTGGTCCGACTCGTACACGGTCTCTACCACTCTGCCCCCGGGTAGGCACGTTGTAGGTATTGCATTTCTGCCAGGAGGAAGCCGAAGTGTTCGGTATGTTTGCCCTGCTTGCCACCGCTCGCCATCCACTGGTCGCCGGGCAGTTCGAGCCTTGCCTCTGCGACGATGGCAGCCACGTTCTTTCGCCATTGCGTCTCGATCGCCGCGAGGTCCGGTCCTTCGAACTCGTTGAGCATCACACCGTCGAGTTCGTCGGCAACGAACATTTCCCCGGTGAAGCGCCATAGATTATCGAGCGATGCCTGTGCGCGAACGTGACTTTCCTCAGTACCATCGCCAAGACGTATCAGCCACTGGCTGCTGTGGCGCAAGTGATATCGCACTTCTTTGACAGCACGCTCGGCGATAGCGGCAAGGCCTTCGTCAGCGCATCGCGTCAGCGCCTCGAGCAACAACACGTACCACGACTCAAACAACACCGCGCGTACTGTCGAATCACCAAAGTGGCCGTTCGGCTGCTCAACGAGCAACAGGTTGTGGTACTCATGCTCGGGTCGCAGGAACGCAAAATCATCTTCCGTCCGCCCTGCGCCCTCGCACTCACCCGCATAGGTGTAGAACATGCGCGCCTGCCCGATGTAGTCAAGCGAGAAGTTGGCGTTGGCCAGTTCTTCCTCCAGCTCAGGACTTGCCGCCACGAGTTCGATCAGCCGCTGCCCAAGCACGAGCGCATTGTCGCCAAGGCGCGTTGCATAGGCGGCCGAAACTGCCTTGCTGCTCACAGGTTTTCTACCTCGTCGGGAATGTCATAGAACGTTGGGTGACGGTAGATCTTGTCTTCAGCGGGCTCAAAGAACGCCGAAGTTTCCGCAGGGTCGGAGGCGATAATTCGATCGGATCGGACCACCCAGATGCTCACGCCCTCGCTGCGGCGCGTGTAAGTGTCCCGCGCATTGCTCAGCGCCATCTCATCATCGGCTGCGTGCACGCTGCCAGCATGCCGATGACTCAGCCCCGAGCGGCTGCGAATAAAGACTTCGTATAAAGGCCATTCCTGTTTAGTCATAGGGTTCGTCCTGTTAGCTGTTCGCGGCTAAAGCCGCTCCCACAACTTTCTTTTCGGCGTGGGCGCGAGCGGCTTCCCTGACCCAGGCGCCGTCGTCCTGCGCTTTGCAGCGCTTGGCCATGCGTTGTTTGTTGCACGGGCCGTTGCCCGCAATAACATCGAAGAACTCCTGCCAATCGATATCGGAGTGCTCGTAATGCCCTGATTCCTGGTTGAATGTCAGTTTGTCATCGGGAACGGTCAGTCCCAGGAATTCCGCCTGCGGAACCGTAACGTCGATGAATTTCTGGCGAAGTTCGTCGTTGCTGAAGCGCTTGATCTTCCAGGCCATTGACTGCGCAGAGTGACTCGAACTGGTGTCATTGGGTCCGAACATCATCAGGGCCGGCCACCAGAATCGGTTCAGCGCATCCTGCGCCATGACTTTTTGCTCGTCCGTCCCCCGGCACAGCGTCAGCATGAGTTCGTAACCCTGGCGCTGATGGAAGCTCTCTTCCTTACAGACGCGAACCATGGCGCGCGAATAAGGACCGTAGGAACAACGACACAGCGGAATCTGGTTCATGATCGCCGCGCCGTCCACCAACCAGCCGATGGCACCGATGTCCGCCCAGGTAAGGGCCGGGTAGTTGAAGATACTTGAGTACTTGGCTTTGCCCGACAAAAGATCGCCAACCATCTGGTCGCGCGAAACACCCAGCGTCTCGGCGGCGCTGTAGAGGTACAGGCCGTGCCCTGCTTCGTCCTGCACCTTGGCCAGCAGGATCGCCTTGCGCTTCAGGGTCGGTGCCCGCGTCAGCCAGTTGCCTTCCGGCTGCATCCCGATAATTTCCGAATGCGCGTGTTGTGATATTTGCCGGATCAAAGTGCGGCGGTACGCCTCAGGCATCCAGTCCTTGGCCTCGATTTTCTCCTCTGCATCAATGCGGGCCTGAAATGCATCGAGCTGCGCTGCGGTCTCTTCGCCGCGGGCAGCGGGATCGCCCTTGCCTGCCTGATCAAGGCCTTGCGTGTACATAGGAGAACTCCTCAGGGGAC
>JAHEGH010000144.1 GCA_024639825.1 Gammaproteobacteria bacterium
AAGGGCCGGCCCCATTGGGGTCGGCCTTTTTTGTTTTCTAGGGGAGGAATCGAGCCTGCGAGGAAGCAGGTTCACCCGAGCCGGCCCGACGCGTAGCGTCGGTTAATAGCCGGCGAGAGCAACTGAGCCCCGAAGGGGCGAAGGCAAATCCTGTCCCCGCTACCACTTCACGGCTGTTCAGATGCAGCCCGTCGAAAAGCCCCACTTCGGTGAGCCCTTTTGCGTTTGGAGTGCCAATGGGTTGACACGTGTAGCGTTACGCGATACATTCCAGCAGTGATCAAGAGTTTCCGCCACAAAGGCGTTGAACGATTCTTCCGTAAAGGAACCAAGTCGGGCATTCAGGCGGCCCACGCCGCGAAGCTGGCGCGTCAGTTACAACGATTGGATGTCGCCCAGCGCCCCCAGGACATGAATGTGCCGGGCTGGAAGCTCCATCCATTGAAGAGTGACCAGAGAGGTCATTGGTCGGTTTGGGTGAGCGGAAACTGGAGATTGACGTTTGCGTTCGAGGGCGAAGATGCCGTCCTCGTTGACTATCAGGACTACCACTGAGAGGCCAGGAATCATGGGACGAATGCACAATCCGCCGCACCCGGGTGAGTCGATCCGCGAGGACATCCTGCCGGCTTTGGATCTGTCGGTGACGGAAGCTGCGAAGCAGCTCGGTGTTGCGCGTGTGACGTTGTCGCGTCTGATCAATGGGCAGTCCGGAATTTCTGCCGAAATGGCCAGGCGACTGGAGGCATGGCTCGGAGGCCCGAAGCGTGGTCCGAGTGCCGAGAGCTGGCTAAGAATGCAGGGGGACTACGATCTTTGGCAGGCGATGCAGCAACCTGCTCCCAAGGTCGTCAGGGCGCGGACGGCGGCGCTTTGACCATCTTCGAGCGTGGCCGGCTCGCAGGAATATCCATCGCTGTGACCAGTGCTTGATAGCGTTTGCAGCGAACCCCCGCTACCAAACAAAAGATGGGCCCCCTTGTGGGGCCCATTTTTGTTTGTTTGTGTGGGGATCAGGAGGGGAACCTCGTTCAACAAGACACGCGAGCGTTTTGGACGCCCGAAGGGCGGGGCGAAGCCCCGAGGATCGGCCCTAGCCGATCCGAGTCAATCCTGCCCCCGCTAGCAGGAAACGAAAAGCCCGGACTTGTGCGGGGCTCTTTTGTTCCTGAAAGTAACTCATTGAAGGACCGCTTTACTCCCGAGAACGGACATTGGGCTAATATCGGTCTGAACGACCGCTAGTGACCCCTTTGCCGACATTTCTTGTGTTGTCGGATTCCCGCCCTTGACGCCGCTTCCGCCGGCCTAAGTACATCCCCGAATTGAGACTGGCGAAGGTCGGCGCAATTCAAAATTTTTGGTGGGTGATGCTTCGAGGAGGGATTTAACCATGAGACGTGCAGAGAAAAGATCTGTGCTCGGTTGCCTCGTCGGCTCGTTCCTTGCAGTGTTGTGGATACCGGCCGTCGCCATCACGCCGGTTGAGGCGCAAAAGCTGTTGGCACAGGACGGTGCAGCCGAGGATCAGTTTGGCGGTTCTATAGCGTTGGATGGTGACACCGCTGTCATCGGCGCGCAATTCGAAAGCGATGATGGGTTAGTTTTTAACGGCGCGGCCTATGTCTTCACCCAGTCTGGCGGGGGTTGGACCCAGCAGGCCAAGCTATTAGCGAGTGACAAAATGAACCGCGACCATTTTGGATTCTCAGTGGCCGTGGCGGGCGACACCGCGGTAATTGGTGCTCCTGAAAGAGGTGCAGGTGTTGCCTTTGTCTTCACGCGCTCTGGTGGCGTCTGGGCCGAGCAGGCCAAGTTGATGCCGAGCGACGCTATCGAAGGTGCGCTGTCCTGCTTTGGTTGCTCCGTGGCCGTCGACGGCGATATTGCCGTCATTGGAGACCGGTATGATGGGCCTGTTCAAGAGGGTGCAGCTTACGTTTTCACCCGCTCCGGTGGCGTTTGGACCGAGCAGGCAAAGCTCAAGCCACGCGGTCAAGCGTCAGGCGCGTACTTCGGCAACAGCGTCGCTGTCGCCGGCGATACCGCCGTTATCGGCGCGACATATTTTTTCGGCACTCAGCGCGGCGCGGCTTACGTATTCACCCGCTCCGCTGGCGTCTGGACCGAGGAGGCGATCCTGACAGCTAGCGACGGTGATCAAGTGTCGAACGACGCGTTCGGTCATTCGGTGGCCATCGACGGCGGCACGGCTGTTATCAGTGCGATAAAGAATGATGAAGGCGGCGAATACGCTGGCGCGGCTTACGTGTTCACCCGCTCCGGCGGCGTCTGGACCGAGCAGGCCAAGTTATTGGCAGGCGACGAAGCGGTTTCGACTTTCGGTCGCTTTGTGAGCGTTGATGGCGACATTGTTGTCTGCACTGCCTATTACAGCCGAGATTTCTACGCTGCTTACGTTTTCGCCCGTTCCGGCGGTGTCTGGACTGAGCCAGTCAGATTTATGAATAGCGACCAGTCCAGGTACGACTTTTTCGGCAGCGGAGTGGGCGTTGACGGCACCACGATCATCGTTGGTTCCAGGGGGAATAATCAGGCCGGCGAACGCAGTGGCGCCGCCTATGTCTTCTCACTTGCGACTGAAGTAGAAGTCAACATCAAACCCGGCAGCAATCGCAATCCCATTAATCTGAAGTCGAAGGGGAACATCCCGGTCGCGATACTAGGCTCCGAGACGTTTGATGCGACCCAGGTCAATTGGGAGACTGTGCGTTTTGGCCCTACAGGTGCGACTGAAAAGCACCAGCGCGTGCATGTCAAAGACGCGGATTACGATGGCGATATGGATGTCATACTGCACTTCAAGACAAGAGATACCGGCATTCTCTGCGGTGACACAGAGGCTACGCTTACGGGTGAGACATTCAGCGGCGAGGAATTTACTGGCTCGGACATAATCAAGATCGTCAAGTGCCCAAAGAACAAGAAGAATAAGAAGAAACGACGCTAGTGCAGAGGGCGGACCCTGGCTTGCCGGGGTCTGCTATTTCGGCTTCTGGGCCGCTAGCTGCGATCTGAATTAGCGTGTTCTGGTCGATCTGTATGACCGCTAGAGGTACAAGCAGACGCTGGCGACTCCTGAGAAATAATTTCCGCTGCTGAACCCGAGTCGGACATTATTAACATGAGCACTGATTCTGCATAGTTTTCTCGTCGCAGCGCATGGACTACAGTGGGGTGACGCTACAGTGCTGATGCGATACATGCTTCCTATTGGCATTTTCCTTTCTCTTTCGGGTTGCCAACATCGAGACTCCACGGTCGAGTCGAGCACATCGCCGGAAAATCCCCTAGTTGATCAGGAACAACATGCATCTGAGGTAAGAGACCATGTTGGACAGGCTGAGTGCCTAGCGCAACTGGATGCTAACGAACCACAGTTTGGGATCGTCCACCCTGACGGTACGATAACTGTGCAGGACTCTCGTGACGGCACAATAATTGCTCAGTGTCGCGAATCTATAGAGACGCCACTCGCCGGAGAATGGGTTGAGAGGAATAAATCTCGATTCTGCAACGGATATATGACGCGCGTTGAGAGCGAGGAATTCTGTGTATCGGAAAATCCAGAGGACTGGGTGACCAGCCCCCTATGACGACTCCACTGGTAAAGTGAGAGTCTAGGCTCATTGTTGCGTAGCCGATGCGGGCATGACAAGCGGGTTGATCGCCTGCGGCGCTGGTGGACGATAGCCAAGTG
>JAHEGH010000024.1 GCA_024639825.1 Gammaproteobacteria bacterium
TGGCAGTCGTCGCAGTTATCGCCACTGGTAATGTGGGTCGGGTGCTTGCCGATCGCCGTGGTGCCGTTATGGCAGGAGAAGCAGGTGCCAATGACCTGGGTGTGGTCGACCAGGTCGGCCGGCACAAATGTCACGTTGTTATGGCAGTCCTCACAAATATCGGTGGTATTGATATGGGTCGGATTCTTGCCCGTAGCTTGCGTCCCATCGTGACAGCTGATGCAGTTGTTGGTGATATTGGCGTGATCGAAGTTGGCCGGGATCCACGCGTTGGTCGTATGGCAGTCGTCGCAGTTATCGCCACTGGTAATGTGAGTCGGATTCTTGCCTTCGGCGATGTTGCCATCATGGCAGGAGGAGCAGATACCAATGACCTGCGTGTGATCGACCATATCGGCCGGCGCAAATGTCACGTTGTTGTGGCAGTCCTCACAAATATCGGTCGTATTGATATGCGTCGGATTCTTGCCCGTAGCTTGCGTCCCATCGTGACAGCTGATGCAGTTGTTGGAGATATTGGCGTGATCGAAGTTGGCCGGGATCCAGCCGCTGGTCGTATGGCAGTCGTCGCAATTGTCGCCGCTCGAAATATGGCCGGCATCCTTGCCCAGGGCAATGGATCCGTTGTGGCAGCTGAAACAGGTGCCAATGACCTGTGTATGGTCGACGATGAATACCGGACTCCACGATGAGCTGCTATGGCAATCCTCGCAGATGTTCGTCGTATTGATATGCCCGTTGTCCTTCCCGGTAGCGTCCAAACCGTTGTGGCAGGAGAAGCAGCCGCCCGTGATGTTGGCATGGTCAAAGACAGCCGGAACCCAAAGCGAACTGTTGTGGCAGTCGTCGCAATTGTCGCCGCTGACGATATGTCCGGGAGGCTTGCCTTGAGCCGTGGTGCCGTTGTGGCAGGTGCCGCAACTGCCCGATACGGCCATATGGTCCATGTAATAAATCGGGCTCCAGGCTGACGTGGTGTGACAGCTGTCGCAGGTCTCAGCAGATGTGACGTGGCCTGCAGGTTTCATAGACGACAGGACGGTACCTATCTGTGAATGGCAGCCGACGCAGTTCGGATTCGTGCCTTCGAAGATGCCCGCAGAGTGGCAGCGATCACAACTGACATTCTGGTGAGCGCCGTCGAGCTCGAAACCCGTGCTGTAGTGATCGAAAGATTCCTGTGCAACTGCTGAGGTGCAGAGCAGTAAGACGCCTAAAAGGATACTGGCTCGGATAGTCATTGGATCTGTTGAACCTCCTCGAACGAGTCACTTGAATGACATCGTCCGCAGTCCGCGCCGAACTCTCCGTTATGGATGTCGTCGCTTGCGTGGCAATCGCTGCAGCGGCTGCCCAGTCGTGTCTGGACGTTAAGGGACTGCCTGTGACAGGTATTGCAGCCAACGGAGCTATGTGCGCCGTCGAGAGTGAATGAAGTTTGCGTGTTGTGGTCGAAACGCCAATTCGCCCAGTCAACGGGTGAATGGCACATCGCACAATCATCAGAAAACCGATCCCCGTGGGGGTCGTCTTCTGTATGACAAGCGCTACAGTTCTCAGGCGCATCACGGAATACCTGCGTCTCATGGCAGGCCGTACATTCGGCATCAGCGTGTTTGCCGAGGAGTGGGAAATGCGTCAGGTCATGATCGAAGAATACGTTTTCCTGCCAGGACTCTTCATTGTGGCAATCGCTGCACATTGTGCCCTGCGTCCCGCTGTGAGGATCATCGCCTTTATGGCACTCGCCGCAGCTTGCCAGCGGCTTTGCTTCATACAGGGGCTCGATATGGCAGGCTGAGCATTCGATCGAGACGTGGGCGCCATGGAGTGCATGGCTCGTGTCAATGTTGTGATCGAAGGTCACCTCGGTAAAACCCTCGGGTACATGGCATGTATCGCAAGCCTCTCCGAAGTGCCCTTCGTGATTGTCATCATCCCGATGGCAGGCAATGCAGGCTGTATCCATCGTGTCACTGAAGGGATCGTCGCTGTGACAGTCATCGCAAACCAGCATTGCGTGTTTGCCAATCAGATCGAACTCGGTATCCCGTGCGTGGTTAAAGGAGGTGTCATGCCAGTCCGTAGGCTGGTGGCAGTTGCCGCATTCCTGTCCGCTGCGCCCGTCGTGTGCGTCATCTTCGGCATGGCAGCTAAAGCATGTCGTCGGTGTATCAGTAAAGATGTGATCGGCATGGCAGTCGAGACAGCCTGTTGTTGCATGGCTGCCGATCAGCGCGAAGCTGGTCTGATCGTGGTCAAACGTTACGACTTCCCAGCCAGCCGTCGAATGGCAGTCGTCGCAGGTCTCACCGATCGATTCCGGATGTGGGCTGTCGTCTTCGTGACAGGCTATACAGGTTGATGGCGCCGTCCGGTGCTTGCTGTCGGGCTCATGGCAACCGGAGCACTCCAGACCTTCGTGTTTTCCTTCCAGCGGGAAATCGGTGTTCTTGTGCTGAAACGAGTCCTCATCGAGCGGGATGATATTCGCGTCACGTCCCTCATGATCGGTATGGCAGTAAGAGCATTCCCGACGCTGGGCATTCCTGTCGCGTCCGTGGAAGCCTTGCCCGGACGTAATGTCGCCTGCAACATCCTCGTGGCACCCGGCGCACAATTCTGTCTGTTTGCCCCGTGCGAACTTGACGTGGCACGAAGCGCATTCCTTCTCGATATCCGCGTGCCCGGAAATGACCGGGCCGGGCATGACCAGTGATTCAAGCTGAGCGTGTGCGCTTTCAAATATCAGCATGCTGAATATCAGTACAAGTCCGGAATGAAGTGCAGCTCGCGCCATCGTAGAGCGTCGTGCCTAGTACATGTGAACGGCGAGCACATGAAATAGCGCCGACAGCACCATCAGGAGAAAGATCGGGAGATGCAGGATGTGCCACAGGGCGAACAACCGTTCATAGAAGGAAAACTGGGCAACACGTCCGACCAGCGACATATAGTCGCGAATGAACTTTGACGCTGCGCGCGACAGTCGTTCCTGGTTACGTACGACGATAGATGAGTTTTCGGCAACGGCTTTCAATTCGCGCCGCGCAGTCAACCATAGCGAGAAGTGGGTAAAGTGATGCGTGAAAGTCCAGCGAATACTGCGGCGAATGCCAAGTGTCTGCGTAACGCTACAACCCTGCAATTCCTCCGCCATCTTGTTGAGCCGGCCAACGAGTATGGGCATGAGCGTTGCCAGGCCGTGACTCTTATCGACAGACGCTGCCAGATCCTGCTGCAATTCCCGAAGTGAGGTCTTGCGCCCATACAGCCCGCGATGAATCCTTGCATAGAAGTGTCGCCCCACGATGCCGCTACCAGCGACGAGCAACATGCAATACAGCGCAACCTTGCTGTTAATCGACCCTAACTGAAAGTTGCAGTGGTAGAGGATCAGCAATGGTCCGACAAGTCCGAACGCCATGTGCAGGCGAAACCAGAAACGTGTGGGGCCGAGGATCTGCAGGATACGGATGCGCTTGCGCAGGGGATACAACAGAAGAGTCAGCATCATCGAACCGCCGATGATTCCCAGCCAGTACCCCATACCGCTCTCGGGCGTAATGTAGCCGAGGTCGCGAAGCAGGTAACCGGACGTAATCGCAAGCGCGAGCAAGATGTAGCCACGCGTCGGTGTGTCTTTTCGGCGAGGCGCAGCGACGGGCGCTGTTTCCTGCTGCGGAATTACCGCGGGTCTTTCAAGTACCGTTTCGTTCACTTATACAATCCCTTGCGTATTTATTGGTCTAGCGCGCCGACCATGTTGGCGGCGAGTTTGAGTTCGAGCGATTCGTCATTCATGCCGAGTTCCCGAGCGCGCGAGTACGCGCTCCAGGCTTCGTCGTTGTTACCGAGATGGTCATGTGAACGCGCAAGCAACAGCCACCCTTTGGCATCATCAGGATTCTCGGCAAGCCTCGCTTCCAGGCCGCCAATCAGCGAACCGACGGATGCAGACCTGTCCTGCGTTGGCTGCGATGTTTCTGCCTGAATCACCACAGCGTCCTGCCGATCGGTGGCAGCGAACAGCGCCAGCCCCGCAAGCACGACGATGGCACTTGCGACGAAGAGCGTATGTTTGAGCTGGTGTGTGATCATGTGTGCGAAATCCTCCTTGTACATACACGGCAATAGCGCGAATAAGGTTCCCAAACTTGACGGAAATTTCAGTGCATTTGTGTCGACTGCTTCGCGTTTTTGGATATGAGCATAGTGCTTTCCAGCTTTTACTTAATAAATGAGGTTTAGCCCTACCAAAAAAGTGGGGGAAAGCCCCTGTGTGCAAATTGCGACAGTCTGATCGAATACCTGTTGAATCTGTGAACACGAACGCCACCTTGAGTGGTGTGAAATTGTTAGAGTAGTGCGCGGTTGCAACCTGGTGATCAATGAACAACTTCTGGCTGTCAATTTATGCTTTGCCGGTGCTGGCGATTTTCGTCTGGTACTTGCGTGCGCGTTATCTGAAAGAAGAGGCGAGTATTCGCGCGGCCGAAGAAGCCATTGAGGCCAGCATGACCGAACCGCCGTCGCTGCATCCGGTCATTGATCCAGTGAAATGTGTCGGGTGCCGGTCTTGCGTCAACGCGTGTCCTGAGCACCATAGTCATCCTGTGCTGGGGATGATTCGTGGTAAGGCACGACTTATCGCGCCGGCAAACTGTATCGGCCATGGTGCCTGCAAACGCGCGTGCCCGGTCGATGCCATTGAACTTGTGTTCGGTACCGAACGGCGGGGCATCGATATTCCCACGGTGAAACCCAGTTTCGAAACCAATGTGCCGGGCATTTTCATAGCGGGTGAGCTTGGAGGTATGGGTTTGATTCGCAATGCCATCGAGCAGGGGCGCCAGGCGCTTGAGTCGATACTCAAGCTCAAAGGCATCGGCAGCGGGGACCGTTACGACGTCGTGATTGTAGGATCAGGTCCTGCCGGGTTTGCCGCATCGCTTGCTGCGATGGATGCGGGCATTCGCTTTGTCACCGTCGAGCAGGATTCACTCGGTGGCACGGTTGCCCACTTTCCGCGCGGCAAGCTCGTGATGACGCAGCCGGCGATTCTGCCGATTGTCGGAAAGATGAAGTTCACTGAGACCACGAAGGAAGAACTGCTGGAATTCTGGCAAGGCGTCGAACAGAAGACGCAACTTAAAGTGAATTACCATGAACGGGTGACAGATATAGTGCCGGCGTCTTCGGGTAATGGATTCGAGGTGACGACGACAAAGGCAAGTTATGCGTGCCGTGCCGTCCTGCTAACCATTGGCCGGAGAGGGACTCCGAGGCAGCTTGGCGTACCGGGTGAGGAACAGACCAAAGTTGTCTACCGGCTGATCGATCCTGCCCAATACGAGGGCCAGCATGTCCTGGTGGTTGGCGGTGGCGACAGCGCGCTCGAAGCCGCGCACTCGATTGCCGAAACGCCGGGCACGACTGTCACGTTATCCTATCGGTCCGCAGCATTCAGCCGGGCGAAGGCCGCCAACCGCAACAAGGTAGAGCAACTGGCGGCTGACGGTCGGTTGCGGGTGTTGATGGAATCGAACGTCAAGGAAGTACGCAACGACGAGGTTGTGATCGAATACAAGGGGAAATCCTATAAGTTGCCGAACCAGGCTATCATCGTTTGTGCTGGCGGCATTCTGCCGACTGGATTTCTCAAGGGTATCGGGGTGGAAGTAGAAACCAAGTTCGGTACCGCCTAGATCAATTCGTACTAATACGAAGTGCTGTTCGGGCACTTCAGCGCTACGGTATCTCTGCAAAGTTGCGAGGAGGTGCCCCGTGAGCCGCAACATCCTTTGTGTGGTTGAATTCGATCGCTACCCCGAAATCGTTGTTGAGCGAGCCACATGGCTCGCTAAGTCGTACAACTGTAACCTGCACTTGCTTGTCTGCGACCCCGTGACGGATTTTCTGGGGGAAAGTTACGTCTACTTGCTGGAATCACAGCACATTGCCGACAGCCTCAGGGACTACCAGGAGGAGCTTCTCGCGGAGCTGACGGCCAAGATCGAGCAAGCTGGCGTGCAGGTCGAGGTCAATCGCTCCAGAGAGCGTCATGTTAGCGATGTTATTCGTCGGGAGGCGGCAGCGCGGCAGCCGCTGTTCGTCATCAAGGGTACGCACTACCACACGCCGACCGAGCGAGCGTCCCTGCACAGCGCGGACTGGGATCTGATTCGCGATCTTGATTATGCATTGTGGTTTGTGAAACCCGTGGCCTGGCATGACGCGCCCGTTATTGTTGCAGCCGTCGACCCGGTCAACGCGAATGACAAGCCGGCATATCTCGACCGCAGGATCATCGACATGGCGAGCATGATCGCGGAGAAATGCAAGGGAGAAATTAAGGTTCTCCACACCTACCAGCGACTTGAAGAAATCGCGCAGCGTGCGACCTGGGCCTTCAAACCGATCAAACTGCCGATTGACGAGCTGGATAAGAAGATTCGCGAGGAGCACCAGAAAGCGCTTCGTGTCCTCGCCGAAACGAGCAATATTCCTGAAAAGACACTTCACTTGCTGCCGGGCAGGGCGTACGAGGTCTTGCCGGCATTCGCACTCAAGCATAATGCGGGCCTCGTCGTAATGGGCGCCCTGGCCAGGTCAAAACTAAAGCTGCGAATTATTGGCAGCACGGCGGCGCGCGCGCTTGACCATATTCATTGCGACGTGTTGGTCGCGCACGGCAAGCAGGACTAGCGTTACGCGCCAGGTCCCGCGTAGATTTCTTTGAGAAGTGGCGCCATTTTGCGTGCGCCTACCAGGCTCATCGTCGTAATAAGGCCGGCCATCATGGCGCCTGTCACGCCACAGGTCAGTACGTCCTGACCCGTAAGCCACAGGCCCGGTATATTGGTCTTCGGACGTAACCAGTCCTGATCCAGACGTTCGCGCGTGTGCGCGAGGCCATAGAGTTCTCCACGCTGATAGCCGCCAAACCAGTTGGTTGATAGCGGCGTCGACACTTCGTAGTAATCCACTTTGCCGCGAAGCTGTGGCAGCTTCGCGTAAAGATGTTCAAGGAGTCGTTCACCCAGCGCCTCCTTGAAGGCTTCGTAATCATCGCCGCGCTTGCCCCAGGTCGCGCCATGCCATTCTTCGAACCACTCATAGGGTGCTGGCGCAACGATCTCGATCGTAGCTGTACCGGGATGCCGGTTCCCATACTCGGGATCCTTCGCTGACGGGAAAGAGATGTAGACGATGGGAAACGCCGCGTCCTTGTCCTTCAGAAACCGTTCCAGCGCCGTATCGTAGTCATTGCTCGGGTAGATCCAGAAGTTGGTACGAGGCAAGCCGAGTTCTTCTGCGGTGCCCTGTAGCCCGATATAGACGCCAAGATGGGCTACGCTCGGTTGTACTTCCTGCATGCGGCGGCGATAGCCGCTGCGCTCGACCACATCGCGTGGCAGGAGGTGGTTGAACGTATTGTCGACACCCGCAGAAGAGATGACGCAAGCGCATTTGATACGGTTGCCGTCCTTCATCTCGACACCGGACACCCTGCCGCCTTCGACCAGGATCGTTTCGACCTTCGCGTAGGTGAACACTTCGCCGCCGGCTGCCTGGATTTTCGGGATGATGGTTTCGGCAATTCGCCAGGAGCCGCCGACCGGATAGAAACCGCCGTAGAGGTAGTGCCGCGCAATCATCGCATGCGCCATGAAAGGCGAGCGTTTTGGCGGCATACCCATGTCACCCCACTGGCCGCACAGTGTGGCGATCAGGTCCCCGTCACTGGTGAGGTCGCTGAGAACATCCCAGGTAAGGCGTCGGAAGGGGCCGCGCAGCTTCCATGCCAGCCATGGTTTTGCGACCCAGCGCAGTAATGGCGGCATGCCACGACTCATGCCGAACGCTGAGAGGGCGTCGCCGGAGCGATCCAGGAGTTTGAGGTAAGCATCGATTGCCTTAGCCTCATTCGGAAACTGCCGCACGAGGTTGTCGCGGAATTCCTGTTTCCCGGCAATGGCATTGAAAACCTTGTCGCCGATGTAGAAGCGGTCGTACTCTGCATCCATTGGCGCCCACTTGAGGTTTCCGCCCGACAGAAAGTCGAACATCTTTCGCGTGCGGGTAGCGGCGCCAACCTCACCTATATAGTGAACGCCAACGTCCCACTCGTAGCCGCCGCGTTCATAAGAGTGTGTAAAACCACCGGCCGTGTAGTGCTGTTCGAGCACGCAGACCTTCCAGCCAAGCTCGCTGAGCAGGGCGGCGGTCGTGAGGCCTCCCATGCCGGAGCCGATGACGATAGCGTCGTAGTCAGGGGCAAGCCGACCGGGCCGATATCGATAGCCAATACGTAGAGTGCTTGGGGACATCTTCGCCATAGTCGGCGTATCTTATCTCCTGCACCCGGCCGGGTCGCCCTTGATTTTGTGCTTGTCTTCCTCTCGTCAGGCGCTCTTTGCCAGTTTCTGACGCCATCCCGGATAGAGTCGATCGGCGTCGCCCTGGAAACTTTCGAAGGCGCGGGCGAATTCATGATGGTCACGTGCAAATTCGATCGGATCGGCGCCGGCTCTCCAGCATTGCTCTGCCTGGCGCATCGAACGTGCGCCGGCAGCGCCGCCGTCGATGTGGCCATAAGACCCGCCGCCGGCTGTCATCACGACGTTTGAGTGCCCGAGGTTGTCGAAGAATCCGGGTATACGCAGTGCGTTCATACCACCGGAGATGATCGGGGTCGTTGGGTTCATGCCGTACCACTCCTGGTGGTAGTAAGGCCCGTCGGCGCTGTCGCGCTCCAGCATGTAGGCGGTGAACTTGTCGGATGCTTCGCCTTCCATCTTGCCGAAACTCATCGTACCGGTATGAATGCCGGATGAGCCCTGAACACGTGCCATCTTGCAGTGCACGAATGCCGTGTAACCGCGCTGTGACTGCGGCGACGTTACGGCACCGTGACCGGCACGATGGTAGTGCAGGTACTGGCTTGGAAAGCGACGACGTGCCGTTGTGATCGCAGTCGGGCCTGCCACATAGCCATCAACGAGGAACGCCACGTGGTCAGCGAGATCGGCGAATGTTTCCAGGATGTACTCGCCGCGCGCAATCATCTCGAACGGGTCGTCGGCCGTGATGTTTGCCGAGAAGAGTTTCGCTTCGCCGGTCTTGTCCTGCGCACGCCGCATAGCGTCCACTACCAGCGGAATCGTTTCCTTCATGGGCGCGAAGATCTGGTTACCCTGTGGTTCATCATTCTTGATGAAATCGCCGCCTTGCCAGAATTCGAAGCAGGCATCGGCGAACGGGCGCGGGCGCAGTCCGAGCTTGGGTTTCACGATGGTGCCGACAATGAATCCCCCGTCGATGTGCGGGCGACCGAGCACGCGCCACATGTCGGCAATCGTTGTAGACGGACCGTCAAACAGTCGCAGGTATTCAGGCGGGAAGTAGAAGTCGTGCATCTTCGCGTATTCAACGTCACCCATTCCCTGGTTGTTGCCGATCGCCAATGTCAGGAACGAGGCGATCATTGCGCGACCATCGGTGATGTTGCGATCGAACAGGTCAACCGGGTAGGCAAGCTTGACGAGTTCCTTCGCTTCATCCACATGGTAGACGAGTGCGTCAACACCACGGGTAAATGCGTCGGTCGTCGATACCTCGACATTGGTTCCTGTTGAGGACTCGGCGGCGAAGTGGGCCGCCGTTTCGATGAAGTTGCCGAAACCGGGCTTCGGTTTCATGTGATAGGCGACGAGGACGTGCTGGCCCGCGGCAATGAGATCTTCCTCTTTGAGGTCCAGGTCTACGTAGCGATTGGATTGGTCGAGTGCCATTTCTGATGTCCCTTACTGGTTACTTGAAGCTACAGTAACCAATGGCCTATCATAAGAAAATTCAATTATTGTTATCAGAAAGATAAGGAACGCTTATGCACCTGACGCTACGCCAGCTGCAGTGTTTTTCGGCCGTTGCCAGGAACCTTAGCTACACGAAAGCTGCCGAAGAACTCCATTTGACCCAGCCCGCCGTATCCATGCAGATTCGGCTGCTCGAACAGCAGGCGGGCCTTGCATTGACCGAGCAATTTGGCAAACAGGTGCACCTGACAGAGGCGGGCGAGGAGGTTTATCGCTACGCCCGCTCGATCCTGCAGCAGGTGGCCGAAATGGACGATGTCCTCGACAAGCTCAAGGGATTCGCTGGAGGACGCCTCAAGATTGCCGCGATCTCATCGGCAAACTACTTTGCGCCCAGGTTGCTGGGCACGTTCCACCAGCGGTTTCCGGATGTCAGTGTCAGCATGGATGTCACGAACCAGAAAGCCGTCCTCAAACGGGTTATCGATAACGAAGTCGATATGGCGATCATGGGGCAGCCGCCGAAAGACTCGCAGGTCCAGGCAATCGCATTCATGGAGAATCCCCTCGTTATCGTCGCACCACCGGAACACCGCCTGGCGCAACGCAAACGCATTGCGCTCAAGGAGCTGGAGCAAGAGGTGTTCCTTGTACGAGAGCCGGGGTCGGGGACGCGCGGCGCGATGGAGCGTTTCTTCCGTGAGCAGAAGCTAAAGCTGACCACGGGTATGGGCATGGGCAGCCTGTCGAGCATCAAGCAGGGCGTGCAGGCCGGCCTGGGTCTCGCGTTACTGCCGCGAGATGCGGTGCGCGTGGAACTTCAGATCGGCCGCCTGGTGGAGCTGAAAGTGAAGGGGCTGCCGATCAAGCGCCACTGGCATGTTGTGTTGCACAAGGGCAAGCGCCTGTCCCTCGCGGCTGAGGAATTCAAGAACCTGCTAATCAACGAAGCGGTGAGCTTGCTGGGTCACTAGGCGGAACGTGCCAGCGGGCCGGGCCGCACCAGGTCGGCAACGGAATCGATGACCGCGTCGGCGCCGAGCTGGCTCGCAGCGCGAATTGTGTAGCCGTAGTTGACCAGCATCACCGGTACGCCGGCGTTTTTCGCCGTGATGACGTCGGTCTCACTGTCACCAACATACAATGCGTCACCCGGTAGAACCCCGAGGCGTTCAATGATGCGCAGGAGAGGTGTCGGGTCCGGTTTCCGCGGCAGACCTTCCCCGGATCCGAGGATTTCGTCGAAATATTCATCCAGCGAGAAGTTTCGCACCAACATGCGACACAGGTCGTCCGGCTTGTTGCTGCACAGTCCCACACGTATGCCCGCTTTGTGCAGCGTTTGCAGCGTACTCTCTACGCCACTAAACAGTTTTGTGTTCCGGGTTCCCTGGGTCATGTACTCCCGGTGAAATGAACTGGTCAGCCTGGTGACCAGGTCATGTCTGGTTTCGACGTGAAGCCGGTGTAACGCGCGTTCGACCAGGAGTCGTGGCCCACCGCCGATCATCAGGCGAACGCTGTTGACGTCGATTGGGGGCAGGTTTTCGCGGGCGAGCGCGGCTACCAGCGCTTCGCGAATATCTGCAGCGGTATCGGCCAGGGTGCCGTCGAGATCGAATACGACAGCGCTGTAGCCACCGGCGATCATGCGACCAGCCTCGTTTCGATCCTACTTTCATCGACCATGTGCTTGAGGATCGGCATGAGGATCAGCTCCATGGCGAGCAGCATCTTACCGCCCGGCACGACGATCGTGTTGCGCCGGGAGATGAACGACTTGTCGATCATGGCCAGCAGGTAGGGGAAGTCGATCTCGAACTTGGTGGGATCCCGGAAGCGAATGACGACAAAACTCTCGTCTGGTGTTGGTACATCGCGCGCAATAAAGGGATTGGATGTGTCTACCGTGGGCACGCGCTGGAAGTTTATATCCGTGCGTGAGAACTGCGGCGTGATGTGTTTGACGTAGTCTTCCATGCGCCGCAGGATCGTCTGCGTGACGTCGCTTTCGTCATAACCGCGGTGGCTTGTATCGCGATGAATTTTCTGGATCCATTCGAGATTTACGATAGGAACGACGCCGATCAGCAGGTCGGCATACTGGGCGACATCGCATTCGTCGGTGACGATCGCGCCGTGCAGGCCTTCGTACAACAACATGTCGGTGTCTGCCGGCAAATCCTGCCAGTTGGTAAACGTACCTGCCTTCGTAGCGTACTGCTTCGCCTCGATTTCATTATGAACGTAATAACGCCGCTTGCCGCCCCCGGTCTCACCGTAATGCTTGAACAGCTGCCCGAGGTCGCACAGCAGGTTGGCTTCGGGTCCAAAGTGACTGATGTTCTCACCCCGTTGCGTGGCATCAGCGACTGCGGCTCGCATCTCGTCCCGGCTGTACCTGTGAAAGCTGTCGCCCTCGATGATGCCAGCCGTCAAACCAAGGCGCCTGAAGATATGTTCGAACGCCGTTTTTACGGTCGTGGTGCCTGCGCCGGACGAGCCGGTTACCGCAACTACCGGGTGCTGCTTGGACATTCTGCGTTCTCCCTGATGGCAAGTGGCCCGGCCAGACTCGGCAGGCCCTTTCAGGGCAAGTTAGCAGTAACTAAGATAATTAAAATTAAATATTATTTATCAAAACGATAAGTAAAAGCTTATATTATTGTTTGTAGACTTTTCCGCCTTTCATAACAAAGTCGACATCGAGGAGTTCCTCGATGTTCTCTAGCGGTGAGTTGTCAACGGCGATCAGGTCCGCGAACTTGCCGGTTTCGATCGTGCCGATGGCGTCGCTCATATCGATCAGGTCGGCCGCATTGATCGTCGCGGCGACAATGACCTCCATCTCGGTCATTCCGGCCGTCACCATGAGGACGGCTTCCTGCGCATTGGTCCCGTGCGGCGAAATGCCGCTGTCGGTGCCATAGGCGACGTTGACGCCGGCCTTGTGAGCCTTCGCAAAATTGCCTGCCATGTCATTGCCTACCCGGATTGCCTTGTCCTTGACGGTCTGGGGCATAAAATCGGCTTCCAGCGCCATCGAGGCAACCGTCTTGCCAGCGAGCAATGTGGGCACCAGGTAGGCGCCGGTTTCCCGGAACAGCTTGATCGCGCGGGGGCCAGTGTAGGTGCCATGTTCAATGCTGGCTACGCCGGCTTCGAGAGCCGCGATAATGCCGTCCTCCTCATGAGCATGTGACGCAACTTTGCGGCCCATGCGTTCGGCGGCACGCACGACCTCGCGGAGTTCGTCCATCTCCATTTGCTGGCCCGTGCCGGTGGCACGCTCGGTCATGACGCCACCCGTCGACGTAATCTTGATGAGATCGGCGCCGTACTTGATAACGTTGCGTGTCGCGCGACGGCAGTCGTAGGGCCCATCGCAGACATTGGGTGATGTCATCATTTCCATGAGATCAGGGCTGACACCGCTGATATCAGCGTGACCGCCCGTGATCCCTACACCACCGGCAGCGATGATACGTGGCCCGTCAATCCAGCCGTTATTGATCGCATCGCGCATGGCGTACATTTCCTGCGATGACGAGCCAACATCGCGTACCGTCGTAAATCCGGCCTTAAGCGTGTTCATTGCATAGTAAACACTGCGCATCTGCATGAGCTGGTTGGACATCTTGAGTGCGTCACGGTCGTTATCGGGTCCCAACTGGCCCTGCAGGTGCACATGCATGTCCATGAGCCCCGGCAAGACAAACTTGTCGGACAGATCGATGACGGTAGCGTCTTCCGCTGCAACGAAACCTTTCTGGACGCCGGTGATCCTGCCGTCCTCGACAATGACGGTCATGTTGGTCGACGGTTCTTTACCCGGAACAGCAAGCAGCTGGCCGGCATGAATAAGCGTGACATCCGCTGCGGCATGACCGGCGAGAAAAAGCAGGATGACAGATACGATAAGGGCTGGCCGATGCATTATTAAAGGCTCCTGGGTTCTTTACAATTATGGTGCGGCGCAATTTGCGACCGCTGCGAACTTACCACATGCGACAGGATCAGTAACTGCCGTAGTAGTGCGCGAGTGCCTCGACGTCGCCCTCATCGAGGAACGAGATCTTCTCTTTCATCTCGTCGAGAAGGTTTTCACGAGATCCGGATATGTAGGACTCCAACGCATAGCTGAGGTAGTCGGCGCGCTGGCCATGGAGCGGCGGCCCGAGCACTTCAGCGGCATTCGGATCGTCCGGTGGCAAGTGGCAGCGGGCACATAACCTTTTGTGTATCGGCTCGCCAAGAGCCGCGAGCGCAGCATCGATGTCTTCGTTAAGCGAGGGCCTGTCGATGGCCGCATAGTATTCGGCGAGATCGGCAACATTGTCATCGGTCAGCAGCGCGGCGGTCTCGCACATGACCGGTTCCTCGAGGCACTGGCGTGCACCGTCCTTGTAAGCGTAAAGCGCTTCCTCGATGTGCACGGCCGGCATGCCGGCGATGACCGGAACAATACGTTTACCGACGCCGGAGCCGTCTTCAGCATGGCAGACCTTACAGGCCTCCACGATCGCCGGTGCAGCGGTCGCCAGCGGGGCCAGCGAAAGCAGGCCGACACCCAGCGCCAGATGCAGGTATTTCCGAGCGAGATCAGACATTTCGTTCTCCACCGTAAGCACTTTTACTTACCGTCGCGTTGCATGCCACGCTGCCAATCAGCGTCCGCATTTAATATATTAGCTTTACGTGATATGCAATCTCGGAGTACCCCTATGTGCCTTGCTGTACCAATGAAAATAACCGCGATTGACGGTTTTCAGTGTACCTGTGAGGCCAAGGGAATCGAGCGCGAAGTTAGTCTGTTCATGCTACAGCATGAACAAATCGAACTCGGCGATCACGTCCTCGTTCACGTCGGCTATGCTATCCAAAAAGTTTCGGAAGAAGAGGCGGCCGATTCGTGGGCTTTATTTGACGAGGTGCTGGCCGAAATCTGATCCACTGTAGCAGGAGAAAGACCATGTGCGACACCTGTGGCTGCAACGTGACACCCGGCAACGAACATCTGGTGGCAGCCGGTGGCCATCTTGCGACAACCTCCACCGGCCATGAGTCGGTTGAGGTGCTCAAGGGGTTGCTGGACGCGAACGATCACCAGGCCGGCCACAACCGCGAACACTTTGCCCGGCACCGCACACTGGCAGTAAATCTCATGTCCTCCCCTGGCGCCGGCAAGACGGCGTTACTGGAGGCGACGGCTGACGCGCTGGGCGACGACCTGAAAATCGCCGTTATCGAGGGAGATCTCGAGACTGAGAATGACGCCGAACGCATTCGGCAAAAAGGCGTGCCGGCCGTGCAAATCAGCACGGGCAGCGCCTGCCATCTCGATGCTCACATGGTGCATGCGGCTCTGCATGAGCTGGATATCGATGACCTCGACATCATCTTCATAGAAAATGTGGGCAACCTGGTTTGTCCGGCGAGCTTCGATCTTGGGCAGCATCTGAACGTCACATTGCTGTCCACGCCCGAGGGCCACGACAAGCCGGCAAAGTACCCGGTCATGTTCCGGGCTTCCGACCTTGTGCTGATCACCAAATCAGACCTGCTGGAGGTTCTCGATGACTTTGACCCCGTCTACGCCGAACACTGCCTGCGCCAGCTTGCCAATACCGCACCATTGCTTGAGATTTCTGCCCGCAAAGGTGACGGCATGGAGTACTGGCTGGCCTGGCTGAGATCGGAACTTGCGCGCGTCCGGCGGGCAGACGCGGCTGTCGGAGCCGCTTGATGGCCAGGCGTGCCGCAGACTGGTTGCAGGATCTGCAGGGTCTTGGCATCGACAAGCCCCTGCGCATCATGAATGTTTGCGGTGGGCACGAGCGATCCATCTCGATCGCGGGTTTGCGCACGGTGATTCCTGACAATGTTGAGCTTGTACCCGGACCCGGCTGCCCGGTCTGTATTTGCCCCGAAGAAGACGTCTACGAGGCCATTCAACTCGCGCTCAACGAAGATATAACGCTCGTCGCATTCGGTGACATGCTCAGGGTTCCGGTTAACGTGCCGAAACGCGAGCCGCGCTCGCTGGAGCAGGCAAAAGCCGCAGGTGCGGATATTCGGCCGATCGCATCGCCGACAGAAGCCGTTCGCATTGCCGCCGCAGATCCGAGCCGGACCGTTGTGTTTTTCGCAGCCGGCTTCGAAACAACCACCGCCCCGGTTGCCTCCATGCTTGCGGAAGGTGTGCCTGACAATCTGCTCGTCCTGTTATCAGGGCGCCTGACCTGGCCAGCCGTGGCGATGTTGCTGAACTCAGGTACACCGGGTTTTGATGCGCTCATCGCCCCGGGACACGTATCTACCGTGATGGGGCCCGAAGAGTGGGAATTCGTTGTTGCGGACCACGACATTCCTGCCGCCGTGGCCGGCTTTACACCGGACTCGCTGCTAGCCGCAATGTACTCGGTTCTGCGCCAGCTGCGCGATGGAAAACACTTTCTGGATAACTGCTACCCGGAGGTTGTGCGACCTGGTGGTAACGTCGAAGCACGCCGGCAGCTACAGGATGTCATGGAAGTCGTCGATGCGAACTGGCGCGGTATTGGCATTATCCCGAAGTCCGGGTATGCACTGCGCGAGGCCTACGCGGCACACGACGCGCGCAAACGGTTCAAATCCTATGCTGATGAATCGAGGAAACGCGTAGGTGAAATGCCCCCCGGCTGCGACTGCGCACAGGTGGTGCTCGGGAAGATCTATCCGAACCAGTGCCGTTTGTATGGACGCGGCTGCACGCCGCGCAAACCGATAGGGCCGTGCATGGTGTCCGACGAGGGCGCCTGCCGGATCTGGTGGTCGTCCGGTATGCGGGAGAACGAGTGGGACGGCCGCAACAAAGGCGCTGCGAGTGGCTGAACTGGCCACCCGCGTCGGTGAGAAAGTCGCCAGGCGGGTCCGCCTGCAGGGACACGTCCAGGGCGTCGGGTTTCGCCCGTTCGTCTACCGGCTTGCACGCAGACACGGCGTCCAAGGTCATGTTCAGAACCAACTGGGCCAGGTTGAAGTCGTTGCTGTCGGTGAATTTGAGACCATCGAACGATTTACGCACGACCTTATCGCTTGTGCTCCACCCTTATCGTCGCCGGCGTTGGCAGCTGTTGAGAGCATAGACGTCCCGGAGGTCGATGGGTTCGAGATTATCGAAAGCCTTGCGAATTCAGAGGCTCAGATATTTGTCCCGCCCGACTACTTCATGTGCGATGACTGCAGACATGAACTGCAGGATCCTGCTGATCGTCGCCACGCATACCCGTTTATTAACTGCACACAATGCGGACCGCGTTACACATTAATCGAGGCACTGCCTTACGATCGGCCCAATACGAGCATGAAGGGTTTTCCCTTGTGTCCGGATTGTGAGGCCGAGTATTTAGACCCGGCGGATCGCCGCTTTCATGCCGAGCCCGTGGCCTGCGCAAAATGTGGTCCGCAGCTGTCGTTCGTCGAGCAGGGCTCAGCGCCCGTGGAGGAGACGAGTTCGGCTCTGGCGCGGGCAGTTGCAGCGATAAGCGCCGGTGATGTTGTCGCGGTGAAAGGTATTGGCGGCTATCACCTGGTGGTTGACGCACACAACGAGGAGGCCGTGGCCAGGCTTCGCGATCGCAAGCGCCGTCCCCATAAACCCCTGGCTGTCATGTTTCCCGTTGCGGGTGACGATGGACTCGATGCAGTGCGTGAATCGGTCGCACTGACTGAAGAAGAGGCTGAAATCGCGGTGGGTCCGATTCGACCGATCGTGCTGGCAACGCGTCGGGCCGGTTGTGCGCTGGCAAGCAACGTGGCACCGGGTCTCAATGAGATCGGTGTGTTTCTTCCCTATAGCCCATTACACCAGCTATTGCTCGATGCGTTCGGTGGGCCTGTGGTCGCAACCTCCGGGAATATCAGCGGTGAGCCTGTGCTGACTGACAACAAGGAAGCCGAGGGTCGTTTAAATACGGTTGCGGACGCTTTTCTGCAGCACAACCGGCCAATTGTGCGCCCCGCTGACGACCCCGTTTATCGGCGCGTTGGCGGGCGGATGCGGCCACTGCGCATCGGACGCGGCTGCGCGCCACGCGAGTTGACTCTCCCGTGGACTCAGTCGGAACCGCTGCTGGCCGTTGGCGGACACATGAAAGGCACGGTCGCTCTCAGCTGGGACAGGCGTGTCGTCGTGTCGCCGCACATCGGCGAGATGGACAGTCCGCGCAGTCTCGATGTGTTCGAGCAGGTCGCAAGCGATCTGCAGGCACTCTATGGCGTGCGTGCAACGCGGGTTGTTTGTGATGCGCACCCGGGATACACCACCAACCGCTGGGCGCAGCGACGCTCGCGGTTGCCGGTCGAGACAGTCTGGCACCACGAGGCGCATGCCAGTGCCGTGGCTGCCGAGTATGCAAATGACCGCGACTGGCTGATGTTCGCCTGGGACGGCGTTGGCCTTGGCCGTGACGGCACACTCTGGGGCGGCGAGGCACTGTATGGACAACCTGGACGCTGGCAGCGGTTTGCGAGTCTCCGGACTTTCCGTTTACCCGGCGGTGACAAGGCCGGGAGAGAGCCCTGGCGCAGCGCCGCAGCACTGCATTGGGAGTGTGGCCAGGAGTGGCTTGGGAATAGCGATCCTGATGGCCTGGCGAAGGCCGCGTGGGAGAGCGGCCTCAACTGCCCGGTAACCAGTGCGGCTGGCCGCCTGTTCGATGCAGCGGCGGCCATGGTCTGTGACTTTCCACAGGCCAGCTTCGAGGCACAGGGGCCGATGATGCTCGAAGCGCTGTGCCGACATTCTGCGCCGGCTATCGAACTTGCCCTGGAGGAAAGTGACGACGGTGTGCTGCGGCTGGACTGGCAGCCATTGTTGACAGTGCTGCAGGACCCTGCCGTCGAACCGACGCACCGCGCTGAGATTTTCCATGCCAGTATGGCGGCAGCCATAGTCCGTCAGGCCGAGGCCGCCCGTGGGCGGTATGGCGTGAAGCAGATTGGGCTGTGTGGTGGCGTGTTCCAGAATCGCTTCCTTAGCGAGCAGTCGTCGAGCTTGCTGGAGAACGCAGGATTTGATGTTTACCTGCCGCAGATATTGCCCTGCAATGATGCGGCATTGAGTTATGGGCAGGCTGCAGAAGTTGCGGCACGCGAGGAATTCAATAATGGATGATGATCGTATTTCACTGGCACACGGCAATGGTGGCCGTTTTATGCGTGAGCTCATCGAGGACGTGTTCGCGAAAGCACTGTCCGCAAGCGAACTCGACGTTCAGGCCGATGCAGTGCAAATTAACCTCGGCGATGGCGAGGTGATGATCACGACCGATGGATTCACGGTGCAACCACTTGAGTTTCCGGGCGGCAATATCGGTTCGCTGGCCATTCATGGCACGACCAACGACCTCGCAGTGTCTGGCGCGAAGCCGATGTACATGACATTGAACGCCTTCATTGAGGAAGGATTCGAAGTCGCTCAACTCGAACGAATAATGGCCAGCCTGGCAGAGGCTGCCGTCGAAGCGGGCGTGCGCATCAGCGCCGGCGACACCAAGGTCGTTCGACGTGGCGAAGGTGGCGGTATCTACCTTGCAACGACGGGGGTAGGCGTCAGGCTTCCCGGCGTGAAGCCCTCAATGGACAAGATCCGTGACGGCGACGTGATTATCGTCAGCGGCCCGATCGGTGATCACGGTACAGCGGTCATGCTGGCGCGCGAGGAGTTCGGCTTACGTGGCGATCTCGTATCTGACGCGGGTCCGGTCATGAGCCTGACCGAACCCCTGCTTGCGCTGGATGGCCTGCGCTTTATGCGTGACCCGACGCGTGGCGGCATCGCATCGATCGCTCATGAAATTTTAAAAGCCACGGGACTGGGAGTGCGCTTCGAAGCGACAGTACCCGTACGCGAACCGGTGCAATCGGTCTGCGACATGCTCGGCTACGATCCTTATTACCTGGCGTGTGAAGGCCGCGTCGTTGCGGTACTCGCGCCCGACCAGGCCGATGTTGCGGTGGATATATGGCGCCAACTTCCCGCCGGTAAAGAGGCCGTCCGGATTGGCCGCATTAGCGCTGCTGAGCAGCGCGTTATCCTGGAGACACCGCTTGGCGGCGAGCGCTTCCTTGAAGAACTCGAGGATGACCCGTTGCCGCGTATTTGTTGAAGGTCGACCTAGGCCGTCTCGAGTTCCACGCTCTGCAGGATCATCTCGTCGCCGCTCACGACAGAAGTGCGAAAATCGCCGCAGTCACCGCAAATAAGACGATTGGCACGGGCCGCTGTTTCGGCATTGCAGGCACTGCAGCGCACGACAATTGCGGCTTCATCGATAATGAACTCGGCATCGACAGCGATCGTGCCAGCCGACGCCATCGGCCAGGCGTTACGGAGCAGCCCGGACTCCACACCGGAGAGCGGGCCGACCTTGATTGCTATTCGAGTTACCTGGCTCGCGCCGCGTTCCGTGGCAATTGCCTGCACCTGCTCGAGCAGGGACAGACATACGGAGAGCTCATGCATCGCCGTGAATTCAGGCGATCTCGACGAGCTCGATCGCGAACGTCAGAGCCTGGCCGGCCAATGGATGATTGGCATCGACGGTAATCGTGTCGTCATCGACATCGGTCACGACGAGGTTCATGACCTGGCCGTCGGGGCTCTGGCTTTGCAGCTGCATGCCGACCGCCGGTGCCATGTCTTCGGGTAATGCGGTTTTCGGAACCTGTTGTACCAGTTGATCGCTACGCTCGCCGTAGGCCTGCTCGGGCGGAATCGTAACGGACTTGCTTTCGCCAACGGCCATGCCGTCCACAGCGCTATCGAAGCCAGGAATAACCTGTCCGCCCCCGAGTGCAAACTCGAGCGGATCGCGGCCGGCGGAACTGTCGAATTCCGTACCGTCGTTGAGTGTGCCCGTGTAGTGGATGCGGACAGTATCGCCCGTTTTGGCCTGTGTCATGTGATTTGCTCCTTGAGAATTCGGCACTATAGCAGAAACTGGATGTTGCGATTTTCGAGCAAATCCCGGCATTATTGATGTCTTGTAGCAAGAGTGACTTATTGCGTGGACGAGTGAGAATGGCGCATGGATCGCAGGATTGTGGGGCAAGAACCTGCTCGACCAGACGCCGCTTGGCGGCATCGAGGATATTTCCATTCTGTTTGGCACACCGTTTACGTCAATCGGCGCACCGCTGACCTACGGTATCGAGTTTGACGGGCTCTTTAATCCAAACGTCATACTGCAGCATCAAAACTGGTAAGCATGTTCAAAGTTCCGGGAAAAAGTCGCCAGACCAGCCTGTTGGTCGAGATACTGATGATCATTATCGGTATCAACGTTGCATTGTGGTTCGAAGGCTGGTTCCAGGACCTGCGGGATGCAGAAACAGAAGAGCAATACCTGGTCGACCTGCGCGAAGATTTGCGTATCGACCTCAGTAATCTGGATTCCGCGATAGAATGGAACACAGCGAAAATATCCTCGTTGCGGGACATCGTAAGTCGGCTGGACAAACTGGTCGATGCGCCGCCGGAAGAACAGACGCAGGTTTTTTTCGCTCCGTCCGGCTACGGTTTCTTCCAGCCATCAGACTTCACGTATCACTCTATGCAGGATAGCGGCGATTTCCGACTCATATCGAACGTAGGGATAAAGAAGGGGATCTTGAAGCTGGAAAGGCGCCATAAGGAAATCGCGTTAATTCAGAACAATTTCCTGCAGGCACTTGATGATAGCTATATTCCGCTCATGATGAGGAGCTTCGATATTACGACGGGGCAACTTACCGATCCCGAAATTGCGCATGATCAGTTGTTCAAAAATTTCTTCGTGTACACGATACAAGACACAGAAATGATGATTTCGCACTACGAGCGGATACGATCGCAGTCGACGGAACTGATAGAAGCGATCGACCGGGAACTCAGTGATCGTCGCTGAGATTGCTCGACTGGGACAACTACCTATTTGTTTCACCGCTGTCGGGGTCTAACGTAACTCTGGGGATATGTACGTTGCGGGTGATGCCATGAACGCGTCTTCAGCAAACAGCCACGTCGTACAGCTCGACACGACGGTTCCGGTCTGGGAGCAGTTTTTCACCGTTGCGCCTCTCGTCCTTGTGGGCACGCGCGATGAGGACGGATCCCTGGATCTGGCCCCCAAGCACATGGTCACCCCGATGGGCTGGCAGAACTATTTCGGTTTCGTTTGTACGCCACGACACAAGACCTGCAGCAATATCGAGCGCACTGGCGAGTTCACAGTCAGCTATCCGAAGCCATCGCAGGTGCTGATGTCCAGCCTTGCCGCGTCTCCCAGGGGGGCGGAAGGCAGCAAGCCGGTGATCGATTTCTTCCATACGTTTCCCGCCACGTTGATCGACGGGCGGTTTATCAAGGATGGTTACCTGTACTTTGAATGTCGGCACACTAAGACGGTGGGCGATTTTGGCGACAACTGTCTTATCACTGGCGAGATCGTCGCCGCCTATGCCGACGAGCATTACCTGCGGTCTTCAGAGACAGATGACCAGGAGACGATCCATGCGTCGCCGCTATTCGCCTACCTCGCGCCGGGTCGATTCGCGACGATAGACCGGTCCAATGCGTTTCCATTCCCGGAGAGTATGAAAAAGTAGCAGTGACATGTGCGCGACAAATGCGGCAAGAGTTCTCGACTACGTCAATGATCAGCAAGAGGTATTGACGAATCTCATCAAGGACCTGGTTGAAGCGGAATCGCCTTCTGCGCACCCAGAGACACACGATGGTGTCAGACGCATATTGCGGCTTGCACTGGCCGGTGCCGGTTACGAATCCCGCGAGACCGGCGGCGCGAAGAAACCGAAACATATCTTTGCCAGGCCAGCAAGACGGAAACGTGGCCAGCCCTCGCAACTGGTACTTGGGCACTACGACACCGTCTGGCCGATTGGCACTATCGACGAACGACCATTCAGCGTTGACGGCAATATCGTTCACGGACCGGGTTCTTTCGACATGAAAGGCGGTCTGGCCCAGATCGTCCTCGCGTTAATGGCTATCCGCGATCTGGAGCTGGAGACACCGGTCTTGCCAATTATCTTCGTCAATGCGGACGAAGAGATCGGTAGCCACAGCTCAACGCGCTACATACGCCTGCTGGCTCAGCACGCCGACCGTGCATTGGTACTCGAACCGGCACTCGGCGGTCGCGGGGATATCAAGACGGCACGCAAAGGCATTGGCCGTTTCACAATCACGGTATTCGGGAAGGCGGCGCACGCCGGGCTGGATCCGGAAGGTGGTGCCAGCGCGATACTTGAGTTGTCGCATGTCATTCAGAAACTGTTCGCACTCAACGATGTCGACCGGGGCATTACGGTAAACGTTGGCACCGTTGATGGTGGCATTCAGCCCAATGTGGTCGCGCCGCATAGTAAGGCAGTCGTCGATGTGCGAGTGCCGACAGTCGCAGCCGGCAATGAGATTGAGTACATCATCCATTCGCTCCAGCCGACCACGCGCGATGTGCGCCTGCACGTGGACGGATACATCGGTCGACCATCTATGGAGCCAACACCGCGTAACCAGAAATTGTGGGAGCGCGCGAAGCAGGCGGGGGACGAGCTTGGCCTCGATCTGCATCAGGCGCGCGCCGGCGGCGGCTCCGACGGCAATACGACCAGTTTATACGCGGCCACTATCGACGGTCTGGGCCCGGTCGGCGATGGCGCTCATGCGGTTCACGAACACCTGTTGATTGACAAGACTCTTGAGCGGGCAGCTTTGTTGACCCTGCTGTTGACAGCACCGGCCTTGGGGGGGGCGCACTAAAGAGAGGGCGACGATGAGTACCAGGATATACGGTTCGCTGGCACGAATTGCGGATTTTCGGAACAGCAACTTCGACCTGCAGGACCTGCCACGCTCGGCGTGGGTGACGGGCGACTACGTCGAAGGTGAGGTGGTTGGCGCTGTAACCGAGTTCTACCACATCGAGGATCGCAGCGGTCACATGGTACGGGTCGAGCCCGGTGACTGGGTGATCGGAGTTCTGGGCGACCGCGCCGCGACACTTGAAGGCGTGGGTAGCTGGCGTGATATCGAGTCTACTGGTGCCATGCATGCGCTGACCAGTGCGGGCCTGTTTGGCCGCTTCACATCGTATTCCATGTTGCTGCCCGACCCGCTGCGCCTGAAATATCGTGGTCACCTGTGTCGCAACGACGAGAAGGTGTGTATGTCGCACTTCGCGCCGACTTCCAGCACCCATAATTTTAATGTGCCGACGATCATGCTGGTCGGAACGTCAATGTCGGCTGGCAAAACGACGACCGGTCGGCGCGTCTGCAAAGAGTTCGATCGGGCGGGAATGTTTGTCATCGGCAGCAAGCTCACCGGTGCCGGTCGCTATCGCGACATCCTGAGTTATCTGAAGACCGGGGCAACCGAGATTTTTGATTTTGTCGATGCTGGCCTGCCATCAACGATTGTACCCGAGGCCGACTATCGTGCTGCGATCCGGCCATTGCTGAACTACATCAACGATCTCCAGCCGGATCTACTCGTTGCAGAGGCGGGTGCGTCGCCGCTCGAGCCATACAACGGTGCAGCCCTGATGGATGAACTCGGGGACAACGTCGTCTGCACGATTCTGTGCGCTTCAGATCCCTATGCGGTCGTTGGCGTGGAGAAGGCATTCGGTTTGCGGCCTGACCTCGTAGCAGGACCTGCCGCGCAGACCTCAGCCGCTGTTGAGCTCGTCTACAAGCTGTCCGGTTTACAGGCGATCAATATCATCGATCCTGCAGCGAAGGAGTCGTTTCGACAGTTTCTGAAGAGTGTGCCCGGCATCGAGCGCCGGGCACATCGCAATGGCCGAACCGGGCGGGTATTAATCGGCCAGTGAAATCGTGTTGTCACCAAATCGGTAACGGATGCCAATGCCCACGGCGTAGACATCATAGTCATACGGTTGTGCGCCCAGTGTCAGCACGGTTGGCAAGGTTGTTTGTGATACCAGCGCCCAATCCTTGAGATCGAAACGTTCGTACCGCAAATGGAACGTGCCCTGGAGGCGGTCCGAGAACTCGTAGCTAGATTTGACATGTGCGGAGTCCAGCGTTGATTCGAGCGTTGGCAGGGTACTTGGTCCACCGCTCAGACTGTCGAGCGCAATGCGGGTCTTGCCCGTGCCGCGGTTGTAGTCGAACGAGAAGTCGAACTTGCTGTCACTCGGGCGCCAGGTCATGCCGACACCCGTGTGGTCGAAGTCGTCCTCATGGAACGCACTCCAGTCCCAGAAACCGAATTGCTCGGCGCCGGTCTGGTGTGCATCGATCCTGTCCTGGCCGAAGACCAGGTAAACCGAAGCACTCTCGGATACAGCCCAGCTGATGTCAGCCGTAGCGCGGAATTCCTCGGCACCGTTCAGACCCACCAGCGATTCCTTGTAGTCGTCGTCAGCAAAAAGTGCGGACACACTGAAGGAAACGGGCAGTTCGAGTGGGCTGATGGCGGCAACGACTTCACCGAATTCGCGATAGCGATAGGCAAGATTGTATTTGCGCATCAGCGGGTTCTGTCCGAGGTCGGCCGCGATCGTGTCGTTGTAGCGATCAATGCCGCGCTGCGATGCGCCGCCCTTGGCACGAATGTCGAGCCACGCCGCCGGCTGCCACCGAACCTGTCCCCAGCCCAGATCGGTCGTCTGTTCCGCAACCTCCTGGTAGTCGCGGTTCATTTCCTTGCGTTCATAGCCAGCCGAGAGGCGCCACTTCCGGGATAGCGTGTACTCGCCGCTAACGATCGTATGCATTCGGTCGTAGCTGTACGGCACATTCTGTTCGATTTCGCCCGAGGGTATGGCATCGACAATGACCCGCTCCCAGTCGGAAATGGGCGTCTTGTTGTCACGCTCATCGTAGCGGTACGCAAACTTTACCCGCAGCTTGTCGAGTGGTCGCGAGGTCACCGTGAGCCCGTAGTTGAACGTGTCGACCTCGGCATCCAGCGAGCCGCGAGGCAACGCTGACGTGACGACGTTAGGGTTGATCGTGTATGGCAGAAAGGCGGCGTTCTGTTCGCCGCGTCCGGATGCGGCGAGGAAGGCGATCACCGTGTTACCGGCCGCAATGCGGTATTTACCCGACAGCGAAACCTGGGAGAAGTCATTGTCAGGTTCGCGCGCTGCCCGCAGCGAAGTCCCGCCCGGCGCTGTGAGGAACGGTGTCTCCCAGGTCAGCGAAGGATTCTGATTCGTAAAGAACGAGCCATAGTAGGCGAGGGTAAGGCTGACTGCGTCGGAGCGGTACTGCACGCCCGCGTCAATCTGGTCTGTTTCGTAATCGATCCAGCGCGGGAGGAACGCGGCTTGCGTGTAACTGCCGGCGCTCGTGATATCGACGCCGTCGCGGGTCTGGCGGCGGAAATCGGCAAACACTCGGAATGCATCACCCGGTTGCCAGTCTGCGCCGATATCGACGATCTGGCGATCGGTGCCGACCATGCGCTGTTGCAGCGACGAGGAAAGCTGTGTCATCTGGCCCGTCGTGCTCGCCGGGACCCAGCTACCCGGCAACGTCAATGTGTCGCCTGACGTCGGATTGAAAACCGTGCTGGTTGTATCGAAGCGCCGATAGGGCAGGTCGCGATAGCCAAGATTGAAGCCGAAGACACCTTGTTTGCCCGTCTCGATTTTGACCACGCGCGAATCAAGGCCAAGATCTTCGACATACCAGTCGACCCGGTAGCCTTCATTGGCATAGCGTCCCTGGCCGTTGACGTCGGCATACGTGCCTTTCTCGTCGTGGCCGGTGTAGTTTCCAAAACGTACGGCATCGTCACTGACATTGGTCGCGCCGGCGTCGATTTCAGCGCGATAGCCCTGGTCGAACGGGCAGGATTCACACGCCCATTCGCTGGTATCGACCTGCGCCAGGCTCACCGCCGGTACGAGGAAGACCAGTGGGGCGACCAGTGTGCGACCTGATTTCATTATTTGTTTCAACATCGCTGCAGGCTCCTATCGCATCAGCTTTGAGCCGGACGGGTGGTTGGACCCGTGGACCTGGTCGTGGCAGTTCAGGCAGGACTGTCCCAGGAGGAGCTCCGAAGGCATGTTGTCCGCCAGCCCTCTGGCATCCTGTGGAAGGCTCGGATGTCCGTCCTGCGAATGGCAGCTCTGGCACAACATCGGAGCGCGCATGGTCAGCATGCCTGGCTGCGTCGAACCATGTGGGTTGTGGCAGTTGTTGCAGTCCTCGGTAGCCGGTGCGTGTTCCCAAAGATAGGGGCCACGCAGCTCGGCGTGACAGTCGTAGCAGGTGCCGTTCACGCTGTTGCCCGCCAACAGGCGTTCAGGTGTGTCGCCGTGAGGACTGTGGCAGCTGGTGCACGCCATCTTGCCTTGCCGCACCGGGTGGGCGTAAGGCTTCATTGCCTGGGTGCGTTGCTGCTGGTGACAGTCGAAGCAAACTTCGGCCTGCGTGGATGTCGCCAGTACCGGGTCGCGCTCGGCATGCATCGTGTGGCAGTCAGCACAGGCAATAGTATCGTCGTCGTGCGAGCTGCCATGCCAGGCGAATCCCGTGTCGGGCGAGTGACATTCGATGCAGTAGGCGTTCTGGCCGGCGATTGAAGTCGTCGACATCGAACCGAAGGCCGGAATTGGCGGACGTTCCTGGCCGCGCCTTACCCGTCCGGCGTGATCGCCCGCCGGGCCATGGCAGGCCTCGCATTGCAGCTGGCCATGCCCGAAGGGGGAGTCGGGATCCTGTGGCATGGCGTGCTTGGTGCGAAAGATTGCGAGCACCGTCTGGTCGTCATGACACTGGAAACACGTATCGGCACCCTTGCGGCTGTAGTCGGGGAGTTCGGCCCCGTCGCCAGCTGCCTGGGCATGGGTGACCCCGGGCAGGGCGATGGCCACCAGGGCCATCGCCACTACCGCGGTTTGTCTTACAGTCATTTTCATGAGCATCAGCATGTGTCCCAGCCTAGTTGAACTGGAACTCGCCAACACCGTGCATCTTGGCTGTATCGGCAGTCGCTCCCGGTCCATGGCAAAGCTGGCAGGTCTCGACGCCAGAGGATACGAGGTTACTGTCCGCATCCTTTGTGGCATTGAAGTCGCCTCCGTTCTGCATCATGTGGTTCGCAGCAAGACTGCTCACGTGGCAGGACGAGCAGACCGCCGAGTTGGGCGAAATAACGCGATCGTCTGTTGGTGTCGCCGGATCATTCGCATCAACCGTTGTGCCCAGAACATTGGCCGGGTCGACCGGGTAGAAGCCGTTTGCAACGTGACAGCCCTCACAGTTGTTCAACTTGCCCGGATAGACGAAGTCGAAGACATGCGCGCTGTTGCCGAAGCCGCAGGCCCCGTAGGGCTGGCCGGTTAAGCTCGACGCATGCAGGGCGTGGATCATGACCTTCATGTCGATCGGTGCATCGTCAGGCCCGAGTGAGGTCGGGTCGCTGCAAGGCGCATTCCTGCGATTGATGTCCGTTACGTTCGGTGCGTGGCAGGTTACACAGACTTCGATATTGTCTGTCCGGTTGTTGCCGTGCATCGAGAGCTGGTTATGGCAGTCGTCGCATTTGTCGATATCGACAACGTTGCGACGCGTAACGAGCGGGTTTGCACCAATTGCGGCATAGCCAACCGCGTTGGTGACGGCGATTCTTTCGAGCGATCCGTCGATGTCCACCGCTGGGTGACCGTCAATTGTCACGGCCAGCGAGCCGCCCGCATTCACGGGTATGGCGGTCGATGACGTAACGCTGAATACCCCTGCCTGACCGGCAACCGCCACTGGGGCGCCGCCAGAGCATGGAATCGCGCTGATTGAAACAGGCAGGCCAGGCGTTCCTGCGCCATTGTTATGGTAGTCCGTGGTATCCCATGCAATGCCAACTGCCAGGCGCGACGGTCCGCAGGTCGTCCACTCCGGTGCGGTCAGCAGGTCCCAGGGAACGCCTGTGACCGGGTTGTTGACACGGTACTGGATTGTCGGGGTGTCGCCCACGTTGGTATCGAGGATATCGACGATTTCGAACTCGAATTCCTGCTGTGCGAGCACTGCTGGAATCTGGTGTACGACAGACACCTGGTAGTCGCCGTTGAACGCTGTCGACCCGTCGCCGTGGCAAACGACACAGTCGGTGTCATCCAGGAACGTAAAGCCGCCCGGGTGCAAGAGGTTCGGATCGTTCTGAGAGCCGTCCCAGTCGACCCAGTCGTGGCACGAGCCACACGCGTCGCGATTCTGAACCAGGCGCCAATTGCTGGCCTGCGGAACCGTCACGTCGGACTCCTGATGGCAGGTCTGGCAATTACGAACGTCCTGCGGGAAAACGATGTTCGAGTAGTCGATCGTATTGTTGCCATAGCCAACGATGAAGTAACCGTAGCTCAGGTTTTCGCCGTAGTGGATCTTGTGGATCATGCGTTTCATGTCGACAGTGCCACCCCAGGGCTCGGCGGCAGTGTCGCCGTCGATCGAGTACGGGTTATGGCAGGTGACGCAGTACTCGACGTCGAATCGAGCTTCACCATGGAAGGCCAGATTGTCGTGGCACGCATTACACGTTGCGGTGTTCACTATCAGGCGCGTGTCGATAGGGCTGCCGCCAGCCGGGACAAAATCATACGGTGAATTATTGGCGGGAATATCTACGCCGAGAACACGGGATGTCCGGATCTCGAGGCCAAGACGGTGGGTCTTGGCGGTGTCGAAGGTCGGGCCCGCGGGATAGTCGGTCAGGGCATTCGCAAATACATAGGTATAAGTGCCGTCGCCATTGTCGGTAAATGTTCCCGTTGTGCCGGATTCTGTGGTGGCCTGCGCATTGGCAATGCCGCCGCTGTCGCGGGTTACGTAGGACTGCCATTCACTGGAACCGCCGTCCTGACCCGGTGTCAGCTGCGCCAGCGTGAAGCTGATCGCATTGGCCGGGAGATCTTTCAGCCCAAAATCCAGATCGTCAGACAGGCGCAGGGTGACCGTTGGCGCGCCGCCGCCTGCAGGTACAGTAACGTCCTGAACCTCGGCGTTGATCTTCTCTGCCGCGTCGACAGGAATCGCGGTGCCTGATGACGAGCCCGGAGGGCCTGATGAGCCAGGGGTGCCGGGAGGACCTGCGGTGCCTGGAGGACCGGCGGGTCCGGCCGGGCCTGTGGAGCCGTCGCATGCGAAGAGCAGGGCGCTGGCGAGCAGCAGGCCTACCAATCCTGTATTGCGGCTGAGTGAGCGTCTCATGTCATACCCCTTGAACTTGTTGTTTTTGCCTGAAATCTTACGGGATGTACCTTACCGTTCACGGCGCATTCAGGAACGGTGTTGTGTAATGTTCTTTCTAGGCAATTTGGACTGATTCTTGAATCGCGTAAAGTACCTATGGATTCTCGGAATCTAGCAGGACGACATCGGTTGCGATGCATGTATTATTACCGCGCGCCCAACCGGGCATTAAGGAGACCGCAAATGAAACGCCTTTTTTTCTTTGTTTTATCAGTACTTACGCTTGGTATACCGGCGCTTGCAGCGGCGGATATCGATGCTTTGATGGAAAATTGCAACGGTTGCCATGGCGATAACGGCGTGAGCCAGTCGAGCGACGTACCGACGATCGCGGGCATTCCAGAATTTGTGCATGTGGATGCGCTGTTTGTTTACCAGGATGAGGCGCGCCCGTGCGCAGAATCGGAGTATCGCCACGGCGATACGAGTCGCCCTGCCACAACGATGTGCGCTGTGGCCGCAGACCTTAGTGAAGACGATATCGATGAGCTCGCCGCGGCCTATTCCGCGCTGCCGTACGTTAAGGCGACGCAGGAATTCGATGCCGCCAAGGCTGCTGCCGGTAAGGCACTGCATGACGAGCATTGCGACCGCTGCCACTCCGAAGCCGGCACTAACCCGGAAGACGAAGCCAGCATGCTGGGCGGCCAGCAGATGGGCTACCTGCGCGATACTTTCGCTGCCTACGGCGATGGTTCACGTGAACAGCCGGGCAAGATGAAAGAGAAGCTGGACGCTCTGTCTGCCGACGATGTAGACGCACTTGTCCATTTTTACGGCAGCATTCAATGAGTTTAGTGACGGCCGCCGGTGGTGACACCGGCGGTTTGTTCGCTGCTATTGATGCAAAAGATGGTGCAGCGTTCGTTGCGTACCTGACAGAAAATGCCATCTTTCGATTCGGCTCTGCTCCGCCGGTGCAGGGCCGTGATGCTATCCAGGCTGCGGTCGAAGGTTTCTTCGCGACGATCGCGGGTTGCTCGCACAGCGTCGACAACAAGCTGCGTCAGGGCGATACGGTGGTGTGCGAGGGTATCGTGACCTACACACGGCATGACGGGTCTGAGATCGAGCTACCGTTCACTGATGTCTTCGAATACGAAGGCATCCTGATTGCGCACTACAAAATCTATATGGATGTCGCGCCGTTATACGCGTGACAAGCTCAGGAACCTGTTAGCGAAAGGGCCCTAGCGGAAAACCCTGATAGCAGTCTCTCATTGCGCTGGGATACTAGCAGCGCAGCTTTCAGGGAATCCGAAAAATGAGTACGCCCGTTCGTTTCGCCAGCCTGCCGATTGCAGCACTGGCACTGTTCATTCTGGTCTCAAATCCGGCAAACGCGCAGGAGATCGACTGCAGCACATGCCATGAGGCGGTGTCCTTCACGTCAACGGCGCATCCGGATGTCAAGTGCCAGGAGTGCCATACGAATGTCACGGTGGAGCATAAGGATGCCGACCTTGAGCCGCTGACCGACGAAGGCAGCTGCGGCGAGTGCCACGGCAGCGTGCTGCGTGCGACAGGGCGCAGCGTTCATGGGGGTGAGGCGGGTTGCACTGACTGTCACGGCGCTCCCCATGCCATTCACGAAGTCGCAGACCGCGCGTCCGCCGTGTCCCCGGTCAACCAGATCCAGAGCTGCGGCGCCTGCCATGATGAGCCAGCAGCGCTGATCGACGGTTACCTGACGAGCGAACACGGCAAGGCTTTGCTGCTGTCCGGGCTGAACAATGCGCCGGGATGCAGTAGTTGCCACGGCTCGCATCGCATCCTTGCGGTCGATAAGAACAAGGCGCCGACTGCCCACCAGAACTCGCCCGAAATGTGTGGAGCCTGTCATGGTCTGCTCCTCGACGACTGGAAGAGCCAGAGTGCTCACGGCATGGCCTGGCAGGCTGGCGAGGAAGGACCGGTGTGCGTCGATTGCCATTCATCGCACATGATCGGTGATCCCACCACCTACAATGCGCGACACGACTCCGCCGCTAAATGCGGAGGCTGCCACGAGAAATACCTGAGTTCATTCCGTGACAGCTTCCACGGCAAGGCGCTGCACCTCGGACTATCCGAGGGCGCGACCTGCGCAGACTGCCACACACCGCACAAGAACGTCATGGCCGATGATCCGGCTTCCAGCGTGCATCCCGATAATGTGCTGAAGACCTGCGGCAAGTGCCATGAAAATATTACGCCGTCGTTTGCGACGTTTGACCCGCATAACGACCCGACGGACCCTGAGGACAATTTCAAGGTGTACGTCATCTGGGTCTTCATGACGAGTCTGCTCATCGGCGTATTCGCCTTCTTCGGCATACACGACCTGCTATGGCTGCAACGTTCGTTGGTTGGCGTCATGCGCGGTGAGTTTGATGAGGAACGCCGCGGTGCAAGTGGTAAGTATGTTCGGCGCTTCCGTCGCAAGAACATGCGCATGCACGTTGTCATTATTACGACGTTTATGTTGCTTGCGTTGACCGGTTTGCCGCTCAAGTTCAATGGGGCACCATGGGCACAGACCCTGGTGGATGTTCTGGGTGGCATTGACTCGACGCGGTTTATTCACCGTGTCGCTGCAGTCGGTACGTTCGGCTACATGATCGCGCACATCCTCGACGTATTTATTCGCGCTTTCATCCGCGGTGAACGCGGTATGTTCTGGGGTCCCAACTCGATGACGCCACAACCAAAAGATGTCTCTGACTTCTTTGGCAACATCAAGTACTTCCTGTACATGGGAGAGCGGCCTCCTGGCGATCGTTGGACTTACTTTGAGAAATTCGATTACCTGGCGGTGTTCTGGGGTGTCATGATCATTGGCTTGTCAGGACTGTTCCTATGGCTGCCGGACTTCTTCACGAGCTTCCTGCCAGGTTGGACACTAAATGCGGCGCAGGTCATTCATAGCGACGAAGCGCTTCTGGCGACCGGCTTCATCTTTGTGTTCCACTTCTTCCACACGCACCTGCGGCCCGAGAGCTTCCCGATGGATCTCGTCGTGTTTACTGGCAAGATGTCGCTTGAGCGCTTCATGTCAGAACGTCCGCTCGAATACCAGCGTCTGGTGGACAATGGTGAGCTTGAGGACTACCTGGTCGAGGCACCGAACCCGAGGCAGAGGCGAGACGCCTATCTATTCGGTTCGTTATTCCTCGTCCTTGGTATCATGCTTGCTGGATTCATGATCTGGGCGTTGTTGACGCACTGATGCGTGACAATAAAAAAATGACGGGGGAATAGTGTGTTCAAGAATTTTCTAGTTTCCATCACGCACAACTTGATGAGCCTGATCGGGACGGCGATAGCAATCGCCACCCTTGTGCTAATGGCGAGCCTCTTCGCCATGGAGCTCTTTGGCTTCGAGGGCGGGCCGTACATCGGGATACTGACGTACCTGATTTTGCCGATGATCTTTGTCTTTGGGCTTATCCTGATTCCGATTGGCGCTATTCTTTACCGGCGCAGGTTACGGAAAAGCCCCGGTGGTGACGGCACGCCATTGATGCCCGTGTTCGATCTGAACGTAAAAGCTACGCGTCGCTGGATGCTGATACTTGCTGGTGCCACGATGCTGAATATCGTCATCGTCGCGGGCGCGACGTATAAGGGCGTGCATGTCATGGAGTCTGTGGAATTCTGCGGCCTCGCGTGTCACTCGGTCATGGAGCCGGAACATACGGCACACGCCCGGTCACCGCACTCGCGGGTAGCCTGTGCTGAGTGCCACATTGGTCCCGGTGCAGACTGGTTCGTAAAATCCAAACTCGATGGCGCCTGGCAGCTGGTCTCGGTAGCGTTCGACCTGTATCCGCGTCCGGTACCGACACCGTTGCATGATCTGCGCCCGGCTCGGGAGACGTGCGAACAGTGTCACTGGCCGACAAAGTTCGTGGGCGACAAACTTAAAGTAATCAAGCATTACAAAGACGATGAGGCGAACACGGAGCTGACATCGGCGGTGCTGCTCAAGGTCGGTGGTTCACGCGCAAACAACTCGCACGGTATCCACTGGCATGTCGATCGTGGTGTCAACATTCGTTATCGTTCGGACGAAACCCGCGAAGCGGTCTACGAGATCGAATTTACTGACAATGAAAACGAGATGGTTACGTTTGCTGATCGCAAGGCACCCGAAGATGGTGGCGTCTGGCGCGAGATGGATTGCGTCGACTGTCACAATCGACCGTCGCATATTTACGAGTCGCCGGGACCCGCGATTGATAAAGCCATTGACTCGGGCCTGATCGATCGTTCGCTGCCGTTCGTCAAGCGGGAAAGCTTGCGCATTATCCAGACGCAGTACGAATCGCATGAAGTGGCGCGCGATGGAATCGTCAGTGAGCTCACCGCATTCTATAGTGAAACCTATCCCGACCTTGCGACGGAGCGTGCTGATGAGATCGCAGCCGCTGCGACGACGTTGGGCAATATATTCTCGGTCAATATCTTCCCGCAGATGAATGTCTGGTGGGATACCTATCCAAATCACATCGGCCATGAACAGTCTGATGGTTGCTTCCGTTGCCACAGGCGCAGCATGCGAACCGCCGACAGGAAGCAGGTGTCGAACGACTGCGACACCTGTCATGTACTGCTGGCTGAAGAAGAAGAGAATCCTGACATCATGTCGGTACTGAGGCCAGAATAATGCATCCCCTTGTAACAACGCCGGCGTCGCGTTCACTGACGCACGAAATAATCAGTGGTGGCAGTGGCCTGGTGCTGGCGCTGTTCATGTGGGGGCATGTCGTCCTGGTGGGTTCCATTCTGACAGGTGAACGCGGCTTCGACTGGATGGCAACCTTTCTCGAGGATTACTACATTGCGCAACCAACCGTTGCTGCAATCTTCATCCTGTTCCTGGTGCACGCCGTGTTTGCTGCGCGCAAAATTCCCGCGCAGCTGCGCGAGCGCAAACGCATTGCTCAACTTGCCAAAGGGCTAAGCCAGTCCGGTCGCGAGAAAGTAGCGACGCGCACCGAGCACTCGCCATTCCGTCCGCATGTTGAATCGATGTTGTGGATCTGGCAGGTGCGTACGGGAATGATCATGCTGGTGCTGGGCAGCTTCCACCTCATGTTGCTTGGCCTCGACGTATTCACGCCATTGTTCGGCGAAATGGCCGGTATCGAGTCGCAAACGACCATGGCAAGGGTGGGCGCCGGGCTCTGGCTGCCCTATGCAATCCTGCTGCTGTGCGTTGAGTTCCACGCGAGCGTCGGCCTGTATCGCCTGGCGATAAAGTGGGGCGCCGATCTGTGGTTGTCCCGCAAGGCCATGCATCGCATTGAGCAAGTGATTTTCTGGACGATCCTTGTGGTTGGCGGCGCCACCTTGTGTGTATTGGCTGGCTGGATCGATCCGCCGCTTGCATTCCTGCTGGAAGGAGGTGCGTCGTGAGCAGCAAGCTCATCACAACCGATGTCCTCATCATCGGTGGCGGTCTGGCTGGCGAACGTTGTGCCATTGAGGCCGCGGCTGCAGGGCAGGAAGCACTCATCCTGTCACTCGTGCCACCGCGCCGCAGCCATAGCTGCGCGGCGCAGGGGGGCATGCAGGCGGCATTGGCCAACTGCGCCAAAGCCTCGGGCGATAGTCCTACGGTCCATTTTCTCGATACCGTTCGCGGTTCCGATTGGGGTGCTGACCAGGAGGTTGCCAATATCTTCGCTGAAGAAGCGCCAATCGCCGTTCGCGAACTGGCCCACTTCGGCGTGCCGTGGTCACGCGTTCGTGGCGGTAAGAATCACTACTTTATCAAGGGTGAGGAAGTCGATATCGATGAAGACATCGAGAGCGACGGCCTCATCGGCCAACGCGACTTCGGTGGCACCGCCAAGTGGCGTGCATGCTATGCCGCGGCAGGCACGGGTCATGCCGCGCTCTATGCCGTCGACAGCGAAGTTGTCCGCTTGGGTATCACCGTTCGTGATCGTACCGAAGCGGTAGCACTCATCCACGACGGCAGCCGCTGCGTTGGTGCGGTGGTGCGCGATCTTCGCAACGGTTCACACTTCACTGTGATGGCGAAAGCCACGGTCATCGCGACGGGTGGCTACGGCCGTATCTACGGGCAGTACACCAGTAACGCGACTATCAATGAAGGCACAGGTGCCTCGATTGCACTCGACACCGGTGTCGTGCCGCTCGGTAACATGGAAGCCGTGCAGTTTCACCCGACGACCTTATCGCCCAGTGGCATCCTCGTCACCGAAGGCTGTCGTGGCGACGGTGGCTATCTTCTCGACAAGAACGGCGATCGCTTTATGGTCGCGGCCGAGCCGGAGAAACAGGAGCTGGCGAGTCGTGATGTCGTATCCCGTCACATGCAACAGCACATGCGCGACGGATTTGGCATTGAGTCGCCTTACGGTCCGCACCTGTGGCTCGACATTCGTCACCTGGGCGAAGAGCACCTGAGAACCAAGCTGCTCGAGGTCTGGGATATTTGCCGCGATTTCGTCGGCCGCAATCCTGCCAAGGAACTCATTCCCGTACGCCCGACCCAGCACTACTCCATGGGCGGCGTGCGCGTCAATAAAGACGGTCAGGCCTACGGCCTGGCGGGTCTGTTCGCCGTGGGCGAGGCATCGTGCTGGGATATGCACGGATTCAATCGTCTTGGTGGCAACAGCCTGGCTGAAACACTGGTCAGCGGCCGAATCGTGGGCCGCGAAGTAGCCAAGTATGCGTCCGGCCGTGAGCTGCAAGCCGACACTGGCCTTGCATTCGCAGCGCTCGCTGATGCAGAACAGCGTGCTGCTGGCTGGCTGGCGCGCAGTGGCGCCGGCCCCAACGTTTATGAGATTCGTGACGCGATGGGCGAAACGATGATGCATAAGGTCGGTATCTTCAGGAACGGCGATGAACTGGGTGAAGCAGTGGCCGAGATCGGGCAGCTGCTGGATGACTGCGACAACGCGGTGCTGCGTTGCAAGGATCCCGGTGTGAATCCCGAACTCGCGTTCGCCCTGCGCCTGAAAGGCATGCTCCGCCTGGCGATGACCGTTGCCAGGGGCGCGCAAGCGCGTACCGAGAGCCGTGGCGCTCACTATCGTTCGGACTTCCCGTTGCGCAACGACCGCGACTGGCTGAACAGGACGCTGGTGCGGTGGGGGGTTGACGAGAGTGAGCCTTCGTTTAGCTACGAACCCACCGGAATTGTCGACTTGCCGCCGGGCCATCGAGGTTATGGCAGCGATGAACGCATCGAAATGACCGACACGCTCGATCATTACAATGAGGACGTGCTTCAGGTGCAGACCGGTCATGGTCGACTTGCGAGCACTGAGGAAATGGGTAGCCGCTTAAAGCGTGGCGCCTGGAAAGCCGTAACAGGATAGGATTTCATGAGCGACACTGAACAAGCACGCCGGCTGCGATTCGAGATTTTCCGTTACAACCCGGAAGATGAGAACTCGGAGCCGCATACTGACGTCTTCGAACTGGACGAGACGCCGTTCATGACCCTGTACATCGCGCTGAACCAGATTCGCGAAAAACAGGATCCCGGCCTGCAATTCGATTTCGCCTGCCGGTCCGCGATCTGCGGTTCCTGCGCCATGATGGTGAATGGTCGACCGGCACTGGCATGTCGAACGCTCACGTCCGATTTGCCCGAGAAAATCCAGCTGTATCCGCTGCCGACCTTCAAGTTGATTGGCGACCTTTCCGTCGATACCGGCACCTGGTTCCGGGAGATGGCGGAGAAGACCGAAGCATGGATTCACGAACGCCTGCCGTTTGATCCGGACGCACTCGAACAGCGCATGAGTGACGATGTCGCAGCCGCAATCTACGAAGGTGATCGTTGTATCGAGTGCGGTTGTTGCGTCGCCTCGTGCGGTCTGGCGAACGTTGACGATACCTTCCTCGCTGGCGCTGGGTTGAACCGAGTAGCTCGCTTCATGATGGATCCTCGCGACAGTCGTTCCGACTCAGAATGGTTCGATGTCGTTGCCGGGGATCAGGGTGTCTTCGCCTGTATCGGTATGATGGCTTGCGAGGATGTCTGTCCGAAAGAACTGCCGCTGCTGGAAGTGTATGCCTACCTCAGGCGGAAAACGCTGGGCGCGCGGTTCCTTGCGAAGGGCGACAAAGCGTAATAGCCGCCAGCGGCATGCTTGGTCCCACACGTTCGGCGTCCGTATGGCTCAGTCAACGGGCAGCGGTTCCCGTGACCAGAGTGCTGCGATGTCTTCGTCATTGCCTGTCATTTCCCAGCGAATGAGCGACAGCGGGAGCCGTCCCGCCGCCATGAATTCGTCGTGGAAATCTTTCAGGCGGAACGCATCGCCGAGCTGACGTTTGCGTTCGGCGAGCAGGGCCTGCATTTGCAGCATTCCAGTGGTATAGCCCAATCCATAACCCGGTGGGCGACGCAGGTAGATTTCGGCGTCGACGCGGGCGACATCCCGATCCAGGTAGGGAACGCGCTCGATCCAGTAATCAGCGACTTCGTCTGCCGTCATCACATTGAGCTGCAGCCAGGCATCAGCCGGCATGCGTGCCGCGCGGAAGATGCCGAACAGGTAGATGAGCTCGCGGACGCGGGGATTGTCGTCGAGCAGACCCGCATTCATGACCGCTTCCTCGAGATAGACTGCCCAACCCTCAACGCGGGCATCATCGGTGAGGCGTCCACGCACCGGATCCGGGTTGTTACGTTCGACAACCGCATCGAAGCGGTGGCCCGGGATAACGGCATGCAGGTGATCCGGCGTCGGGTTGCGGTACTGGATCTGCTCCCAGAAATTCGGCCCGTCGTCGCGGACGATCCAGGGAACGTTGGTCGAGAGTTCGTCAATGTAGTCCGGGATCGTGATGATTGACTCTTCGACGAGAAAGCGGCGAATAGCCGCGTCGGTTTCGTCGATGCGGGACTGGTACTCCGTGGCCGATCCGGATATTTCGATTTCCGGCAGGTCCCGGTTTCGGTGACGCTCCAGCGCATAAAGTGCCCAGAGCCGATCGAGTTCGCGTTGCCCAAGCGTGACAATATCGTCGCTCGTGTAAGGCATCAGCTTCACGTGCTTGAGGTACCAGTCAAAATTTTCCTTGCCGACGCCTGCATTGGCCTTCATTTCCGGCCGGTTGGTGATAAGCCAGTTACGAAACGACTCAACGGCGGCCCTGGCCGTCTCGATCGGCTCTACCAGGTCGGGCTGCTGGCTGCGCGCACGATCGAGCAGATCGTCGTACCAGCCGAGGACGCCTGCCGGCGGTTCCGTTCGGTACGGAAAGCCATGGCCAACGCCGTCGGAATTGGACAGATTAAAAATCGCAAGGTCGGCGTAGTCGGTCGCGACTTCGATAAGGTTGCTTCTGCCTTGCGTGGCAAGCCCGGGGATCGCGTCAAGTTGGCGTACGAATTCGGCAAGGACGTCCCCGGCGACCGGCAGTTCGGTAAATGTCAGGCGCAGCATGCGATCGACGTAGAAACCGGGATCGCGGGACCACGGCTTGGAGACCCGGAGCGTAAATTCCTCCTCGTCCATCTTTGCACGGACGGCAAGAAACTCGACCTGCTGGCGAAGCGGCCAGTCGGCTACCGTAAAATCGTCAAGCTCGCCCTGAAATCCACGAAGCTCCCGCAACCTCGCTGCAACGGCCTCCGCACTGTAGTCGGGATACACGTCGGTCTCCAGACCCGCGACATCGACGAGCGACTGTTCTTTCATTGCGGTCTTTGGATCCCGCCAGTGTAGAAAGTCGTCCCACAGCTTGACGAATGCGGCGTAATCCTGGGCGCCATCTGGCATGCCGTCGTAAGCTCGCAGGGCCTTCGGTTCAGTGGCGACGGCATGACCGCCAAGCAGGATGAGTAATGCAATGATGCCCGCCAACCTGAAGGCGCCTGCTGCGTAAAGCCGAATTGGAACCCAGGGTATAAGCCTGGTGAGCTGATGTTCTAACATTGATATACACCGCCGAATCTGTAAGAAAAGTGTCACCTCGGCCGGGTTGAGGCCAGATGTTTCGTCGCTTATTCGATTAACCCCTCGCTAAACGCAAAATCAGCGACCAGAGGCAAATGATCATAGTGGCCAGCCGTTCCGCCGTACAGCACATCGGATTTCTGTAATCCACGATCTGCAAGTTCAGCGGGTGTCATTGTCATCGTATTCAATACGAAGCGCTGACGAACAGACATGACGCTATCTGAGAAGAGAATGCGGTCCAGCGCACTGGGCGCAAAAGGCAAATCGTCATTGCGCCAGGTGTAGTAACTCTGTTCCAACGCGTTGTGGCTGGGTCGGGCGTCGGACAAGTCTGTTTCATCCCAGTCGATTCGAATATCGGACCCGTACGTGTCTTCGTCAGCAATATTGCCACTTAGCAGTGTCTCGAAAAACTCCATCGAAGCGTCCGGAACGACATTCATATCACCCAGTATGACAAAGGGTGTGTTGTTCGAGAGAGCAGTCTCCCGATCCGAGTCTCTCAGATTGCGTAACCAGCGGACGACTGAGTCGGACTGGATCTGACGCATCTGCACCTGTTCTCCAGCGGCTCCACTCTTGTTGTGCATTGCCAC
>JAHEGH010000145.1 GCA_024639825.1 Gammaproteobacteria bacterium
ATGAGCAGGGCACGCTGCCCACAACGGGCATTCCCTATGTCATCGTCAATGGCGTTGTTGTGGTGCGAGATTCAAAAGTGCTTAAAGACGTTACGCCAGGTCAGGCCATACGTTTCCCGGTAGAGGAAAAAGGCCGTTTTGAGCCGTTGTCGGTCGAGGACTGGGAAGCCACCTTTATTGGTTCACCGATGGAATTCGGAGGACTGGATGCGGTTGCCCAGTAAGATCAGACCCGGCACCAGTACCAAAAAGTGAGAGTAAAACTGAGCATACTCAGAAAGCCTGCTGTAATCGGTTGGTTACTTTCGGGTGATCTAACTCTTTGAAACCGGTGTGCATCGGACCACGGAAATCAAGCGGTTAGGTAGATGACCAACTCAGCGACTCCGATTGGGAAGCTGATGTTCTACCGTTGAACTACACCCGCTTTTCAGGGAGTTATCTCTCGCTTGCTGCCCAGTGAGCATAATAGTGAGAGTACTCGGAACCTAAGCGATTTAGCTGTCCGTAGAGAAGCACCTCGCCCTTCACCGCAAATAGAGCGCGACAAAAGCCCCATTCGATGAGATGCGCGCACCGCCGTCGAGCTCTTGATCTTCGGCGACGCGCGGCAAACCGGGGCGGCTAACGTATCAGTCAACGCAGACCGCCCCGCCGTTTTCAGGTCACCGTGCCTCAACCGCGCGATAGAATTTCCTATCCTTTTAGGTACAAGCCCGCATCGACACGGGCAAACGGGGACAACTAAATTGTCTGGCTGACGTATGCAAAAACGCCTGCCTGACGCGGAGCGCCCCATGAAAAAAATCCCAATGACTCTCATATTTCTGTGCCTGTCCGCCACCACGCTGGCCGACGAAGGCATGTGGACACTCGACAATTTCCCGGCTGCCGCGGTGCAGGAAAAGTACGGCGTGAACATCACGGACGAGTGGCTCGATACGGTGCAACGTTCGGTTGCCCGCCTGGACAGCGGTTGCAGCGCATCGTTCGTGTCGCCGGAGGGGATGGTGCTGACCAATCATCACTGCGCCATGCGTTGCATCTCGCAAAATTCATCCGCGGACAATGACCTCGAAGCGAACGGCTTTCTCGCCGCAAACCGTGATGAGGAAATTGCCTGCCCGACGGATCGACTCTCACTGCTGATCGATACAGTCGACATCACCGAAAAGGTAGCCGCCGCGACCGATGGCATGGATGAGCTGGAGGCGGCTGCGGCGCGCCGCAAGACGCTGGCCCGGCTTGTGGAGGAATGCGAAGCGACATCCGAGCTCAAATGCGAAGACGTAACCCTCTATCGCGGTGGGCAGTATTGGCTGTATCGTTATGAGCGTTACGAGGACGTACGTCTCGTGTTCGCGCCGGAAACCGACATCGCCGCATTCGGCGGCGATCCCGATAACTTCAACTTCCCGCGCTGGTGCCTCGACATGGCCATCCTGCGCGTCTACGAAGATGGCAAACCGTTGGCGACACCGTATCACCTTGACTGGCGCCAGGAAGGCCTGTCACCGGGTGACGCCATGTTCGTCGCTGGCCGCCCCGGCTCCACGCAACGCCTGCTTACAGTTGATGACCTGAAGTTCCTGCGCGACGTCTCCTTTCCTGCGTGGCTGCGACGCGTCGCGGAGCTGCGTGGACGTTACATCCAGTACGCGACATTCAGCGATGAGGCCTTTCGTATCACGCGCGCCCCGCTGCAATCCATTGAGAACGGCATCAAGGTGGTCAGCCGGCGCCTGGACGCCCTGCACGACGACGACATGCTGGCGCACAAGCTTGCAGTCGAAGCCGACCTGAAAAAACGCATCGCAAGCGACCCGACACTTGCCGCGATGGTCGGCTCGGCATGGGACGACATCGCGAATGCCAACGAGGACTACATGGCGTTCCGCGAAGACTACCTGTTCATTGAGGCGGGAGCGGCGTTCAGCAGTGACTTGTTCGGTATGGCGAAGCGTATCGTCCGCGTCGTGACCGAACGCGATAAAGCCAACGAGGATCGTCTGCGCGGCTATACCGATGCCGAAATGCCACGCTTGCGGCAGCTGACGCTCGCCGACCGGCCCATCTACCCGGAACTGGAAATCCTGAAGCTCTCGTGGTCGCTGGACAAGATGCGTGAATACCTCGGCCCCGACTCGTTGTTCGTGCACCAGATTCTCGGCAAGGACACGCCGGAGACGGTGGCCAGACGGCTCATCGAGGGAACCGAGCTGTTTGACCCTGCGACCCGGGAAGCACTGTGGAATGCCGACCGCAAGAAACTTGAGGCGTCCGATGATCCCATGATGCGACTGGCAATGGCGATCGACGCCGATGCCCGGATTCTGCGGCAACGCTACGAAGACGACTTAGAGTCCGTAACGGACAAGGCGTACGAAAAAATCGCCGCGGCCCGCTTCAAGATATACGGGACGGACGAATACCCGGATGCGACGTTCACGCTGCGGGTGACCTACGGCACGCACACAGGCTGGCAGGAAAAAGGCGCGGACGTACGACCCGCGACGACACTCGGTGAAATTTATCCGCGTGTAACCGGGAGCGAACCGTTCCGTCTGCCCGCCAGCTGGAGTGATGCCAGCGACTCACTCCCCGACGAAACGAAGTTCAATTTTGTGGGTACCACCGACATCATCGGCGGTAACTCGGGCAGCCCGGTGATCGACAAGGACGGACAGCTCGTAGGCTTGGTATTCGACGGCAATATTCACTCGATAGGCGGTGCCTATTGGTTCAACAACGCACTTAATCGCACCGTGGCCGTCCATCCCGACATCATGCTACGCGCCCTCGGAGCCATTTATGGCGCAGATCACATTGTGGACGAGCTGACCATGGTCCACTGAACGAAGGCTCAGCGCGAGACCCCAACCGGGGTCGAGGCCGATCCGCTTGCGTGTGTTCACTGCGGCCGTTTTCAGTGCGCCGCGCCTCAACCACGCGATCGTATTTCCTATCCTTGTTTCTCTAGACAGGAAAACATCGCGATGTAGAGGAACAAACCAGCTTGACGCCGAGCTAGCTCAGCAAGTTACAACAAGCCTCACTTGGATTACCCCATTTCTTGGACAACGACTGAATCCTGAGGCTAAAACTGAGCATACTCAGAAAGCCTGCTGGAATCAGATACTATTCCAATAACAACAGCACGCAGGTATTAAGGCCGCTGCTCGTGCCTTCAATGCCCAGATGTGCATTCCAGCACGAATGGAATTGGTGGCGGTTCCGGATTTTCTATCACCTGCCTGGCGAGTCCGGTCGCCGGGGAGCTTATGGTTTTTTCGGGGTCGCGTACGGGACTTCTTTCTGAAATGGCTCCCAGGTGGTTTCATACCCAACGAAACCCTGCTCGTTGGCTTCCTTCTGACGGGTTGTCACGAAACGCGCTTTGCCTTCGGGAACTTTGGGCCTGGTTTTGGGTTGTTCGCTCATAGTATTTACCTCTTGTCAGGAATGTCACGCGTGACGTGAGTTTAATTCAGAACCTCATGAATGCGGAGCCCTGTTTCAATATCCGGGCCTTCTTCGATTTTCCCGCCTGCTGCAATCTCCTCTTCGCTTGCATCGCGGACGAGCAGGATTTCCAGCTTGAAAATGACCTCTCTGCCACACAACGGGTT
>JAHEGH010000025.1 GCA_024639825.1 Gammaproteobacteria bacterium
TGAAATGTGAAACTTCATCATCATCGAATTCGACAACGAGGCCGGCATCCGCGCCATCATCCAGCACATACACGAACGGTACCTGGCACCAGGTGAATCCAAGGCTCGATGCGGGCAGTAACAGCGTCTGCCAGGTGTTGTCCACGTCGAGATAACAAAGCGAAGAGGCTGCCGCACAGAACTCCCGGGCACGTAACAGTGCCGGCTGAATTGATACGAGGCCGCCGTTAACCCGGACGCCGAGCTCGGCAAAGCGGGTTAGTACCTCTTCCTTGACCTGCCCGGTCATTCCCGGCTGCCGCGCACCCGCATGCCTGGGCGTGTGCGAATAGGGATCGGTTGGAAACGCACCGTAGTGCGCGGGCGTTTTGTTGAAGCCGATACCGCGACGCACCCGGTAGTACAGGTCACCAAGTCGTTTCAGTGTCCCCGAATCAACGTCATTGTCACAAGCCGCGAAGAAGTTTTCCTCGATCGCTAACAGCAGTTTGGCAACCATGTGCCAGTAGATTGACCCCAGTCCCTCGAAACCGAACATCGTGCCCGAGCGCCCGGTGAAGGCCTTGTGGTCAAACACGGATTCATAAAGTTCCAATACGGCGCGCCGTATCGATCTGTCATTGGCGTTGTACTGATCGCCGAGTGAATCGAGCATGGCCTCTACGTCGCCGGCGTTGGTGAACTCGGCATTGAAACGCACGCTGCCCTCGGCGTCCCGCAGGACAATACGCTCGTCCCCGGAATCGAGCATTTCCGTTAACAGCGAAATAGCACGCACGTCCTCGTCCGCCAGCTTGTTGCGCTCCAGAAAACTCGGCAGCTGACGATCCGGGTACAGCATGAAACTGTCCTGATCTTCCCGATACACTTTGCTGGCAAACAGAGCGTCGACGACATCTGCAGTCTCACCGGCGCTGATTGCCCCGCTGCTCAAAACGGCAACCTGGCCTTCAAGCATTGGGTACAGGTTGTCGACGCTCAGCGAATCGCCGCCAAACCTGGCAACATTGTAGGCGTGGTACAAGCCATCTTTGCGTCGATTGGCGGTGATGCTGTGATCGACGATCACAAGCGCGTCTTCGACTAGCGTCTGTACGCTCGAGATGTCCAGGTCGCGCACACCTTCGAAACCGCCACGTGCATAGAGTGTTTCACGAAAATCGCTGGCGACCTGACCGAGCTCCGCTAGCGAACTCTGCCGTAAAGTATCGTCCACATGGCCGTTGCCGGTTGCAGAGCGCAAGCTGGCGAGGGCGGTTGCAGTACCGTCCAGCCACTTTCCGACTTCGGCGGACGCGGAAAAAGTCCCGGACTCGTCGACCAGCATTTCCTGCAGAAAGCTCAGGTAACGGCGCATGTAGTAAAGCGTCACCATCGAGAGCCCCTGACCGACCAGTGCATTATTCGCGTCGTTCCATTCGGGACGCTGTGTATTGAGCCAGATGCCGCCGTCAACAACCAGGTTGCCGAGTTTGGCGAGCAGTGGCACGAGCAGCTTCTCGAGCAAATTAGCCTGGTACACCCGGCCATCATCGTCGAGTATCAGTTTGCCATCCGCACCGAATGCAGCGACGCGCTCTTCAATCAGCTCGGCAAGCGACTCGTCGAACACCACAGTGTTTTTCGGGTCTTCGAGGAGGTCCGCGAGCGGTTTGATTCGGTAGGGCACATTCGCGTAGCTGAACAAGGGTTCCCGCAACAGGCGTTGCAGGGTGTCCGGATGGAAGTGGCGCGACAGTTCGAGCAGCTTCAGCAGGTAGATGATCTGGTGGTCACCCCAATAGCCGATGTAGCTCCAGGGGTTGTCGGGTTCCTCGACTTCCCAGTCAATGCCTTCCTTGGTGATTCGGTATGGGTTGTAGCCATCAACTGTGGAGGCGTTGACGAACTTGGCGATCATGTTTTCGATGAAGCCTGGATAGCTGAACGCGAGGGCTTCCCAGTTCTGGAAGATATCGCGCCAATTGCCCTGGTAGGAAAGAAGACCCTCGCCGAATTCGTCTTTTAAACGAATTGCGAACTGGTTCCACGGGCGGCTCGGGTCACCGTGGCGGCGACCGAATGTGATCGGCAGGTATTCAAGCGTCAACCGCTGCAGCTGGCTGTCGCCGCGTTTTTCGACCGCGGAAAGCAGTTCATCAAAACGCAAGCGGTCGGGGATGCCGTGCAGGAAGTCGCTATTGTGTTCAAAAACCGATTTATTGAAATGCCGAATCGAGCGCCGGAAATCCCGTGACGAGACGGTGTACTGATCGTCGAAGATTCCGCCGCGCAGTACGTTGAACAGCACGTTCGCGTAGTGGTGGACCGAAACCGGCTCTTCCGCTGTCGCCTGGAAGCCATCGGCGGCAGCCATAATCCTCGCCAGCCGGTCAGAACCGTCTGCGACAGATGCGTCGATCTTCGCTTGCAGGTCACCGGGCTTACGGAGCTGTTGCCGCAGAGCAACGGCGTCCGCCTGAGTTTGTTCCGTATTGAGAACGATGTCCCACTGGCTGGTTTCGCCAGCTGCAAGTTCGCACGCGTGGTTTACAAAATAGGCGCCACGGATGCCGCGTTTGTGAACTTCCTGTTCCAGAGGGGTGCCCTGGAGAAAGTCGGCAAGCTGGCATCCCGAAATCAGGACTTTATGGCCTTTCAGCCCGAGGCTGAAGACCGTTGTCGCTTTCAGGGACTCGCAGGGTTCAGCACGATCGGTGATGCCCGAGTAAAGGGTCAGGAATGCGAGGCCGGTTGACTCATCGAGTTCCGTCCACTTGTAGGCATCAACGAGATTGCTGGAATTTGTCTGCGTGAAGATCGGGGTGCCCGCTGGCAGGAGATTTTGCAGCCCGTCGACAATTTCCACTTGCTGGTCCAGTGTGCCCAGGTTCTCGAGTTCCGCGTGACGCACGAAACCATATTCCTCGGTCGTCGACCACGTATAGCGAAATGCCAGCTCAAGCTCGTGGTTGATTTCCTCGAAACACAACTTGTTGCCTAGCGTGTTCTTGTAAAGATTGCAGCTTGATGCGCTTAGGCTGCGCTGATCCTTGTTGAACGGTTCCCAATACACTGAGTTTGTACCGCTACCAACGCGCAGCAAGGTTCGAGGCCCGGTGCTGTTTGCACAGTCATGCAGTTTGTCGACAGTGATATAAGGAAACAGGGCGGTTTCAGGCGATACGCGTCCCGCCGTTAACCCTCCCGTTGACGAGGCAAATAACCAGTGGTCATTGGCAGATATGACGCTGACAAAAAACGGCGCCATCTGCTCGACATTGCGAATGACGTAGTAGCGTTCGTCGGCAAAGTCGAGGAACTCGCCGACGGCAGAGTTTTCTGCTGTCGGTCGGGCCTGCACCGCAGCGTCTGGAGAAATCACACTATTCATCAAGGACTACTTCGCCGAAGAGCCCTGCGTCAATCCAGCCCCTGTCTTTCGGGCCGGACGGTACAGACTCTGAACCGATGAAGTTCTCGCGCAGTTCGCTACCGTCATTGTCGCAGTAGGCCACCATGAGCCCGATAATTTTTCCGGCAAGTAGTGCCACAGGCGTATTGTCGACTGAATCGTCAACGTAGGTATCGTCGTACAGGCTGATGCCGACTTCCCAGCTTAGGATGTCTTCGTGTTGCCGCCAGGCGCTCTCGACGTGATGGGAATAATTTCGTGCCTTCTCATCGGTACCAATGTCGATTGCCTGATTGTCCAGCGAAAAATGGTAGGCAAACGCATTGTGGTTAAACTGGTGATCGCCGCCGGAATAGTCTTCGTCAACAAATATCTCGAGACAGTCGTCGTCCCAGTACTGGATCAGCGGATCGCGATGCGAATCGAATAAAATGTCGTCGACGATCTCGACCAGCAGATAAATCCTTTCCTCCGTCCAGACAATCTTGAAGCGGCCGCTAAAATCCGTTTCTGAATAGTCCGGGCCGAGCCACTTGTACTTAATGGCACGCCACTCTGCTTCGTCCCAGGCCACATCGTGGGGATTTCCGTCAACCTCGACGTCGGCCGCGGCGAAAGGCGCTATGTACTGGGAGCGGGACACAGCATGAGTCACGTCCGTTGCTGCCACAGCCATCACCGGAAAGGCACAAACGGTGACTATCCAGGCACCAATAAAAGTTTTAAAAACAGACACTTACACTTCCCCCTCTACAACACCCCAATTGCAGGTAGCGTCTCTTGATTTGTTTTTGACAACGCTGTCATCTAGTATATCAGAGGTTTTGGACGACTTTTCAAGCTATGCCAAATTCTCTGAAATACCTCATTGCCGGAGCGGCCTGCCTGCTATCGGCGGGCTGCGAAAAGCCCGTGACGACGCCGGACCCAATGTGGGCTGTAAACGTTGGCGGAGACCAGTATGTCGGCGTTGACGGCACGGTGTATGCGCCGGATTCTTCGATTACCGGCGGGATTGTCGCGACGCTCAGTGGGGTCAAGGGCTCCCAGGATGCACATCTCTACGAGACCTATCGCGAGGGTGATGTGGAGGTCAGTCGCTCCATGGCCAACGGCGTCTATGACATCACCCTGCATTTCGCTGAGCCGGACGACGTTCCCGGAGGGACGCGGGTCTTCGACACCATCGTCGAAGGAAACACCGTGATTGATGACCTCGACGTCATGGCTTCGCGCGATGGCAAAGTGCGGTCTGGCCTGGCGGTGACGATACCCGGGGTCAGAATTGACGATGGTGAGCTCAATATCGAGTTCAAGGCTACGGCCGAAGAGCCCATCCTCAGCGCTGTTGCCGTACGCGCGAAGCAGCCACCCAGCTCGGCGTGGAGGCTGACGCACAGTGACGAGTTCGACTATGAGGGCGCGCCAAGGAGTTCGATGTGGAGCGCTGATCTTTGGCCTGCCAGGGTCGTCAATGACGAAGACCAGGCTTACACGAATAATCCCAGGAATCTCCGGGTTGAAGATGGCCACCTCATCATCGAGGCACATAAAGAGGATCTCGATAACGCGAAGTACACGTCTGCGCGCATTCATACGCTGGGTAAGGTAGATCTCCTCTACGGGCGTATCGAGGTGCGCGCCAAGTTGCCGCGAGGTAAAGGCACCTGGCCCGCTATCTGGATGTTGCCCAGCGCGCCGTTTCGCTATGCGACCAAGTGCGAGGAGGGTGATACCTGGCAGGGCAGTGCGGACTGCGATGCGTGGCCGAACTCCGGCGAAATAGACATCATGGAACATGTCGGTTACGAGATGGGCCACGTGCATGGCACGGTCCACAATGAGGCCTACTACTGGGCCAAGTGGGAGCAGCGTAAAGGCCGCATCATTTTGGATGACGTTGATCGGGCCTTTCATGTCTATGCCATGGAGTGGACGCCTGAGAGAATCGACGTATTGGTCGACGACACCCTGTATTTTACGTACGTCAACGAAAACGAAGGCTGGCGCTCCTGGCCATACGACCATCCCTTTCACCTGATTCTCAATATCGCGGTAGGCGGCCAATGGGGCCGTGCCGGTGGCGGCATCGATGACACCATCTTCCCGCAGAAGATGGTTGTGGACTACGTTCGTTTCTTTGAGCGGTCGAACCCCTCAAACGAGGGCGATCAGTAGCTAGCGATTGTTCCTGACAGGAAGAATAATATATTATATATTCTTTCTACTGGGCTGGGCCCAGCCCGCCTTATCTGGGATTTCAGGAGCAATTAATGCAATTCGAAGGCATTTACGTGCCGATCATCACGCCGTTCAACGACGATTATTCGATCGACTGGGACGGCTTCGGTGAGGTCATCGATTTCCAGGTCGAGAACGGTACCCATGGGATCATTGTTGGGGGTTCGACGGGCGAGTTCTTCTCCCTGACAGACGAGGAACGAGTCAAGCAGCTTGAGTTTGCCGTGAAGCGCGCGGCCGGCCGTCTTCCGGTCATCGCCGGTGTGAATGACCTGCTGGTCGATCGCTGCTATGAGCACACCGCGAAGGCACGGGATGCAGGTGTCGACGCGCTGCTGGTCGCGGCACCGCCGTACTCGTTACCGAGCCAGAAAGAACTGGTCGCACACTGTCTGAAGATCGACCGCATCGCGAACCTGCCAATCATTCTCTACAACTATCCGGGCCGTACCGGCGTCTCGATGGACGAGGAATTTCTCGACCGCGTGGCCCAGAGCAGCAACTTCTGTGCGATCAAGGAAAGTGCCGGAGATATCGAACGCATTCACATGCTTGCGCGCGAGTATCCGCAGCTGCAGCTTAGCGCCGGTGCCGAGGATCTGGTGCTCGAGTTCTATGCCTGGGGCGCGCGCAGCTGGGTGTCCGTGGTCGCAAACTTTTTCCCCCATGAGGCCGTGAGGTTTCACGAGATCTGTGTGCTCGACGGTGACTTTGTTACGGGCCGCAAAATCATGACCTCACTGTTGCCAATCATGAACTGTCTTGAGAAAGGCGGTAAGTTTCTGCAGAGCGTCAAGTACGCGTGCGAACTGATGGACCGGCCTGCCGGACCTGTGCGCCCGCCAATGCAGCCGATGAAGAAAGAACTCCAGCGCGAGGTTTTCCAGATCATTCACACCGCCAAGCGAACCCTCCGCGCGATCCTGGACGAAAAGGAATAATCATGTCCGACCTTCTTACACACGAAGAATACAAAGCCATTGCCGCGGAGCTGTCTTTGCCGGTCAACGCCTTTATCAATGGAAAATTCACCGCACCGAAGTCCGGCAACACCATGGATTCGCTCAATCCTGCAACGGGTGCGCTGCTCGGTAAAGTTGCCGCCTGCGATGCGCAGGATGTTGACTTTGCGGTGACGAAGGCCCGCGAGGCGTTCGATAGGGGCGAGTGGTCACGCCTGCACCCGAGTGAGCGCAAACAGGTCATGATTCAACTCGGCAAGCTCATCAAGCGTCATCGCCACGAACTTGCAGTAATGGAAAGCCTTGAGTCCGGCAAGCCGATTCGCGAGTGTGCGCTTACCGATATCCCCGAGACCGTGCACTGTCTGCACTGGCATGCCGAAGCAACCGACAAACTCTACGACCAGGTCTCGCCATCGGGTGACGACGCGCTGGGGCTGGTAATTCGTGAACCGGCAGGTGTTGTTGCCTGTGTTCTACCCTGGAACTTCCCGCTGATGATGTTGGCATGGAAAATCGGGCCCGCCCTGTCAGCCGGCAATTCGGTCATCGTGAAACCGGCCGAACAAACGAGCATGACGGCACTGCGTGTTGCCGAGCTTGCCAGCGAGGCGGGTCTGCCGGACGGTGTGCTCAATATTCTTCCCGGCGAAGGTCCGGATGTCGGTGAACCGCTTGGGCGCCATGATGATGTCCAGGTCGTATCGTTTACCGGCTCCACCGAGATAGGCCGGCGTTTTCTCGAGTATTCGGCGCAGAGCAACTTGAAACGTGTCGTACTTGAATGCGGCGGCAAGAACCCGGCCGTTGTCCTGTCCGATGCGGCGAATCTGGATCACGCGGCGAAGCAGATAACGTACGCTGCACTCTGGAACATGGGCCAGAACTGCACGGCAAATTCACGCGTCATCGTGCACAAGAATGTCCGCGATGAACTGGTCAACAAAATTCGCGAACAGATGAGGTCCTGGAAGACCGGCGATCCGCTCGATCCGACCAACCATCTCGGCGCCATCGTCAGTAAAGAGCAGTACGACAAGATTCTCTCTTATATTGAGACAGGCAAGACTGAAGGTGCGAGGGTCCTTGAAGGTGGCGCGGCGCTCGAAGCGGACGGAGGTTTATTTATAGAGCCAACCTTGTTCGATAGCGTCACGCCTGAGATGACGATTGCACAAGAAGAAATCTTTGGTCCCGTGTTTGCCATTATCGAAGTGACTTCTGACGCCCACGCGCTGGCTGTTGCAAATGACACCTGCTACGGCCTGCAGGCGTCCCTCTTTACATCGAATGTCACGAAGGCACATCGCTTTGCCAGGGCATTGCAGGCGGGTACTGTGTCGGTCAACTGTTATTCCGAAGGAGACGCAACCACGCCGTTTGGCGGTTACAAACTGTCGGGATTCGGCGGGCGCGATAATTCGTTACAGGCTCACGATCAGTATTGCGAAACCAAAACGATCTGGCTGGACCTGAGTGACGACGCGATCGATGACGTAATTGCGGGGGATACGGCTTCATGAAAATTACAGCGTTCCATGTATATCAGGTAGATCTGCCGCTGATTGAGGGGCGCTATACCTGGTCGGACGGTCGCTACGTCGACGTGTTCGACAGCACCGTTGTCGAGATTGAAACTGACACCGAGCTGCGCGGGTATGGCGAGGTTTGCCCTTTGGGTCCGTTCTACCTTCCTGCGTTTGGCGCCGGAGCGCGTGCCGGCATTGGCGAACTCGCGCCGCACCTGCTAGGGCTTGACCCGACGGAGCTTGGTCCCCTGAACAATGTTATGGACACAGCGTTGCTTGGCCATCCCTACGTGAAGTCTGCAATTGACATGGCGTGCTGGGATTTGCTCGGCAAGTCCTGCGGGCGCTCTGTTTGCGACCTGCTCGGAGGTCGACAGGGTGAAGCGGTTGAACTCTACCGAGCAATCAGCCAGCGGCCCGCCGCCGAAATGGCGGACAACGTTGCAGGTTATCGTGACGAGGGCTACCGAAAGTTCCAGCTCAAGGTCGGCGGCGATCCGGCGGAAGATATTGCCCGCATACGTGCGGCAGCTGGTGTGCTGCAGTCCGGGGAAACGCTTATCGCTGATGCCAATACCGGTTGGCGCGTCGATGATGCTGCGCGCGTGGTCAAAGCGGTGCAGGACATTGATGTGTATATCGAACAGCCCTGCATGTCATACGAGCACTGCGTATCGATACGGCGGCGCACATCACTGCCGTTTATTCTCGACGAAAATATCGATGGCATCGATGCGCTGCTGCGAGCGTGCAACGACAAAGCGATGGACGCGATCAACCTGAAGATCTCGAAAGTCGGTGGCATCAGCAAGGCGCGACTCATTCGCGACGTGTGCGTATCGCAGAATATTCCGATGACGATCGAGGATAGCTGGGGTGGCGATATCATCACGGCAGCGATCGCGCACCTCGCTCATTCGACGCCGGAGCGCTGCCGTTTCTCCGCAACCGATTTCAATAGCTACGTTACCGTGCGGAATGCATCCGGCGCACCGGTTCGCGCAGACGGGGCAATGGTCGCTGGTGTGTCAGCCGGGCTGGGCATCGAGCCGGATTTCGACAACCTGGGCAAAGCAGTGGCGACGTATTCGTGAGTGGACGACTGACAGTTGCCCAGTCAGTTGCCCAGCAGATTCGCGAGCAGATTCTAAGCGGTGAGATCAAAGGCGGTGAGCCGCTCCGCCAGGAAGCGATAGCCAAGAAGTTCGATGCCAGCATCATCCCGGTTCGAGAGGCATTACGTCAGCTTGAGGCGGAAGGCCTGGTTGAATTGAAGTCGCATCGCGGTGCCGTCGCTACGGAACTGACGCTCGACAAGGCACGGGAGTGGATCAACCTCCGGCGGCTTATTGAAACCGATCTGATCAGTGCCGCCATCGACAACATTACCGACGACGATCTGGCAAAAGCGGAGCTTGTGCTTGGCCGGTTTGACCGCGCTCTGGATCAGCGCATCGAGATTGATCAGTGGAACGACTACAATTTCGAGTTTCACGCATCGCTCTATGCGCCAGCGAATCGACCGGAAACGATGAAGCTGCTGGCATCGTTGCACCAGAACTGCGACCGCTATGTTCGGCTGCAGCTTCTTGGCGGCGATCATATCGAACGAGCTGAGGCCGAGCACCGACAATTGATCGAGCTTTGCCGCAAACGTGACAAGCGTGCTGCAAAAATCCTGCTGCATGACCACATCGTCAGGGTCGAAAAAGACATCGTGGAGGCTTTGCTGCCGCGCTGAATGTCGCTTCTACAGGGATCGGTAGGTAGTACCCCGAATACTTCCGCGGTCTCCCCGTTGCCATCATGGACGTGGCGCATGCAGCTGTGCGCCGCAAAGAGTTGGAGGTTATTTACATGCGCACGTTCTCACTCATCGTCCTCGCAGGAGTCATGTTCCTGTTGGCGACGGTCGCCTGGTCAGGCGATTTCAAGAAGGGATGGGACGCTTACAGCTCGACCGACTATGCCACAGCGCTTGCCGAGTGGCAGGACCTGGCTGATGCGGGAGACGTCAAGGCCTCCTACGGCATGGGCCTCCTGTATGGCAACGGATTTGGCGTCGATATGAACGACGATATGGCCCTGAAATACTACACTTACGCGGCTGAAAACGGCCATGCCGAAGCCCAGTTCAACCTCGCAGTGATGCACCAGAATGGTTGGGGTGTTTCGCCCAGCGATGAGTCTGCCAACACCTGGTACAAGCTGGCAGCGGAGCAGGGAATCACGGGCGCCCAGGTGGCTTTGGGTCGTTACTTTGCAATGGATTTTCTCGACACCTACGATCCGATTCAAGCGTATACGTGGTTCAAACTCGCAGAACGCCTGGGCGACATAGATGCCTCTGCCAAGTGTGAATTTGTAGCGACACGCATGACAGCCGACCAGGTGAGCGAAGCCGATCGGCGCGTCATTGCCTGGGTGGATGCGCATCAGGCGCTGTTCGCCAAGTAGCACCAGCTTCTTCTCCATTCTCTCCGAGAGTGCCGGGCCCGGCCAGTGATGGTCGGGCCCATTTGATTCCGGGACGTTCGTGCTAAAGTGGCCGCCTTCCAATAACAACAATGGGCGGGTCATGAAAAACATTCTCCAGAAAGCCGTACTGGCTGCGGTCATCACGTTAATTCAGTTTGCATCACCGATCGTTCATGCGGACGATCAGAAATCCATACTCATCACCGGCGCGAGCACTGGCATCGGCCGTCATCTTGCCGAATCCCTTGCGGCAGATGGCTATCATGTTTATGCCGGGGCCAGAAAAGACAAAGACCTTGCTGAACTTGATGCGATCGAGAACATCACAGCGGTACAGCTGGATGTGACGAAGCAGGACCAGGTTGATGCAGCTGTCGCGATGATCAGGAAGAAGGGCACCGGACTCTACGGACTTGTGAATAACGCGGGCGTCGGCGGCGGAGGGGTTGTCGTTGATACACCGATTGAGGACCAGCGTTTTGTATACGCCGTTAATGTTGAGGGCGTGTACCGCACGACCCAGGCGTTTGCGCCGCTCGTCATAGAGTCTAAAGGACGGATCGTCACCACAGGTTCGATCGCCGGCACCGTTTCCTGGCCGGGTGGCAGTGCCTACAGCGGCAGCAAGCACTGGATGGAAGCATTCACTGATGCTCTGGCCGGGGAGATGGAGGAGAGCGGTGTGTCGGTCAGCGTAGTAGAGCCCGGCAACTACAAATCCAATATTCGGCGCAGTAGCGTTGCCAGGGAGTTGAGCAAGCTGGAGGCCTCAGGGGACGAAGTGACCGATGAAATGAAGGCCGACTATGAGAAGACCGCCGAGCGGGAGCTTTCCTACAAGGAGCCTGATGAGGTGACTGAAGCGTTTATGCACGCCCTGTTCTCCGAAGAACCGTTACTACGTTACATGGTTGTGCCAAACCAGCGAGAGGCGGAGATAACGATTGGGACAAAGCTCAACGAGCTTGTACAACTTAATGAGTGGAGTCCACACCGGTATAGCCGCGACGAGCTCGTCCAGATGCTTGATGCGGCGCTGAATCCAGAGCCAGCAGCAGAGGAGGAATAACAATGAAGAGAAGTTTCAGCCTCGCCATACTGGCCGCGATACTTTTACTTGCAGGCCTTGCTACGCAGCCTGCGGTGGCCGACGAGCAAAAAGCTGTTCTGATAACCGGCGCAAGTACCGGCATCGGCCGTAACATGGCCGAACGGCTCGCGAAAGAGGGCTATTTCGTTTACGCCGGAGCGCGTAAGGACAAGGACCTCGCCGAGCTCGACGCTATCGAGAATATCAAAGCGGTACGCCTGGACGTGACCAGCCAGGAGGACGTGGATGCGGCAGTGGCACTCGTTCGTAAAGAAGGGCTTGGACTATGGGGCCTTGTTAATAACGCCGGCGTCGCGACGTCTGGAACAGTCGCCGAGACGGAGGATTCTGACCTCGATTTTGTCCTTAACGTTAATGTTAATGGTGTGGTGCGAGTCACGCGTGCGTTCATCCCGTTGATCGTTGAAAGCAAGGGCCGCATCGTGACCACAGGCTCGATCGCCGGAATCCTCTCACGCGCCGGAGGTTCGGCCTACAGCATGAGCAAGCACGCGATGGAAGCGTTTGTCGATTCGCTCGCAGGAGAGATGGCGCCGGCCGGTGTGCAGGTCAGCCTCATTGAGCCAGGCAGTTACAAGTCAAGAATTCGCCGGACGACAGCGGCCCGCATCGCCGCAAATATCGAAGCGGCCGGAGGTGAAGTCACCGACGAAATGCAGGAACGCATGACGCAGTCAGCGGAGCGCGAAGTCACGTTGAACGAGCCGGACGCGGTTTCAGATGCAGCCATGCACGCTCTGTTTGCCGAGACACCGCGGCGCCGGTACATGGTGGTACCCGATCAGTTTGAGGCTGAGATCACCATTCGCAAGGCGATCGAGGAGCTCGTGCAACTAAACGGGGGCCACGCGTTTAGCTATGAACGCGACCAGCTGGTCGAGATGCTGGATCAGGCGCTCGCATCGGACTGAGCTTCGGGGGCCGCGTCCCGGAACGCGGTGAGTTCGTTGCACGCGTTGGTAGCGGCAACTAACTTTGGGAAGTTGTCCAGGGGTACTTTGAAGCGCCGCGCGTTGTAAACCTGCGGCACCAGGAAGGCATCGGCCAGGGTTGTGTTGGCGCCGAACACGTAGGGGCCGTCGCTGGCAATTGCCTCGGCGGCCCCGAATCCCTCGTGGACCCAGTGCGCATACCAGTCGCCGGTGGGATCGGCGTCGAATTCCTTCTTGATGTAGTTCATCACGCGCAGGTTGTTCAGCGGATGAATATCGCAGGCGATCATGTTGCAGAAGGCGCGTACCTGGCTGCGCGCAGGTTCTGCTTGCGGCAGCAGGTGCCTGCCCGGGTAGGCCTCCTCGAGATACTCGAGTATGGCCATTGACTGTGCGATACCGAGTTCGCCGTCTTCGAGGAATGGCACCAGCATCTGCGGGTTCTTCGCACGATACGCTTGGCCACGGTGTTCGGAAACACCGGGCGCCAGCGATACCGGCACGATCTCGTAATCGAGTCCCTTGAGGTTAAGCGCAATGCGAACCCGGTATGCGGCCGATGAACGCCAATAGCTGTAGAGGCGGATAGACATGCGCGAGTCTACGGGCCCTCATACTTTTCGACGACCTGGTCGATCGCGCCGAATATCGAGGCGCCACTCGCGTCGTTCATCTCGATCCGAATGCGGTCGCCGAATTGCATGAATGACGTAGAAGGTTTGCCATTGTTGATCGTTTCGATGGTGCGAATCTCCGCAATGCAGGAGTAGCCCACGCCGCCGTCCGCGATCGGCTTGCCGGGGCCATCGTTGAGCTTGTTGGAAATGGTGCCTGAACCGATGATGCAACCGGCGCCCAACGGTCTGGATTTCGCTGCGTGTGCGACAAGTTGCCCGAAATGGAAGGTCATGTCGATGCCGGCATCGGGTTTGCCGAATGGCTCGTCGTTCAATGCGGACAACAACGGCAGGTGCAGCTTGCCGTCACGCCAGGCATCACCCAGCTCATCTGGCGTAACAGCTACCGGTGAGAATGCACTCGATGGTTTCGACTGGAAGAAGCCGAATCCCTTGGCCAGTTCGCCGGGGATCAGGTTACGCAGAGACACGTCGTTGACGAGCATGATCAGCCGGATGTGATCCAACGCAGCCTCAGCGGAGACGCCCATCGGTACGTCATCGGTGACAACGACGATCTCGGCTTCAAAGTCTATACCCCAGGCCTCATCGGCCATCGGAATGCTGTCGCGTGGGCCGATAAACGAGTCGGAGCCGCCCTGGTACATGAGTGGATCGGTCCAGAAGGTCGCGGGCATTTCAGCACCGCGGGCCTTGCGCACCAGTTCGACGTGATTCACATAGGCTGATCCGTCAGCCCACTGGTAGGCGCGTGGTAAAGGCGATGCACAATTGGCCTGGTCGAATGCCTTGCCTTCGCCCGCTTCAACGCGTGCGGTGAGTTCCTCGAGGGCAGGGCGGGCGTTGGACCAATCATCAAGTGCAGCCTGCAGGGTATTCGGGCCTGAAGGCCCTCCTACGACGGTGGGAGCGGTTGGCCCTCCTACGACGGTGGGAGCGGCTTCAGCCGCGAACAGATACCTTTGCAGGTCTTTCGACACAACAACGAGGCGGCCGTCGCGACCGCTTTTCAAGGATGCGAGTTTCATTCTATTTGTGTCCCGTGAACTCTAGTTCATGCAGCCAGGCTGCATGGCGCGGAGCTTTCTTCGTCTGGCTCCATTCTTCGAGCATGGCCGGTGCCACGCGCTTCAGTTCGTCAATCTGTTCCTGCGTTTGCGTATTGGCGACGAGTTCCAGGCGGTGACCGTTTGGATCGAAAAAGTAGATGGACTGAAAGATACCATGGTTGGTCGGGCCAATGACGTCCAGCCCTTCCGCCTCGACATGCGCCTTCGCCGCGAGCAGCGCGTCGTAGTTTTCTACTTCAAACGCGATGTGCTGTACCCATTCGGGCGTGTTGTGGTCACGATCCATTGCCGGGCGCGTCGGTAGTTCAAAAAACGCGAGTACATTGCCCATACCGCAGTCCAGAAAGACGTGCATGTACGGATCCGGTTCCTTGGTGGACGGCACCTGGTCTTCCGCGAACGCTACCGTGAACTCCATGTTGAGTACGCGCTGATAGAAGTCGACGGTCTCCTTCGCATCCTTGCAGCGGTAGGCGACGTGGTGAATTCGTTTTAGCTCCATGATTCGCTCCTGTCAGGCTTCGGTGCTGACGACGCCGCGCGCCACCTGGTCGCGCTCAATCGATTCGAACAACGCTTTGAAGTTGCCTTCGCCAAAGCCTTCGTCTTCCTTACGCTGAATGAATTCGAAGAACGTCGGGCCAACCATGTTCGCGGAAAAGATCTGCAGCAACAAGCGCGGCTCGTCGCCATCCGTGCTTCCGTCAAGCAGAATGCCGCGCGACTGCAGTTCATCGAGCGGTTCTCCATGGCCCGGCAGCCGTTCCTCGAGCATCTCGTAGTAGGCCGCAGGCGGGGCGGTCATGAACTCAATGCCATTGCTCTTCAGGCGATCCCAGCAGGCCGGCAGGTCATCGCAGGAGAACGCAATGTGCTGGATACCTTCGCCGTTGAACTGCATGAGGTATTCCTCGATCTGACCGGTTCCCTTGGACGCCTCTTCATTCAGCGGGATACGAATCTTGCCATCGGGTGCGGTCATTGCTTTCGACAGGAGGCCCGTGTACTCGCCCTTGATATCAAAGTATCGGATTTCGCGGAAGTTGAAGAGCTTCTCGTAGTAGTCGGCCCAGTATTGCATGCGGCCGCGATACACGTTGTGCGTCAGGTGATCAATGACATCGAAACCACAGCCTTCCGGGTGGCGGTCAACGCCCTCGATGAAATTGAAGTCGATATCGTAGATTGATGAGCCGTCTTCATAGCGGTCGATGAGGTACACCGTCGCGCCACCGATACCCTTGATAGCCGGCAGACGAATTTCCATCGGGCCGGTTGGAATTTCTACCGGCTGAGCGCCCTGTTCAAGCGCACGCTTGTAGGCCTTGTGGGCATCCTTGACGCGAAACGCCATGCCGCAGGCGCAAGCGCCGTGCTCGCGCGCGAAGTACCACGCCTGGCTCCTGGGTTCGTTATTGATGATGAAGTTGATGCCGCCCTGTCGCCACAGCGTGACGTCCTTGGACCGGTGACGGGCCACCTCAGTGAATCCAAGCAGCCTGAACGCGCTTTCGAGCACGCTCGTGTCTGGAGCCGCAAACTCCACGAACTCGAAGCCGTCGAGCCCCATGGGGTTGTCGAAAAGATCCGGCATGTCTCAATCCTCTGTCTGATCGGAGTCGTACAAAACTTTTCGACATTATGAGCGCTAATCGAAGAACAGGCGTCCAAAATGCGTCTAATATTGGTAAAAAGCGTAACAAATGTTTCAAGAATGAAAGAATAGTGAGTAATATGAGCGCATGAAGCTGACCCGCACAGACCGTCGCCTGCTGGATGAGATGCAGCGCGACACGACGCGCAACCAAAGCGAGCTTGCCGAGATCGTCGGGATGTCCCGTACGTCCTGCTGGCGCCGCATTCGAGACTTCGAGGAAGCTGGCCTGATCCAGCGCCAGGTCGCCCTGCTTGATCCGAAGATCGCGGGATTCAATATCCAGGTGCTGGTTCTTGTGACCATGACGGAGCATTCGGACGCGAATCGCAAGAACTTCGAACGGCACGTGTCGTTGCTCCCCGAGGTCATGGAATGCTTTTCCGTGTCGGGCGATCGCGACTATCTATTGCAGGTTGTTGCAACCGATATGGACAGCTACAACGACTTTCTCAATTCGCAGATCCTGCGCCACGAGGCGGTGCGGTCCGCAAGTTCGACATTTGTTTTGCGGCGCGTCAAATACTCGACGGCGCTGCCGTTATAGGGGCTACCCGGACACCAGCAGCGCGATTGACTGAGCAGGTAGGGTGACCTTTCGCACGTCGTTTATCCTGGGTTCTTTTCTGGCGCTGCAGAAAGCTACGCGCCAGTCACGCACGCGGTCGCTGCGCGACAGGCGCATATCCGCTTTGTGGTCATGAGCGTTAACCAGAATGGCGACCGCAGACTCGCTGCCGTCAGGCTTGCTGCAGGTGATTACCTTTGTAAATGCACGACTGTGGGCCCACTCAGCTTCCTGCTTGGTATCACCATACTGGTTGATCCAGTCAATGCGCACGGTACCTTCCGCAAGCTCCAACTCGCCGTGCACATATTGCGGCAGGCGCAACAGCGGTGTCTCTCGACGTAGCCAGACAAGTTCGCGGGCCAGTTCGGCGAACAGCGGTTCTTCATCCAGATTCGACCAGTCCAGCCAGCCGGTCTCGTTATCCTGCGCATACGCATTGTTGTTGCCTTGCTGCGAATTGCCGAATTCATCGCCGGCCAGGATCATTGGGGTTCCCTGCGACATGAGCAGCGTCGCCAGCAAATTCAGGCTGTGACGGCGGCGCTGTCGAATGATCTCTTCGTCATCACTGTCACCCTCAACGCCGTAGTTGCAGCTGTAGTTGTGCGAATGCCCGTCACGGTTGTTTTCACCATTCGCTTCATTGTGTCTGTGGATATAGCTGACCGAATCACGCAGCGTGAAACCGTCATGTGCGGTGATGAGATTCACGCTGGACACCGGTCCGCGGCCACTCGCCTCGAAAATGTCGGCAGAACCATGCAGGCGCCTCGCCAGTACACCGCTCTTGCCGGCGTCACCTCGCCAGAACTGTCGAACACCGTCGCGATAGATATCATTCCACTCGGCCCAGCGCGGCGGGAAATTTCCGAGCTGGTAGCCGCCCGGGCCCGGATCCCAGGGCTCGGCAATCAGTTTGGCGTGTGCCAGTCGCTCGTCGTTGCTGATATCCAACAGCAATGGGTGACCCTTTGAAAAACCGTGATGGCGGCGCCCGAGAATTGTCGCGAGATCGAAGCGGAATCCATCGACTCCGACGGCTTCCGAAAAATAGGCAAGGCTGTCGATAATCATCTGCCGTACACGCGGGTGCTCGACATTAAGCGTATTGCCGCAGCCTGTGTCGTTGATATAGACGCCAGGATCATGCGGCAGCGTTCGGTAATAGGTGAGGTTATCGATGCCGCGAAAGCCAACAGTAGGTCCATCATGGCCCGCCTCGCCGGTGTGATTGTAGGCAACATCGAGAATGACCTCGAGCCCGGCATCGTGAATGCTGCGAATCATGTCGCGCAGCTCGATGTCAGCTGCACCGTTCGCGTAACGTGGCATTGCTGCGAAGAACGAAATGCTGTTGTAACCCCAGAAGTTGCGCAGGCCTAATTTCGCGAGGTGATGTTCGTCGATAAATGCGTAGACGGGCATTAACTCGACCGATGTAACGCCAAGCGCCTTGATGTACTCGATGACCCTGTTGTTGCTAAGCCCCGAGAATTTGCCGCGATCTACCTCATCGACACCGGGGTGTCGCATCGTATAACCGCGCACGTTGCACTCGTAGAAGATTGTTTCACCCCAGGGGACGAATGGCTTCTGATGCTCTGCTGGCGCGCCGTTCGCTGTAACCACACTCAACGGGACACTGCCGGCGCTGTCCTCATCGTTCGTGTCGAACACCGCATCGGTCCAGAAAAACTCGCCCTGCAGGCGCCGCGCATACGGATCGACGAGCAGTTTGTTGGGGTTACATCGCAGTCCGCGCTCCGGGTCGTGCGGCCCGTGCACGCGGTAGCCATAACGCTGCCCGTCTAAACAGCCAGGAAGGTACCCGTGCCAAACGCCGTCGCTGCAGTCAGGCAGGTCGTGGCTTGCGACCTGCACACCGGCTTCATTGAAAAGGCACAGCTCCACCCGTCCCGCGATGGAGGAGTACACAGCGAAATTCGTCCCGTCCTCGTCAGGCGACGGGCCGAGTTTGTCAGGTCGCCCTGTCTCGATCATGAAGACTCGAGCGATATCGGTTCGACATGCCAGATGTCTTCGTTGTAGTCGCGCATCGTGCGGTCTGTCGAGAATCGACCTGAGCAGGCCGTGTTCAGGATGCTCATGCGCGTCCAGTGGGCCTCGTCCTGGTATGCCCTGCCAGCCTCTGCCTGAGCATCAATGAAACTGCGGAAGTCCGCTGCCGTCATCCACATGTCGGCAGGTTCTCTGATCGACTGGATGATCGAATCGAAGATGCCCGGTTCGAAGTGATTGAAGTGACCGCTTTCGAGCAGATCCATAACGCGTCGGAAATCACTGTCGCCATCGATGATAGCTTGCGGGTCATAGCTACCGCGCAGCGCTTCGATCTCTTCAACCGTGTTGCCGAACAGGAAGAAGTTCTCGTCGCCCACAGCTTCACGGATCTCCACGTTCGCGCCGTCAAGCGTCCCGATCGTGATAGCTCCGTTCATCATGAATTTCATGTTGCCGGTTCCGGACGCCTCTTTGCCTGCCGTCGAAATCTGTTCGGACAGGTCCGCCGCCGGGCAGATCTTCTCCATGCCCGATACGTTGTAGTCCGGATAGAACACCAGCTGCAGCCGGCCGGCCATTGCCGGGTCGGAATTGATCACGCGCGCCACGTTGTTAATGCACTTGATGACCGACTTCGCCATGACGTAGCCCGGTGCGGCTTTGCCCCCGATGATAATCAGGCGTGGCGACAGTTTGTCACCGTCACCGCGGCGGATTCGATCGTACAGGTGAATTGCGTGGAGGACGTTTAGCAACTGGCGCTTGTACTCGTGAATGCGCTTGACCTGAACATCAAACATCATGTCCGCAGACACCTCGAGCCCGGTCTTTTTTTCGAGATCGGTAGCCAGTCTTTGTTTATTCGCGAGCTTGACGGCGCGCCAGCGTGCCTGAAAATCAGGGTCATCCGCTTGATCCCGGATACCGTCGAGTTCGTCGAGGTTGGTTTTCCAGCCCTCACCAATGGTTTCGCTGATCAGCGATGCCAGCGCCGGGTTGCAGGCAGCGAGCCAGCGGCGCTGCGTCACGCCGTTAGTCTTGTTGTTAAACCGGTGTGGCCAGAGTTCGGCGAAATCGCGGAACAGGCCCTCGCGAAGCAGGCGGGAGTGCAGTTCCGCAACCCCATTGATCGAAAAGCTGCCAACAATTGCAAGGTACGCCATGCGAATCATTGGCTGCGAACCCTCCTGGATCAGTGACATGCGGCGGATTTTGTCGGTGTCGCCGGGCCAGTGCTGGCTGATCTCCGCAATAAAGCGGGCATTGATCTCGTAGATAATGTCCAGCAGGCGTGGCAGCAGGCGCCGGAACATCGATACCGGCCACATTTCGAGTGCCTCGGGCAGCAATGTGTGGTTCGTGTATGCCATCGTGTTGCGCGTGATATCCCAGGCATCGTCCCAGTCCATGCCGTGCTCGTCGATCAGCAGGCGCATCAGCTCCGCGACAGCGATCGCCGGATGCGTGTCATTGAGCTGAAAGCAGTTTTTGGCAGCGAACTCGGAGAAGTCGTCGCCATGCCGTTGGCACCAGTCACGGATAGTGTCCTGCAGACTCGCCGACGCGAGGAAGTACTGTTGCCGCAGGCGCAGTTCCTGGCCATTCTCGGTCGTCGCATTCGGGTACAGGACCATCGTGATGTTTTCGGCCTCGTTTTTTGACGCGACCGAGTCTGCATAGCTCCCGGCGTTGAATTCTTCGAGGTCAAACTCATTGCGTGCGGCCGCGGACCAGAGACGCAGGGTATTGACGATATCGTTCTCAAATCCCGGCACGGGAATGTCATACGGAATGGCGAGCACATCGTGTGTATCCACCCAGACAATCCGTGACTTGCCCGATGCATCGATTTGCACGTCGCTGCGTCCGCCAAATTTGATCGTCTGCGCATACTCGATGCGTTCGATTTCCCATGGGAAACCCTCACGCAGCCAGGAATCGGCTTCCTCGACCTGGTAGCCGTTCTCGATACGTTGGTGGAACATGCCGTACTGGTAGCGAATGCCATAGCCAACGACAGGCAGCGACAACGTCGCGCAGCTGTCCAGGAAACAGGCGGCGAGTCGCCCCAGGCCGCCATTGCCGAGACCGGTATCCCTTTCGCGTGCGCACACGTCTTCGAGATCAAGGCCAATGCGCTCGAGCGCCTCGGTCGTTTCGTTTTCAATGCCGAGATTCAGCAACGCGTTTCGCAGCAGTCTGCCCATCAGGAACTCAAGCGACAGGTAGGCAACGCGTCGTGAGTCATCGACCTCAAGGGCATTGCGCGTTTTGCGCCAGCGTTCCATCAGCCGGTCGCGAGCCGCATACACAACGGCCTGGTACAGGAACGGTGAGTCTATCTTGATGGTGCGCCGTCCCAGCATGCGCCCGAAATAGTGAGTGAAGTCACTCAGGATCGCGTCAGTAGTCATCGGCAAGTCCGTGGTCTGCAACAACTCCCGATCACCAATCTGTTTTTCAGGTTTCGCCGATTTCATTCTATCTCCAGAAAGATTGTGGCCAGCGGCGGCAGCGTTAGCTCGATCGAGAATGGTCTGCCGTGCTGGCCGTTGCTGGTTGAGCTGGCGGTCCGGGAGCCGGCGCCGCTGCCACCATACTGTTCGTCATCGGTATTAAGAACTGTGCGGTACACACCGCTCTCCGGTATTCCCACTTTGAAGCCGTCGCGAACCAGTGGCGTCAGGTTCGTCACGCAGACGACAAAGTGGCCATGCGCATCGCGTCGTAACCAGCTGAGGACGCTACTGTCGCGGTCGTTCCAGTCAATCCACTCGAAGCCCCGGTCGTCGAAATCGATCTCGTGCAGCGCCGGCGTGTTCACGTAAAGGCGGTTCAGGTCACGCAGCAGCGCCTGGACTCCCTGGTGTCCGGAGTCGTTGAGCAGGTGCCAGTCGAGCGACTGATCGTGATTCCACTCCCGCTCCTGGGCAATCTCGTTGCCCATGAACAGCAGTTTCTTGCCAGGGTGTGCAAACATGGCCCCGTAGTAGGCGCGCAGGTTTGCCAGCTGCTGCCAGCGATCCCCGGGCATGCGCCCGAGGATTGAGCGTTTGCCATGCACGACCTCGTCGTGGGACAGCGGCAGGATGAAATTCTCATTGAATGCGTACACAAGACCGAAGGTCATCTTGTCGTGGTGGAACTTGCGGTGTACCGGGTCTTCCGACATGTAGGCCAGGGTGTCGTTCATCCAGCCCATGTTCCACTTGTAGGTAAACCCCAGGCCGCCGTGGTCAACCGGCCGTGACACCCCTGGCCATGCGGTCGATTCCTCGGCGTACGAAGTTGCGCCGTGTGCGTGTAACTCTGTGTTCAGGCGCTTCAGGAATTCGACGGCCTCCAGATTTTCATTGCCACCGCGCTCGTTCGGCACCCATTCACCTTCTTCACGCGAATAGTCGAGATAAAGCATCGACGCGACGGCATCGACTCGCAGGCCGTCAATGTGAAACTCATCGATCCAGTACAACGCATTGCCGATCAGATAGTTGATAACCTCGCGGCGGCCGTAATTGAAGACCAGGGTGCCCCAGTCAGCGTGCTCACCCTTCCGTGGATCCGCGTGTTCGTACAATGCCGTGCCGTCAAAACGACGCAGCCCGTGTTCGTCGCCTGGGAAGTGCGCCGGGACCCAGTCCATGATGACGCCGATGCCCCGCGCATGGCAGGCGTCGACCAGGGCCCGGAAGTCGTCGGGCGTACCAAACCGCTGTGTTGGTGCGAACATCCCGATGGGCTGGTAACCCCAGGACCCGTCGAAAGGATGTTCTGTTACAGGGAGCAACTCAATATGTGTGAAACCCATGTCGGCCACATAGGGCACCAGTTCTCGGGCAAGATCCGAGTAGGTCAGGTAGCTGCCGTCATCCTTGCGACGCCATGAGCCGAGGTGAACCTCGTAAATGCTGGTCGGGGCATCCAGTTCCGGTCCGGTTCTGTGCTGCCGCAGCCAATCATCGTCATTCCAGTCGTAGTGGCTCGCGAAGACTACCGATGAGTTCCCGGGCGGTGGTTCGTGCAACGTTCCGTAAGGGTCGGCCTTGAGTGGCAGGAGTTTTCCAGCCGCGTCCGTAATTTCATACTTGTATAGCGCGCCGCTACCGACACCCGGCAGGAATATTTCCCAGATTCCGTTACCCGGGTGCAGCCGCATGACATGCCGGCGGCCATCCCAGCTGTTGAAGTCGCCGACGACGCTGACGCGCGACGCGTTGGGCGCCCACACGGCGAATCGGGTCCCGCTGATGCCCTGCACAGTTCGAAGATGTGCGCCAAGCTTGCGGTATACGTACCGGTCGGAGCCTTCGCCGAGGAGGTACAGGTCCATCTCGCCCAGCGTCGACGGGAATCGGTAGGGATCTTCGACGAGCTGTGTTTCACCGGACTGCCAGGTTACGCGTAGGGCATAGCGTCGCTTACGCGACGGCATTGGCGCTTCGAACAGCCCGCTATCATGGATACGGCGCATCGATGCCAGTTTAGTGCCATCGCCTTCAACGAGGTCGACGGCTTTAGCGCCCGGCTGCAGCGTTCGGACGACACGACCATTTGCCGTCGGATGCGGTCCGAGAAAGGCAAACGGATTATTGTGCCGGCCTTCTGCCAGCGCGTTGATTTCGGACTGTTTACTCATGGTCGTCGAGGTAAAGACCCTTGATGGTTTGTTGTGCTGCCGATGCCCAGTCAAAACGCTGTGCCGCGGCGGCTTTCTGGATTTCCTGCCAGCGCACCGGATCTTCGGTGCGCAGCGCGAGTGCCTTGAGCGTTACGTCGACGAATGCGTCGGCCTGTGCATCCGGGGTTGTGCCTCGAAACAGAAAGCCCGTCTCGCCGTGATTGATTGTATCGCTTAGCCCACCAACCGCGTGAGCAACGCACGGCTGGCCATATCGCATGGCGAGCATCTGGCTGATGCCGCAGGGCTCAAAGCTCGAGGGCATGAGGAACAGGTCGCCAGCGTGGTACAGAGGGTCAGCAAGGACCTCCGAGTATCCGCACAGGAAGATTAGGTTCGGGAGTTTTTCTGCCACTTCCAGCATTCGTGCCTCATATCGCGCTTCGCCACTGCCGAGCACAACGATGACGGCGTTGCGCCCGAGACTGCGGGCGATGCGCTCGATCGGCGTCTCGCCCGATGCGTCAGGGTGCAGCAGTAGCGCAGCCTTCTGGGCCACGAGCCGGCCGATACTCGTCAGCAAGTGAGAAGGTCTGCGCTTGGGCATTGCCGCGACACGCTCCAGCGCCAGCTTGTGTGCGGTATTGGCTGGAGCATCCTTCTGCCAATCGTGGAGTTGCGCTTCGAGCATGCCGAGAATGCGTTGCCAGCCGGGACGACGGCCGGCCGCAGCTCCATAAAAGCAACCGTTGAGAACGCCGCTCAGGCGCCCGCCCTCGTAGGCAGCTTGAAGTAACGTCTCAAGACCTTCGCCGCCGATAAAGCCGGTGTCCGGATCGCTGGGCTGGCAAATTTCCTGTGCATAGGTCGGGGATACCGTGCTGACCTTGTCAGCCAGGCGTATCGCCGCCGCCATCGGGTTGATGCAATGCGTATGTTCGGGGTCGCAGATCTCACTGTTGTCTGCGGCCATTCCGTGATACCAGGCGGCCAGCGACGAATCGTCGCCGTCGAGCGGTCGCGTGCCCTGGTACGACAGATTGTGAATCGTAAATACCGTGCGAATGCTGCGCAGTTCCGCAAATTCTTCGAGGTACTTCGTAACCGGCAGGTACAGCGCGGCATGCCAGTCGTGGAGGTGGATGACGTCAGGTCTGTGCTCAAGCGAACGTATCCAGGCGGCAGCCGCTATACAGAACAGCGCAAACTTATTGGCGTCCGTGGCAAACGGTCTGTCACCATCTTCTCCGTAGTAGATGCGTCCGGCGCCCTGCGCCTCGAACAGCTCATGGTGCAGAATGATGTTCTCCACGCCGCCTTCGCTGGCGAGTTGCCAGACTTCGACTTCGTGCTGCGCCCCGCGAAACGGCACGGTGACCGTGGCCGATCGTGTGGCGCCGGTCAGCCGGTGTAGCATCCCGTAGGATGGCGTTGCGACGCGCACGCGCCAGCCTTCGCTGGCCAGCGCCTTGGGCAGGTCGCGCACGACGTCACCGACGCCACCGACCTTGCCACCAGGGAGGGCGCCGTTCTCAGAGGCGAGAAACAGGACGGAGGACATATCGAAAACAGGTTTCCTAGCGCGTGAAGTGCAGCTGTTGCCCCAGCATATCCGGGGTGACCAGCGTAATGCCCTTGCGGGTTACACGGAAGCCGCGCTCGCGATCGGCATCGTGATCGATACCAATCGTCGTTCCCTCCGGAATCTTGCAGCCACGATCGATAATTGATCGATGGATGCGGGAGTGCTCCCCAATATCGACGTCCGGGAGAACGACCGAGTCTGTGACTTCGCTGTATGAGTGGACGTAGCAATCAGAAAACAACAGCGAGCCGCGCACGGTCGAACCCGAGATCACGCAACCGCCTGCCACCATTGACTGGATAGCCGAACCGCGGCGGTCGTCCAGGTCGAATACAAACTTGGCGGGCGGTGACTGTACCTGGTGCGTCCAGATCGGCCAGATCTTGTCGTACAAATTGAGCTGGGGCGAGACCGAAATAAGTTCCATGTTGGCTTCCCAGAACGCATCGAGGGTGCCGACATCTCTCCAGTAAGCCTGTGCCCCGGTTTCCGGGTCGCGGAACGGGTAGGCGTAGGCGCGGTACTGATGAATCAGGTTCGGGATGACGTTCTTGCCGAAGTCGTGCTGAGTATCGACGGTGTCAGCATCGCGAATAACCTGTTCGTAAAGGAACTCGGTATTGAACAGGTAGTTGCCCATCGAGGCGAGGCAAATGCCCGGCTTACCGGGAACCGAGTTTGGTTTGTCCGGTTTCTCGTCGAAGGCAATAATGCGTCCCGTTTCGTCGACGGTCATCACGCCCAGTTCACCAGCTGCTTCCTCGACCGGAACCTCGAGGCAACAGATGCTCATGTCGGCCTGTTGCTCGTTGTGGAAAGCGAGGAACGGACCGTAGTCCATTTTATAGACATGGTCGCCTGCGAGGATAAGTACGAACTCCGGCTTGTGGGTGCGAATGATGTCGAGATTCTGGTAGATCGCATCCGCAGTGCCACGGTACCACTCGCCTCCGACACGCTGCGACGCTGGCAGGATGTCGACAAACTCACGGTCGCCGGCACCGGACTGGAACCATGACCAGCCGTTCAACAGATGGCGAATAAGCGAATGCGCCTTGTATTGGGTCAGAACGCCGATTCGACGAATGCCGGAATTGATGCAGTTCGATAGTGGAAAGTCGATGATGCGAAATTTGCCGCCGAAATGGAGTCCTGGCTTGGCGCGCCAGCTGGTCAGTTCGTGCAGTCTCGAGCCCTGGCCTCCCGCAAGAATTAGTGCGAGTGTCTGCCGCGTAAGGCGGCTGACGAAACGCGCGTCGTCTTTCTTCCTGATGTCATTCATAGTCGGCAGTTCCCGGTTGGATTCAGAGGCGCACCTCCGCATTCGGGCGCCCGGTCAAGATGCCGATGCCCGTCCTGAGGCGCTAACCATGGAGGCGATATTGTCGCAGATATCAGGCGAGAGTTGCGCATCAATTACGCGCCAGCGCCAGTTTCCTGCGGAGGTTCCCGGCGTGTTGATCCGCGCTTCTGAGCCCAGCCCCAGGTAGTCCTGCAGCGGAGCGATGGCGATACGTGCTGCTGTCGAAAATGCCGCACGGATCAAATCCGTATGCACCGTTTGGGTGCGTCCGCCCGATATGCGAAGCGCCGCCTCTTGTGTTGCTGCGATCTCCGGCGCGCTACGCATATCATCCGGGCTGCCGTGGAACCAGCCGAGGGTTGTGTCATTGTCGTGCGTACCGGTGTAGCAGATGCTGTTCTTGCCCACATCAGACAATTCGAATCCGGCATCGCACACATCAAACTGCAGGACACGCATGCCCGGGAGTTGGTGGCGATCGCGGAGGGCGGTAACGTCGGGCGTTATGACGCCCAGGTCTTCGGCGACGATCGGCAGATCGCCCAGCGCGGCGCGAATAGCGTCGAAAATGGCATCGCCTGGTCCGGGTTCCCAGGCGCCATCGCGTGCCGTTGCCGCTTCCGCGGGCACAGACCAGTAGGCCTCAAAGCCGCGGAAGTGATCAATACGCACAAGATCGACAAGTTTGGCGGTGGCCCGTACGCGGGCGATCCACCACGCATAGCCGTTAGCTGCATGCATGTCCCAGTCGTAAAGCGGGTTGCCCCAGAGCTGACCGTCCTCGCTGAAGTAATCGGGCGGAACTCCGGCAACGTGGTCCGGATGGCCGTCGTTATCAATCCGCAGGATGTTGCGGTTCGCCCAGGCATCAGCGCTGTCGAGCGCAATATAGATCGGCATGTCACCAAACAACAGAACACCATTGGCGTTTGCGTACTCTCGCAGCGCGTACCACTGACGGAAGAACAGGAACTGCATAATTTTGATGGCCCGGATCCGTGCGCGTTCCTGCCTTTCGAGTTTTTCGAGGGCGTTCGCATCGCGATGCACATACGCGGGTTGCCATTCCGGCCAGGGCTTTTCGCCGTGGCTCGACTTTAGAATCCGGAATAACGCGTAGTCGTGCAGCCATTCCTTGTCATTTCTCTCGACGAATTCTTTGAAGTCATCAAGAACTTCGTCGTTAACGGTGTCTTCGAAACGACTGGCTGCGAGCGCCAGCAAGCGGGTCTTAACAGGAATCAGGGAGCCGTAGTCAACGTATCGATCAGGCAAGGTCGTCAGCTCGCTGACTTCATCGTGATTGAGCAGGCGCAGTTCGATCAGGTTGCCTATATCAATGAGCATTTCATTGCCGGCGAAGGTGGACAGCGGCTGGTAGGGCGAATCACCGTAGGCGGTCGGTCCGACCGGCAGGAATTGCCAGACAGTCAGTGCCATACGATGCAGGGTGTCGACGAAGGTCTTCGCCCCAGCACCGAGCTCGCCGATGCCGTAGGGGCCGGGCAATGAGGTTATAGGCAGGCAAACGCCGGCGCGACGGTCGTTTACCAATTTATTTTCATGCCTGTGAGTTCGTTGGGGCGCCGGTGTCTTCGTCGTGCTGAGACTTGTCGGCCCGTGGCACGGAAGTTATGCCAACTTCGTGACGTGGAAACTCGTCGGCATCAATCGTTTCCAGGTACCCGTGCCAGGCGGCATAGCCAATGACTGGAATAATGACGATTAAACCGACAAACGCGGTGGCAACCCCAATGAGCAACGATACAACGACAATCGATAGCCAGACCATCATGGCGCGCTTGTTGCGTAATACGGCATTCACGGATGTAACAATGGCGGTAATGCTGTCGACGTCGCGATGCATGATCATCGGCAGCGAAAAGGCGCTGGCGGAAAATGTAATGGCGGCGAACACGGCACCGATCATGGAGCCGAACCCAAGGTACATAAACCAGTCGTGGAACGTCGGATTGCCGTCAGTCGGGAAGAACACGCTGACCATTACGGCAGCGCGTGCCCACACGAGGAAGATCACGAGCAGCGCCAGGGTGAAGATCATCTCGTTCCCGAAGTGGCGCTTCCAGGCTGCCCGCGCACTGCGCGCCATTAGCGGCTGCTGGCCACGCTCGAGTTGCGCACAAATGGCATAAAGACCAATACAGGTTAGCGGCGCAAGGAATACAAAGCCGCCAATCATCGCAAACATGATCCACTGACTGCCGCGGAACCAGGCAAGCAGGCAGACAATACCGATCATCAGGGCGACCGTCAGTCCGTAGGCCATACTGTGTTGTGGCGCCTGCACCAGGTCTTGGATGCCAAGCTTCACCCAGCGGAAGGGTGCCCAGGGGGAGAGCTTTTTGCATGGTGCCACAAAGGGCATTTCATCGCGGTTGAGTTTGGCTTGCTCGGTCATGACCTGCTCCCCCTTCTTGTTGTACTAGTCCGGGCTTGGGACGAGTTCCTCGTAAAGGGCAATCGTCTTGCGAACAGTGTCTTCATTTCGGAACGCCGTTGCAATCCGCTCACGGGCCGCAATGCCCATTCGCTCGCGCAATTCTCCGTCACGATAAAGCGTCTCAATCGCATTTGCGATGGCTTGCGCGTCCTTTGGCGGAACCACGAATCCGGATTCCCCATCGACGACGAGTTCCGGGCTGCCGCCGGAGTCTGTAACGATCGGTGGGACGCGGTAGACCATGGCCTCAATAATCGATCGTGCCAGACCCTCACGTTTCGTGGACGGCATGCAGAACACATCACAGGCTGCGCTGAGTTCCGGTGCATTGGTGACGAAGCCGACTCGATGTATGCGATCTTTCGCCGGGCTGCGCTCGATACGGCGCGTCAGTTTCGTGGCCTCCATATGACCGACCAGCATCAGGTGGACGGGCAGGTCTTGTGGCAGCGCGTCGATCGCGTCGATCAGGTAGTCGATGCCTTTGCGAGGTCGGTAATTGGCCGTGCACCCGACGACAAAGGCGCCCTCCGGGATGCCGTATTCCGTCAGGTCTGCCGGCGTTGCCGTATACCATTCGAGCTTATGGCCTTTATGGATGGTGACCGGTCGCTCGGCCGGCATCCGCAGGAACGCCGGCTGCATCTCGAGGAAATGACGCCGAATGGCGTCGGCAACGCAGATGATACGATCGATACGAGGGTTCAGGTAACGCAGCCACGACATCGGGTCCAGAAAGCCCACCGCGCCGACGATGCCGCGGTAGCAGACAACCTTGACGGGAAGTCCCTTGCACGCCCGCAGGCCGTTGGAAACAGCCTTGTTATTGTAGGTGTGCATGATGTGGTAGCGGCCACGCACAAGCTCTTCGCGCAGTGCGGCGATTCCCTTTTTATTGAAGTTGGTCGGCAGTCGAATATCGATCGTCGGCACGCCCGCGTCGGCCAATGTCTTGTGGTTGGGGTGATCCTCAGGGCATACGACGGTTACTTCGATACCGGCATTGTGCATGCCGATAAACGTGGCAACTGACGGCCGATCGGCGCTCTCTGTGATGCAAAGGGACCGAATCGGCATGAGGCAAGTCAGCCTTTGTAATCGGGGTTTTCGAGGATACGCACAGCGACCTGCTGGCCGGTCACCGAGAAACAGATGTATTCGTACTTGAGACCCGAGCGCCCCACGTATTCCTGGAAGGCCTTGAATTCGTGCTCCTGCCAGCGATGGAAATTATAGTACTCATCAAACATTACGATGGCCCCGGGTTGCAGGCGGCTGCCGAGCGCGTCGAAGATCGTAACGGTCGACGAGTACAGATCGCAGTCGACATGCAGGAAGGCTACTGGATCGGTATGGTTTTCCAGGAAACCCGGCAGCGTCGCGTCGAAGTAGCCGATCTCGAATTCGACGTTGTCCGGTACCTTGGGCAGATTCTTTTGCGCGAACGCTCCAACCGGGTTGCCGTTCCAGTACTCCTGGATCCCGTCGAAGGAATCGAAGCCGTACACGGTGCCTTTCACTCTCGGCGCGATCCAGCGCATGGACTTGCCGCGGCCGACGCCGAACTCGAGATGAAGGCCTTCCTTGCGCACCTGGCCCAGCGTGTATTCAACAAGGGCAGGGTGCTTCTCGAAAAACGGCGCATCGATCATGTTGGCCTTGATGTACTCAAGCGTTTGCTGCTTGGCCTCGAGATTCATGTCAACGAGCAGGTTCGAGGCGTAGTGCTTCAGCATGAAGCGCCGGAAAATGAACTCGCTAAGGGTGCGTTTGAATAAGGGCATCGTTTCGCTCTGAAAGGGCTGCTTTTTACGCGGCGTAAGGTACCACAACACGCGCCCTTTGGCTGGATCTGCAATGCGGGGAAACGTGATAAACGGTGGTCGATTCGTAGGATCGCGCGGCTGCCGGAAATCTCTGGAAGGTGCGCTGCGTCACGTTTCGAGGGGTTCAGGGACCGTAAACTATGCGTCTTATTGTCAAATCGCACTTACCATGACCAATGCTCTGCATACATCGCCCAATCGCGTGCTCGTCGTCGACAACGACGCCGGCCAGATTGCCGAGTATGTCGCGTGCCTCGGTGAGGACTTCGAGGCGGATAATTCGACCGATACGCTCACCGGCCTCGAGAAGGTGTTTCTGGGTGAGGAGACGGACGTCGAGCACAATCCTCGATTCGAGGTCCACTCGCGCAATCAGGGCGACACAGCAGTTGAAGCGGTGGAACACGCGCTTGAGCGGAAGCAGCCGTTTTCGGCGGTGATTCTCGAGTTGGATTTGCCGCCGGGGATTGGTGGCATCGAGACAGCTCAGCAAATCAGAGCCCTTGATCCGTATGTGAATATTGTCATTGTGTCTGGTTCGTCGGACGCGAACCCGGAGAACCTCGGCAAGAAAATCCCACCCTCAGACAAGGTGTTCTTCTTCCGCAAACCTTTCCACGGGGTGGAGTGCAGGCAGCTGGCTGCGGCACTTTGTGGCAAGTGGCATGCAGACTTGGCACTGCGCCTCGCTAATGAAGATCTGGAGCGCCGGGTTGAAGAACGCACGGCAGCCCTGCAAAAGATTGCCTACTTCGACATCGTCACGCGTCTTCCGAATCAGCTTCTGCTTATTGAGGAACTCAAAAACCTGATCAGCACGGGCGAAGACAAAGAGGGCGATACCGTTGTTGTCCTGCTCGATATCGATCGCTTCAGTTTTATCAATGAAACGATGGGTTATGACTCCGGCACAGAGCTGTTGCGCTCAATCGCCAACCGCCTGAGCCGTACGTTTGCGGAGGATAACGGCGGTGAAGGGGCTATTGTTGGACGTTCCGGTGCGGATGAATTTGCAGTGCTGGTGCCTGGTATTGAATCCGACTTCGAGATTCGAGAGCTCGCGGAAATCGTCAAAAAGGCCGTTGAGGAACCGTTTCTCATCAATGGCCGCGACCTGTTCCTGAAAGCGGCCGTGGGCGTGTCCTGGCACCCGGTGCACGGACGAGATGCCAAGTCTGTCTTCCGTTGTGCCGAGGCGGCGCTGCATCGTTCGATGCGTAGCATCGACCACGTAATTACCTACTACCACAACGAAATGCGCTATCGGGCACGACACAAGTTCGACCTTGAGGCCGAGCTGCGTGGTGCGATCGACTCAGGGCAGATCATTGCGCATTACCAGCCTCAACAGTCTACGTCCACGGGCGAGCTGGCCGGCGTTGAAGCGCTGGCCCGCTGGATCCGTCCGGATGGGTCGATGGTTCCACCGTCCGATTTCGTACCGCTCAGCGAGGAAATGGGCATCTCGGACGTGCTGTTCGAATCCATTATGCGCACCGTGTGTCGCGACGTCGCGACCTGGCGAAGCCAGGGGGACTGGGAAATACCGGTCAGCGTGAACCTGTCCGCGCACCAGCTGCGCAATCGCGACCTGGTGAGCCTGATTAAGGGCATCCTGAGCAGCACCGAGGTCGACAAGAGGTTTATCAATCTCGAACTCACCGAAACCGTGTTGCTCGAGGACCTTACGATTGCGCAACCGGTTTTGAACGATCTGGCGACCTATGGTGTTGGTATTCATATCGACGACTTCGGTACCGGCTACTCATCGTTGAGCTACCTTGCCCAGTTGCCGGTGCAAACGATCAAGATCGATCAGGCGTTTGTCGCGCAGCTGTCAGATCCCGATGCCAATACCAAGGTTGTGGAAGCCATTATCGCACTCGGCAAAGCGATGGAGCTGGAGGTTGTTGCCGAAGGCGTTGAAACGGATCAGCAGTATGCAGCGGTCAGGCGGCTGGGTTGCGACCTGGCTCAGGGCTACTTTATTGCGAAGCCAATGCCGGCCGCACAGCTCCGCGAGTGGCATGGCGGCTACGAGGACACCCAGAGCCTCAAGCATGGCTCGACCGTTATTGATATCGACAAGGCGCGTCAATAATTCCGCAAAACCTGGCGTTCAGCATTCGCTGCACACCCGCGTGTTAACATCCCTGTTCGCCTTCCGGGCACCGCCAATCTGTCAGGTTCTGAAGGCAAATCGACAAAAATATGGAGAAAAAGCATGAGTGTTGCCAAGACATCCGAAATTACAGCGTCATCCTCGAAGAGCTTCGAGGAGGCAGTTCGCCACGGTATTAGCAAAATGAGCAAATCTGTGGACAATATCGAAGGCGCCTGGGTCAAGGAGCAGAAAGTTGTTGTAGAAGATGGGGAAGTGACGGCGTATCGTGTGACGATGAAAGTCACCTTTATCGTCAAATAATGTGAAGCATTTGCTCAAGAATTAGATTGAAAGACAGGAGATAGAAATGGCAGGTAAGTTTGAAGTTTATAAAGACAAGGCGGGCGAGTTCCGTTTCCGGCTTAAAGCAGGCAACGGCCAGAATATTCTGGGCAGCGAGGGCTACAGCGCCAAAGCCAGCTGCCTGAACGGCATCGAATCGGTAAAGAAGAATTCGCAGAATCCTGATCGCTTTAATAAGAAGACGACAGCGTCAGGCAAATTCAGCTTCAGCCTGTGTGCTTCGAACGGACAGTGCATTGGTACGAGCCAGAGCTACTCATCCGAATCCGGTTGTGACAACGGTATGAAGAGCGTTGCCGAGAGTGCGCCGGGCGCGGCTACCGACGACCAGAGCTAGAGCCAGAAAAAGTAGCAACACCGTTTGTTACAGGAACCGGCGACACGCGAGTGCCGCCGGTTTTTTTTGCGTGCATGGTTTGGCTTGTATAGTCTGGGCAGCCGCAGTCATCGTCTTGGTCCAATAATAATGACAAAAAGAAACTGGTCGATCGATTCCCTGGTTCTGATTTTCTCATTCATTGTGTTCGCACAATTGCTGTCTTACGTCGTTCCGCACGGCGAGTTCGAGCGCGTTCCGGCAACGGATAATCCCGATCGCATGGTTGTCGTTGACGGTACCTTTGCGAACCTGAGCGCTGAAGACAGTACCACTCTGCCGCCGTGGCATTTTCTGATGGCGATCACCGATGGCCTCGAGTCCGCCCAGGGCATTATTTTTCTTATCTTCCTTGTCGGTGGTGTGATCGCGGTACTGCGCAAGACCGGGGCTATTGACGCGGCCTTGCATGGTGCTGTGGAACGACTGGGCAAGAGTCCATGGATGCTTATCGCCGGCTGCCTGCTGTTGTTCAGTATCGGGTCTTTCACGATCGGCATGGGCGAGGAGTATGTGCCGCTGGTTCCCATCATTGTAACGATGAGCCTGGCAATGCGCATGGACGCCATTGTTGCGATGGGCATGGTGTGGGTGCCCTATGGAATTGGCTGGGCCTGTGCCGGAATCAATCCTTTTGGTGTGCTCATCGCACAAAACATCGCGAGTGTCCCATTGACATCGGGTTGGGCATTCCGCCTGCTTATGATGTTCGCGTTCCTGGCGGTGGCGTTTCACCATATCTATCGTTATGCAATGCGTGTCCAGGCCGAGCCATCGACCAGCCTCGTCGCGCACGTCGACTACAGCACCGGATTCGAGGCGCCAGGCGACCTGCATTTCAACACCCGGCGCGTCGCAATTCTCGCCGTGTTCATTGTCGGGCTCGTGGCGTTTGTTTATGGCGTATCCGAACACCATTGGTACATTGCTGAGCTCAACGCGATCTTCCTTGGTATCGGTCTGGTCGCGGCGGTTATCGCTGGACTGTCTGCCAGCGATACCAGTCGCACTTTCCTTGAAGGAGCGGCGGCTATGACCCCGGCCGCGCTGCTGGTCGGCTTCGCGCGCACCATCGAAGTTGTGATGTCCGACGGACAAATCATCGATACCGTCGTGTTTTCAATTGCCGGCGTGCTCGAAGGCCTGCCCGCCGAGGCGTCGGCCCTCGGGATGTTGGTCGTGCAGACAATCTGCAACTTCTTCATCCCGTCAGGCAGTGGCCAGGCGTTCGTAACCATGCCCATCATGTCGCCGCTGGCAACGCTGACGGACGTGCCACAGCAAACCGCTGTCCTCGCTTACCAGTTTGGTGACGGGTTCACAAACATGATCGTACCGACGAGTGCACTGGTTATGGGCGCGCTCGCGCTGGGCAGGGTGCCTTACGCGGCGTGGTTCCGCTTTGTGGGTCCGTTGCTGCTAAAGCTGTTTGCGCTGGCTGCCGTGTTCCTTGTCGTGTCCATGCACATTGGGACGACATTCGGGTTCCATAGCTAGACGACGCTGTCAGGCGCGCCGATACCAGGTCACGCCGTCAGCATCGTTCTCTGCAGACATGTCACCTGTGTTGCACAGGTAGTTAAGGTGCGACAGGGCTTCGCCCGTCGCCATGACCCGGTTGCCGTCACCGATGTTCGAGTTGAACAACTCGCCGAAGACGTCGACGGCGCGGCGAGGTTCCTGGCTGGTCTCAAGAAGCTTGTCGAGATTATCGGTATGTTCCTTGCGCAGTTGCCGGAGACGTACGTGCGCGCCGCGAAATGGCTTTCCGTGCGCCGGTAATACCAGAACATCTTCCGGCAGCGCGCGCTCGAGTTTGTCGATGGAGTCGAACCAGTCCCGTAGCGGATTCGCCTGCGGCTCGGTTGGCCAGATGCTGACGTTCGGGGAAATCGTGGGCAGGATCTGGTCGCCCGAGATAAGAATATTGCGAGCGCGATCAAAAAGGCAGGCGTGCTCCGGGGAATGGCCCCGGCCGATAATGACTTCCCATTCCTGTCCGGCAAACAACCACCGCTCTCCATCCTGCATGCGCTTGTAGGAGTGCGGTAGCTCACCCACAACCCGGCCGAACATACCGAATTTCTTCTTGTACTGCGCGAGCTGTTCCTCGGAAAATCCGGCCGCTTTGTAGAAGCGGACCCCTTCCTCAGGCGCTTCTTTTCCCGTATCGCTGGTGAGCAGGCGACACAGCATGTATTCCTCGCGTGTCATCCACAGATCAACGTCGAACTTTTCTACGAGCCAACCGGCACAGCCAACGTGGTCCGGGTGCAGGTGCGTCGCAATGACATGGGTTGCGGGATCGTTACGCATGGCCGTCTCAAATGTTGTGCGCCAGACATCACGGCTTGCGGGTATGTCGACACCCGTATCGACGATGACCCAGCCATCGTCATCGCGCAACAGCCACAGGTTGATGTGGTTCAGGGACATTGGCAGCGGCATACGCAGCCAGGTGATGCCATCCGCCATGGCCAGGGTCTCGCCCTCTTTGGGGCGCGACGTATGCTCGTATTGAATGCCTGCCATGGCGGGATACTCGCACGTCACCCGGTGGCGCGCATCTCCTGTACAGCCTGCTCCTTGACGGGCCCGAATCCTCTCAAATCAAGGTAAGCACGTACTCGTGTAAGCAATTCATCGTAATTGGCGGCATCGAGTGTCGGCAGTTCATCCGTTAGCAGGCCTTCGAACTCGGTGATGAGCTCTCGTTCCATACGGCGCTCGGCTGTATACCCGAAAATGTCGAACGCAGTACCGCGCAATCCCTTCAGGTGCGCGAGTAGTCTAAATACCGGCAGGATCCAGGCGCCGAACTCACGCTTCAGCGGTCTGCCGCGCGCATCCTTTTTGCCGCCGAGCAATGGAGGTGCGAGGTGGAATCTGAGCTTCGCGCTGTCGCCGAAGTCGCGACGCACTGACGCAAGGAACTCAGGGTTCGTATGCAGGCGCGCGACCTCGTACTCGTCCTTGTAGCTCAGCAGGCGAAACCAGGCCTGTATCACTGCACGGCTCAGACTGTCTTCGTTACCCACGGATAGCTCTGCTGCGCGTACCTTTTCGACGAGCGCAACGTAGCGGTCGGCGAGGGCGGAATTCTGGTAGCCAACGAGAAACTTTCGGCGGACCTCAATCATATCTTCAGGTGATTCGTTCCTGGCCGCTTCGTTTGCGCCGAGCAGTGTCTCGATAGCAGCGGGGTCGTGCGCAGCGATGCGTCCCCACGTGAATGCCTGCTTGTTCGCGTCGATTTTCACGCCGTTGAGTTCAATGGCACGTAGCAGCGCCTCGAGCGAGACCGGGATCATGCCCTTCTGCCAGGCGCAGCCGGTCATAATGATGTTGGCATAAATGCTGTCGCCCATGAGCCGTTCGGCGAGCCGGTTCGCATTCATTGATGACAGGTTGCCGGTGCCTACTGCGGACTCGATGGCTGCGAGCCTCGCGTCGACGCGCAGGTTGGCATCGCGTTGCCGGATGACATCGCCGGTGTGCATCTCCGCCGAATTGACGACGGCGCGAGTATGGCCGCGCTGGTAAGTAATCGAAGCCTTCGGCGATGAGCTGACCACAAGGTCGCAGCCAATCAGCGCATCGGCGCTGGCTGGTTCGATTCGGACCTGGTTGATATTGCCCGGCTGCTCGCCGATACGCAGGTAACTGAGGACCGGGCCGAATTTCTGCGCGAAGCCCATGAAGTCGAGTTCGCTCGCGCCTTTACCTTCGAGGTGTGCGGCCATCGTGATGAGCGCACCGACGGTCACTACACCGGTACCGCCTACACCAGTAACCAGCAGGTCGTAGCACGAGTCGATCACCGGGGTGTTCGCGAGGGGGAGGACATCGCCAAGTGCTTTCAGCTCATCCTGGTACGCAGCCGCTGCTTGTGGTCTTTCGATCTCGCCGTCCACCGTTACAAAACTCGGACAAAATCCGTTGACACAGGAGTAGTCCTTGTTACAGCTGTTCTGGTCGATTCGGCGTTTTCGCCCGAATTTCGTTTCCTTCGGCACTACGGACAGGCAATTCGATTCGATCGAACAGTCGCCACAGCCTTCACAGACGAGTTCATTGATCACCACGAACCTGTTCGGGTCTTCGAGCTTGCCACGCTTGCGACGGCGTCTTTTCTCAGTGGCGCAGGTTTGCGCGTAGATCAGCACAGTGACGCCCGGGATCTCGCGTAGTTCGCGTTGCACGCTGTCGAGTTCGCGGCGATGCGACAGCGTCGTTCCTGCCGGAAAATCGCCAGAGCTGAAGAGCTCGGGTTCGTCCGAAATAACAGCGATGCGATCGACGCCTTCGGCGCGCATGGCGTGGGCGATACTCTGTACGGACAAGGGACCGTCAACAGGCTGGCCACCCGTCATTGCGACGGCATCGTTGAACAGGATCTTGTAGGTGATGTTGGTGCCGGCGGCAATGGATTGCCTGATTGCCAACGAGCCAGAATGGTAAAACGTGCCATCGCCGAGATTCTGGAAGACATGTTCGCCGCCATTAAACTTTGAGCGGGCAATCCAGTTCACGCCTTCGCCGCCCATCTGGATCAGGCCATCTGTCTCACGCCCCATCCAGCTGGCCATGAAATGGCAGCCAATGCCGGCCAGCGCTTTGGACCCTTCGGGTACTTTTGTTGATGTGTTGTGTGGACAGCCGGAACAGAAGTAGGGGATTCGAGTCGCGCCCTCAACGGCGATCGCGGCTCCTCGATTCTGCTCGAGTTGCTCCGCGAGGCGGCGGAATCGATTGCCGCCGAACTCCCGGTCCAGGCGACCGGCAACGATAGGAGCGAGTTGCAGGGGTGACAGTTCGCCGACCCACGGAACGAGGCGCATACCATTTTCGTCCGCCTTGCCCGCCATGTGTTTGGGCTTCCGGCCCGGGTAGTCGTAAAAGTATTCCTTGAACTGGCTTTCGATAATGCCGCGTTTTTCCTCAACGACGAGAACCTCATTTTTGCCCTGCACAAAGTTCAGGGCGCCCTGGGGTTCGAGGGGCCAGACCATGCCGACCTTGTAAACGTCGAGCCCGATTCGTGCCGCTTCCGCCGCGTCGATGCCGAGCAGGCGGAGTGCTTCCATCAGGTCGAGATGCGCCTTGCCCGTTGTCACGATGCCGAAACGCGCGTTCGGCACATCGAAGATTTTGCGGTCAATCGGGTTGGCTGCGGCGAAGGCCAGCGTGGCAGCTTTCTTCGCCTCGAGTCGTTCCTCGATCTGTGGCCCCGGGAAGTCGGGCCAGCGGTAGTGCAGTCCGGTCGGCGGCACGACAAAGTCGCTCGGGGTGACGAACTGCCGATACGGCGGTAGCTCTACCGACATCGCGGACTCGACGGTTTCGGTGATCGCCTTAAATCCTACCCACATGCCGGAAAACCGCGACAGGGCGATGCCGTACAAACCGAACTCGAGGTATTCGGCAACACTCGCGGGATTCAGGTGCGGCATCATGAAGGTCAGAAAGGCAACGTCTGACTGGTGCGGCATGGAAGACGAGATGCAGCCGTGGTCGTCGCCCGCGACAACCAGCACGCCACCCGTCGGGGAACTGCCGTAAGCATTGCCATGCTTGAGTGCGTCGCCGGCACGGTCGACACCCGGTCCCTTGCCGTACCAGACACCGAAAACACCATCAACGGTCTTGTTCGGATCCGTTTCGACCTGCTGGGAACCGAGTACGGCGGTGGCGGCGAGGTCTTCGTTGACGGCCGGGAGAAACTCGATGTTGCTCTCTTCGAGAAAACGACGGGCGCGCCAGAGTTCCTGGTCCACCATGCCGAGAGGAGACCCTCGATAGCCGCTGATGAAGCCTGCCGTGTTGAGGCCAGCTGCCATGTCCACGGTGCGCTGCATGAGCGCGATACGGACCAGCGCCTGGGTGCCGGTCAAGAGGACGCGACCTGACTCGCGCCGGTAGCGATCAAGGAGTTCGTAGTTATCAAGCATCGTCGCGAAGTATTGCAGTTCGGGCGCGAGAAAGTATGCCTATCATTCTGCCTAAAGACGGAAATTCGGTATAATATGCCGAATATTCGTGAAAAACGGGACAAAATTGATGCTTGACAGTAAAGACCGACGAATTCTCTCGGAACTCCAGCTGGACAGTCGTCTCACCATGCAGGAACTGGGCGAGCGCACGGGCATGTCGAGTTCGGCCTGCTGGCGTCGTGTGAAGAGCCTGGAAGACGCAGGCATCATCGATCGCTACGCGGTCGTGTTAAATCGTAACAAGGCAGGGTTTGGCTTCTCGTCGGTAGTGCATGTTTCCCTGGCACGTCACGAACAGGAAAACGTCGACCGATTTATTCGCGAAGTGCACCGTCATCCTGAAATACTCGAATGCTTCGCGACCAGCGGCGAAGCCGATTTCCATCTGCGCGTCGTCGTTGCAGACATCGACGCCTACAATGCCTTTCTGGACGACTTCATATTTCGCCTGCCCGGCGTGTCACAGGTTCGATCCAACATCGTCCTCAAAGAGATCAAGGCCGACACGGCATTGCCGCTCAAATAGAGTTGAGGTGAACGCGCTTTAAAATTGCAGGGTTGTGCGATCAGTTCCTGGTTGTTGTGCGTCGCTTCGATTCCCAAACGGTCCAGAAGAGTGCCAGGCGAATTCCGCGATCGTAGTCCCGTTGATACAGGGGGCTCGCGTTATTCGCTGAGCCTTTGTTCGCCCATAAACGAACGGAACCGCGAAACTCCAGGCGATTAGTTATTTTTCGGTTCAAACCCAACAGGAATTCAGTATTCAGATAGCCTGACGCCGCATCGAACGACGGTCGATCAGGGGTCGCGAACTCGTCATCGACACCGTAGAAAAAATTTGCGTAGTTGCTGGTTGCCCAAGCCGGTGAGACTCGAAGGCGCAGCTCTGTTTTCGAATCCAAAAAATGGCGATAAAGGTACTCTAACTCCGGCTTGAATACGAAGCCGCGACCGGTCGCGTCGAAGCCATCCATCGATACGGCACCGCGGACTTGTAGCGATAGCAGGAACTCCCGGTCGTCGTCCGGGCTGCCGCTAAGCGTTAACTTCAACTCGGGTCCAGCTTCTACGAGCAAGTCCAGATCTGGCATTCCCGCACGGCCACTCAGATTATCGCTGCTCTCGGGAAAGCTGGCGCTCAACCCGAGAGACAGTTTAATGCGATTAACGTTTACGAGTTGGCTATTCGCAATAGTGTCCAGGTCCTCGCCGAAGCGCAGAATTTTCCCTCGGTATACCGGGTAAGGTAGCGGCAGCACCGTAATATTCTGGTCCGACGAGGACGGGTA
>JAHEGH010000146.1 GCA_024639825.1 Gammaproteobacteria bacterium
GGATGTGGTCGACAGTGTCGAGGGTCATCGTCCCGGTCTGAAAAGGCCCGCTCCAGACGAAGCAGTGATCGCACTCGAACGTGCACTGGTAGGTCAGCAACAGGTGCAGCCCGGACAAAGGTAAAGAGACGGCGGCCATGAGCAGAACTATAGCGCGAGCTCGTCCTCGATCAAATCGACGAGTTCCTCAGACTGTGATCGCGCCAGTCGGTACATTGCCACCATCGTATCGGTGTCCTGTTCGGTGTACACAAAGAAATTCCTGAACAGCTGGTCCTGAATCAGGGCGGGATCAGTGATGGTCATGGTGGCGATATCGAAGCTATTCATCATCAGGGGAATGTAGCCATCATCCATCGCCTGGAGGTAGTTCTTCTGGATCATGGCGATATCCTTATGGCGCCTGTCCAGCTTGAGGATGCTTTTCTTGATCTCCGCATTACGCAGCAGGCGAAAATCGCCGCTCTCCTGCATCGAACGATAGGTAAAGTCAGACGGCACAAAGAACTGGTAGTTGGGCGGTATGTAAATCGCTTGCGCCTGCTGCTCAGGCGACAGGTCCGTAAAAGTCGGCATCAGCTCGATAATCTTCGCTGTTTGCTGCAATTTTGCCTCGCCGGTCTTGATGACACGGTCGAGATTTCTGATATCTGTCAGCAGGTCATCGCGCAGGTCGGCGAGGTACCGTTCCTCGATCTCGGCGTCCTGCAGATCCTGAAACCAGCTCTCGAACCACAGCGCGACATTGATGCCGACGACGATCATCAGGATCTCGAGCAGGAGGTTGGCTCTACGATCATTTCTGTTTAATTTGAACATAAGCTTTACTTCCGATCCCGTCCGGGCAACCCGCCGCGCCGTACTGCTGTGATCGTGAGCACAGACGTGAAATTTGCGTGTATCAACTGCGCATCAAGAATTCCGGCCGCACCAATTCGGTTACAAAACTCTTTTCAATCCAAATCCCCAACCAGGAAGTCTATTGCTGCTTCGATCGCCCCCAAAAAGTCGTCAGACGTATCAAAGTAAGACAATCCGTGTTTCTCGCATCCGTTTCTAATCATCTTGCTATAACCAATCATATTACCGATGTGATCTCTTATATATTCATCTGATCTATTAGTCAGCCAGTCGTTCTCCCCATCGGCGTGCTTTTTAACCAGCGCAACCTTGTCCGCTACATCGATTTCGGCGTAGCCCACGAACACTGCCTTGACCCTGCCAGGATGTTTTTCGACCAGGTCAGCGATCAACGGAGGAAGCATTGCTTCGCCCTCGATCACATAGTCCATGCCATCGACGAGCATGCAGTCGATCATGCCTTGCAAAAAAGGCCACATCTTTTCGGCAATTTCGTTCGGCCACAGCAGATGATGAATTCCATATTCGGGTATCCCGTCATTGAACCCCATCATCAACCAGTCGAGAGACAGGTACGGAATCTGCTTGTCCGCCAGGAGCTTTTTAGCGATGAGTGTCTTTCCAGACCTGGAGGTTCCGCTTACGAGGTATAGCATCGTCACTCGTAAAGCCGCCATTCCGGCTCATAAGACAGTCCCAGGTTGACGATACGCGCAATCAGCTTGTCGTAGCTGATCCCGACCGACGCGGCCGACTCGGCAAAATCCTCGCCGTACGTGAGATCCGGGTTGGCGTTTGCCTCGAGCAGGAATACCTTGCCGTCGTCGCGCATGCGAAAGTCCAGGCGAGCGAAGCCGCACAGGTGCAGCGCCCTGTAGATGCGCTTCGCAAGACGCGACAGCTTTTCCACCTCGGCTTCCGACAGTCCCTCGGCGGGGCCGGTCGTGATGCCATGCTTTTCCTGGTAGTTACGGTCCCATTTGACCTTGCGCGTGGCGATGCCGGCCTGCACGTCTGCCAGCGTGCCGAAGTGCATCTCCCAGACCGGCAACGTCGTCAATCGATTGTTGCCCAGTACACCGATGTACAGCTCGCGCCCGTCGATGTACTCCTCGACCAGTGCATCGCTCTGCACCGTGTCGTGAATGAATTCCACGCGCTCGCGAAGCTTGGTCATGTCCTCGACGATCGAGGCCTGCGCGATGCCCAGCGATGCATCCTCCGTTGCCGATTTCACGAACAGCGGAAACCTGAGCTTGTCCTTGCGTGGCGCCTTGAAGCGTTTGCCGTAGGGAAACAGGTGAAAGGAAGGTGTCGCAATGCGGTGCGAGGCCAGTACCTGTTTCGTCAGTACCTTGTCCTGCGACAGCATCAGGCCGCGCGGGTTGCTGCCGGTGTAGCGCTGTCGATTCATCTCGAGATACGCGACGACGTACGGTTCGTATGCCGCGATACCGGAAAACTCCTGCAACAGGTTAAAGACGACGTGCGGTTTCCATTCCTTCACGATTTCGCGCAGTTCGGTCAGGCGATCGAGAATACCGAGAACGCGGACGTCATGGCCCAGGTCGCGCAGGGTCGAATAGACGTTGTATTCGCATCGGAATACATCGATTTCCTTCTCACTGAGTCCGTCGATGTCTTCCGGCGGAATAAGGTTTGGATGGACCATGAGCAGAATGCGGCGGCGTCTCACAGGGCGTAGTTCTCCCGATTGCGATTGAGGATATCCAGGACGATTCGCTCGTGCAGACGCACGACCGGCCGCTTGGCATCGCGGCGGGACGTGCGGAGCACGAGGTCGAGCTGGCGTGAGCGTTGTTTGACGAGCGTGATCGCGTGATCCACGTAATACGGGTGCAGCCTTGCGCGCCGTTGCAAAAGCCGTCGCAGCTGCGGCTCGATTTCGCGTACGAAACGGCTTGCCCTCGTTGCGCGCGGGCGTTTAGCACGCGCAACGAAGACACGCGCTATCCAGCGATCATAGCGCCGCTCAATGCCACCGTAGCGCTCTCGCTTCAGGCGGTAGTGTTCTCCCAGCGTCTGGTCGACCTGCCGCAGAGGCTCGATGACCTTTCGGCTGCGGCGCCTGGGCTTGCTGGTGGCCATCTCGTCCATCAGTGCATCGACGTACTCGAGCTTTTTCAGTGCCGGCCAGCCGGCATAGTCGCGGCGCCAGCGTGCCTTCGGCTGTAGCCAGACGGCGAAAGTCTCGGCGAAGTCCTCCGTCGGATGGCTCTGCGCGTACCAGTGCCCGAGGTGCAGTACGTGGCGCCGGCTGCTCGGGCGGGGCGAATAGGTGTCGGGGTAGGGTGCGGACGCGCGGCCGAAAACGCGCCGCCAGCTGGCGCGACGCCTGAGCCCGTAGGCATTGTCGATAGCATGGCCGGCCTCGTGACGCATGATTCGGTGACGCCACTTGCGGTTGCCGCCTTCCACTTCGCCCATCATCGTCCGCTCCAGTCGCTGCAAGCGCGGGTGTGCGAGATAGAAGGGCATGGCGAAGCCGGGGAGGCCGTCCGGCGAAAACCACTCGGTCGACAGCCAGATGTGCGGCCTGAATCGCAAGCCACGGCGTTCGAACTCGTCGTGCAGCCGCTCGACCTCGAACCACGGCGGGCTGCCCCTGAACTTCAGGCCGAGGCTGCTGAAGCGAAGGTCCAGGAGCGCCTCGTCGTCGTAGTCCGCCCAGCGATAGTCGGGTTGACCTGTTGCCGCCGATTGTCGGGTAGGAACCATT
>JAHEGH010000147.1 GCA_024639825.1 Gammaproteobacteria bacterium
CCATGCTTCTCCGCCATCACCTTCGTCAACGCCGCCGTCAGCGTCGTCTTACCATGATCCACATGACCTATCGTCCCCACATTCACATGCGGCTTCGTGCGTTCAAACTTTTCTTTGGACACGTTCTTCTACCTCTCTAGTCCCCTAGGAGCGCCTGAATAAATGCGGGAGCGCTTAGCTCCGCTCCTTGATGATCTCTTCGGCAACACCCGATGGAACAACCGCGTAATGGCTGAACTCCATCGTGTACGTGGCTCGGCCCTGGCTCATCGAGCGAAGCGACGTCGCATAGCCGAACATCTCGGCCAACGGTACCTCAGCACGCACGATCTTTCCGAGCGGCGCATCCTCGAGACCCTGCAGGATGCCGCGACGCCGGTTCAAATCACCGTTGACGTCGCCCATGTAATCCTCAGGCGTCACGACCTCGACTTTCATTATCGGCTCGAGCAGCACGGGCTTGGCTTTTACGGCGCCTTCCTTGAAGGCCATCGAGCCCGCAATCTTGAATGCGATCTCGCTGGAGTCGACATCGTGATAGGAGCCGTCATAGAGCGTGACCTTGCAGTCGACGACCGGATACCCGGCGATGACGCCGTTGCCCATCTGCTCCTGAATGCCCTTGTCGACCGCGGGGATGTACTCCCGCGGAACGGCGCCGCCGACGATCGCGTTGACGAATTCGTAACCCGAGCCCGGCTCTTTGGGCTCGATGCGGATATAGACGTGGCCGTACTGCCCGCGCCCGCCAGACTGACGTACGAACTTGCCTTCCTGCTCGATCGGCTTCTGAATCGTTTCCCGGTACGCAACCTGCGGCCGGCCGACGTTTGCCTCGACCTTGAACTCGCGTTTCATGCGATCGACGATGATCTCCAGATGCAGCTCGCCCATGCCCGAAATGATCGTCTGCCCGGATTCCTCGTCGGTTCGCACGCGGAATGAGGGATCCTCGCGAGCCAGCTTGCTGAGCGCCAGCCCCATCTTCTCCTGATCGGGCTTGGTCTTCGGCTCGACGGCGACCGAAATGACCGGCTCAGGAAACTCCATCCGCTCGAGCGTGATCACGGCATTCGGATCGCAGAGGCTGTCACCGGTCGTTACGTCCTTGAGCCCGACGGCCGCAGCGATATCCCCGGCGCGCACTTCCTTGAGCTCCTCGCGATCGTTCGCGTGCATTTGGAGAATGCGGCCGATGCGCTCGCGCTTGGATTTAACCGGGTTGTAAACCGAATCGCCGGAACTCAGCACACCCGAGTAGACGCGGAAGAATGTCAGATTGCCGACGAACGGATCAGTCGCGATCTTGAACGCCAACGCCGCGAACGGCTCCTTGTCGTCAGCCGAACGCTCGCCCCCAGTCTCGTCCTCGAGCACGCCATGGATCGGCGGGCGCTCGATCGGCGCCGGCAGATAGTCGACAACGGCATCGAGCACGGCCTGTACGCCTTTGTTCTTAAATGCCGAACCGCACAGTACCGGCGTGATCTCACCGGCGAGACAGCGCCCGCGAATACCGCGCTTGATCTCGTCATTCGACAGGTCGCCGGATTCCAGGTACTTGTCGAGCAACGCTTCGTCGCTTTCGGCAGCCGCCTCGACGAGCTTCTCCCGCCATTCGGCGGCAGTCGCTGCAAGCGATTCGGGTATATCCTGCTCCTCGAAGCTCATACCCTGCGTGCCGTCGTCCCAGGCAATCGCCTTCATCTTGATCAGGTCGACGACACCTTCGAAGTTTTCCTCGGCACCGATCGGAATCTGTAGCGGCACCGGGTTGCCCTTCAACCGTTGTCGAATCTGCTCGACGACACGAAAATAGTTCGCGCCGGCCCGATCCATCTTGTTGATGAACGCCATGCGCGGCACGCCGTATTTGTTGGCCTGCCGCCAGACTGTCTCGGATTGCGGCTCGACACCGCCGACCGAGCAGAACACCGCAACGGCACCGTCGAGCACGCGCAAGCTGCGCTCGACCTCGATCGTGAAGTCGACATGACCGGGCGTATCGATGATGTTGATGCGGTATTCCGGAAGGCTTTGATCCATGCCCTTCCAGAAACAGGTCGTCGCGGCCGACGTGATCGTTATGCCGCGCTCTTGCTCCTGCTCCATCCAGTCCATGACGGCAGCGCCATCGTGAACCTCGCCAATCTTGTGGGAAACGCCTGTGTAGAACAGGATACGTTCAGTTGTCGTCGTCTTGCCGGCATCGATATGCGCCATGATGCCGATGTTGCGATACCGCTCGATAGGGGTCTGCCGTGCCACGTCCTTGCCTCAATGCGATGTCTTACCACCGATAGTGCGCGAATGCCTTGTTGGCCTCCGCCATTCGGTGGGTGTCCTCTCTCTTCTTGACCGCCGACCCTCTATTCTCAGCTGCATCGAGCAACTCGTGCGCGAGCCGCAGCGCCATCGTCTTCTCAGACCGTTTCCGTGCAGCATCTATAGCCCAACGCATCGCGAGCGTCTCACGCCGTGTCGTGCGTACCTCGACGGGCACCTGATAGGTGGCGCCACCGACGCGCCGTGACTTCACCTCGACAGACGGTTTGATGTTCTCGAGCGCCTGGCTCAGCAATTCGAGCGAGCGTTCCTCGTCCTGACCGGAACGCTCGGCGATCCGATCCAGCGCACCGTAGACGATACGCTCGGCAACTGATTTTTTGCCGCTCAACATGACCATGTTGATGAATTTAGCGAGCATCAAATTCCCGTACTTGGGGTCGGGAAGGACGACACGGCGAGGCGCTTGGCTTCTACGAGACATGGGTTAGATCGAAAGACCGTTGGTAATTGGATTCGTTGTAGTGGTTTAACTCTTCGGGCGCTTCGAGCCGTACTTCGAACGACCCTTGCGACGGTCGCCGACACCTGAGCAGTCGAGCGTTCCGCGCACGACGTGATAGCGCACGCCCGGCAGATCCTTGACGCGACCGCCCCGAATTAGGACGACCGAGTGCTCTTGCAGGTTGTGGCCCTCACCGCCGATGTAGCTCGTAACCTCGAATCCATTCGTCAGGCGAACGCGCGCAACCTTACGCATCGCCGAATTGGGCTTCTTCGGCGTCGTGGTATAGACACGAGTGCACACGCCACGCTTCTGCGGTGACGCGCCGAGGGCCGGCACGTTGCTCTTGGCCGGTTTCGTCGCACGCGGTGCCCTGACTAGTTGATTGGTCGTCGCCATATATTGTCCGTACATAAAGATGGGCCCGTTGCCGGGTCTCGGCATCCGGGCCTCATCATTCCTTTGGCCTCGAGCGCGCTCGATGGCCGTTAGTGACCGGCTGGCGTCTTTTCAGCCGGAGCAGCCGGAAATTCTAGGGTCCGGTCTCCCAGGCTGTCAACCAAAACGAACAATTTGGGGTCGGACCCCAATTATCCGAATGCCGGGCCTATCGGTGCCGTTTCCCGATAATTGGGGTCCGACCGCCGATTTATCTATCCTGTCGCGCTCAGCCGGTCGGGACCTCCTCGGTCGGGACCTCCTCGGTCGGGGAGTCCTCGGTCGGGGAGTCCTCGGTCGGGGAGTCCTCGGGGCTAGTCGGCGCCTCGCCGGC
>JAHEGH010000148.1 GCA_024639825.1 Gammaproteobacteria bacterium
AGAATCCGGGTACTCTCACTTTTGTGCTCAGCCAAGCCCAAATGAGACGTAACTCCCTGATATGCGGGTGTAGTTCAACGGTAGAACATCAGCTTCCCAATCGGAGTCGCTGAGTTGGCCACATTAATAACCGCTTGATTTACGTGGTCCACTGACCATCGTTTTCAACAAGTTAGATCACCCAAAAGTAACCAACTGATTACAGCAGGCTTTCTGAGTATGCTCAGTTTTAGCCTCACGAAAGAAGTCACGGGTTCGACCAACGTCGATTGGCCGTCGCCTATGTTAATACGACGATCTTGCCGCCAGCATTGTTGTTTTCCATGGTTCGATGTGCCTCGACGATCTCTTTGAAATTGAAGACTTTGCCTATCCTCGGTTTCAGTGCGCCCAATTCGATATCGCGAACGAGATCCTGCAGCGGCGTCCGCATGAAATCCTCGACTCCTCCCGAATAGGTTGTCAGGCTAACAGCAGTGGGTATAACGGCCATTGGACTGAAATCATCGAACGACCATGAATTGCCGACCATGCCTGTCATCGACACGATTCCCCCTGTGCGGGTGGCTTTCAGGGAATCTTTCAATGTCGTCGTGCCGACCAGTTCGAGCACTTTGTTCACACCACACGGAAAAACCGTTCGTACATCGTTCGCAATTTCACCGTCATCAATAAACACTTGGTCCGCTCCGTTCTCGCGCAGCAGCGTTTCGCTTTCAGGTTTGCGGGTCGTTGCGGCGACGATCGCGCCAAGGCGCTTTGCAATAGCGGCTGCCGCAAGTCCGACTGAGGTTGTTCCTCCGCGGACCAGGAGCGTGTCACCTTTTTCCAGCTTCAGCGACTTGAAAAGCGCGCCCCAGGCTGTTTGCAGCATTTCAGGTATCGCGCCCAGCACCTGCCAGTCGAGCGTTGTTTCGAGCTTATGGATATGGTGGGCCGGCACCATCGTGAACTCTGCATAACCGCCGTCGAATTGTCGTCCCATACCACCCATCGCCGTTGCGACGATGTCGCCTTTCGCAAATTCTCCCCCCGGCGCCGCGGCGACTTCTCCGACCGCTTCGATTCCCAGGATCCTGGGAAAGGCAACGTTCGGCGAATGGCCCTGGCGGGTAAAGAGTTCGGACCGGTTCAATCCGAATGCACGCACGCGAATCAACACTTCGCCGTCGGTCGGCTCGGGAACGGGGCGACGCTCAATTTTGAGCACCTCCGGTCCGCCGGACTCGTAAACAACGGCGGCCTTCATTGCAAGGGTCATTGCGCTGCTTCCCGGCGACCCGGCAATACCCGTTCAAGCGACAGCGACGGTGATCCGTTCCTGGCGAGAAGCAGGAGGCCACCGGCTATTGCCACGTTCTTGAGGAACATGATCTGTTGAATTTGATCGCCGAAATCGCGGTGAAATATCAGCGCCGCGATAATCGAGAACCCGGCCAACAAAAAGGCTGCCTGGCGCACGCCAAAGCCGAGCAAAAGTGCAATACCCGCCAGGATTTCAAATACGATGGTCGGGCTGAGCAATATGTCCGGCACGCCGAACGCTTCCATGTAACCCTGGGTGGCCTCGAACGCACCGATCTTCGATATGCCTGAGAGTAAGAAAATGGCTGCCATGGCAGTCCTGGCCGGGAAATCAGCGTAATAAAGAATACGATCGAACATGGTTCTGTCTCCTGTGCTCACGGCCCTAGCCGCGCGGTGGGTTGGTGGTTGAAAAGATGTATCGCGCGATTTTCCAGTTGCCATCCTCGGTGCGCTGGAACAGGAATAGTTCCTGGTTTCCCTCGGGACCGCTGTCGCCGGTGGCGTTGATTTTCACGGTGCCGTCGGAGCGCGTACGGACGAACGCCCAGTCGCCGGATAGTTGTCGGATTTCATCCACCTCGAATTCGACGTCGAGCGTGATGGCCTCGAACACGCGGTAATAAGCGGCGCGAATGTTGTCGCGACCGACCTGGGGCTGGCTGTGCTGCGGCATGAAGACGCCGTCGTCCGCGTACAACGAGACTATCGTGTCGGTGTCCTGCGTGTTAAGGGCCGTTTCGTATGTCGACAGTACGTTCTGGATAGCGCTTGTGTTCGTGTCCTCTGCCAATGCTGGTATAGAGGCCGCGAGTGCGACGCCGGCAGCCATTGTCGTCAAAACGATGTTTTTCATAGCGAGATTCCTTCTTCGTTCGGAGGCAGGATTGCCGTGAGAACAACATAGCGTTATTCCAGATATTGTATTAGTGGGTATTTTATGGAATAACTTTCCCATGATTGGGAAAATCAGGATTGATCTCAATGCGCTGGCGATCTACGCCCGTGTGGCGGAATTACTCAGTTTTTCCGCTGCGGCGAGACGCCTGGATATGCCGATATCCACGGTTTCGCGAAAGGTTGCCGAGCTCGAGGACAGCCTTGGCGTTCAATTGATCGAGAGATCGACCAGGAAATTGCGGCTCACCGATATTGGCCTTGAAGTGCTTTATGAAGCCCAGCGCAGTGTTGAGGTTGCCGAGGCGATTGATGCCATCGTCTCGAACAGACTCGCCGAGGTACGGGGCCGCGTCAGTATTTCCACCCCGCCTAGTATTGCCGACAGTCTGCTTGCGCCACTCCTTTCCGCTTTCCAGTCGACCTATCCGCTGGTGTCGGTACAGGTGATGGCCACCCAGCGCTTCGTCGATCATATCGCCGAGGGCGTCGACATTGCCCTGCGCGTGGGAGAGCTGAAAGATTCGGCACTCGTCGCGACTCCCTTGTTGAGATATCGTCGCCAGCTTGTTGCGAGCCCCGAATACCTTGCACGACATGATCCGATCGAATGCCCGCAAGACTTGCCTGATCACCGCGTGCTTGCATTTGGCACTTCTGTGGCAGGGCACCGATGGTCGTTCGTGCGCGGCGACGAGATCGAGACCGTCGAAGTAAAGCCGGTGCTAGCCATGAACGACTACGCAGGACTTGCTTGCGCGCTCGCGGACGGTGCGGGCATTGGCGACTTGCCTCCCATTGTTCGACCAGACTTGATGTCGTCCGGAAAGCTTACCGAGGTGATGCCCGATTGGAGACTGAATTCTGAGACGTTGTCGCTGGTTCGTCTCGGCAATCGTCATGTTCCCAGGGCGCTGCGGGCCTTTATCGAGTTCGCGACCACCCGCGCGCGGCAGATGTTCCCTGACCTGCCTGTTTCGGAAAGGCGTTCCGAATGAAAATGGAACTGAACTTGTTGGGTTGCTGATTCCGGCGTGCCGGAAAATTCTTCTCCCAGAGTCGGAGAATCGCTTAGAATCCAAGTACGCTCACTTTTATGCTCAGCCAGACCTAAGTGAGGTGTAACTCCCTGATTTGCGGGTGTAGTTCAACGGTAGAACATCAGCTTCCCAAGCTGATGACGTAGCTTCCCTTCGTTTTGCGGCCCGCTCAGACTTGGATGGCCGCTTCTGGCCGAGGCTGTGTAAAAAGTCGAATTTGAAATAGTTGGTGGTGAAAGTTCGCTAAATATACTCGCTTCAAACCCTCATGTGGGCAGTCAAATTTCCGTCTGATCGCCGCAGACTGTAAAT
>JAHEGH010000026.1:0-13350 GCA_024639825.1 Gammaproteobacteria bacterium
CAACCAGGTAGGGGTCATCACCGTCACGACGGATGATGCGATCGGGTGTAACGACGACGTCGTCCACAACATTGTCAGTTACGTCAAGCAGGCCTCGAATGAGCGTCTTGTAGCAATGCACGCCATTCTTGAAGATGGCATCGCGGTCGCCCTCAGGCGCAAGTTTCGGAAAGAAGCCGCCCTTGGCTCCGGTCGGGATAATCACCGTATTCTTGACGATCTGCGCCTTCATCAGGCCCAGTACTTCCGTCCGGAAATCTTCACGGCGATCCGACCAGCGCAGTCCGCCGCGCGCGATATCGCCGCCGCGCAGGTGAACGCCCTCTACTTCAGGCGAGTACACGAAGATCTCGTACTTGGGTTTGGGTAACGGAACCTCCGGCAGTTCGGCCGGATTGAGTTTGATTGAAATAAAGTTCTTGAACGCGCCGTCGATCGTCAGGAAGTAGTTGGTGCGCAAGGTCGCGTTAATGCCGCCGGCAAAAGCCGAAAGAATGCGATCCTCGTCGACGTTGCGGGCTTTCGCCAGACCGCGCTGGACTTTGGCCCTGATCGCTTTTAGCTCTTTCGAGCGCTTGGACTTGGCTATGTCCGGATCGAACTGCAGTTTGAATTGTTCGACCAGCAGGCCCGCAAGTTCCGCATGCGCCACGAGTACGTCTTCCATGTAGGCCTGACTAAACGGCACGCGGAGTTGCAGGATGTGCTTCGCATAGCAACGCAAAAGGGTGACCTCGCGCCACGTCAGGCCGGCAGCGACGACGAGTCGATTGAGGCCGTCATTTTCCGCCTCACCAGCGAGGACGGCCATGAAGCACTGTTCAAAGCGTTCGGATACTGCTTCGACATCGACTGCAGTTCCACACTCGTGACGCAGGTGGAAATCCTGGATCCAGAATGTCTGGCCCGACTCCAGCCGGCATTCGTGGGGATGTTCTGTGTAAACCGCTGCGCCCATTTCCTCAACGATTGGCAGCGCATCAGAGAGCACAATCGGATTGTCGATGCTGTAGACGATGAAACGCAGGTCGCCTGCCTTCAGCTTATCCGCCGCATAGAGGTCAACACTGCGGGAGACGCCGTCACGCAACATTTGATCGATGACGCGGATGTCGGAACAGGCTTCGGAGGGATAGGTGTCGTCCTGATAGCCGGCAGGGAATATCGGGCCATAAATGCGATGGAGCTTTTCACCCTCGTCAATTCCATACGCCCGGACCATTTCGTCGCGCAGGCGGTCCGACCAGGTAATCACGAGTTCAGCCAGTTGTTGCTCGATCTTCTGAATACTGATGCGTGGGCGTTTGCCGTCCGGCGTGCGCACAATGAGGTGCACCCGCGCCAGGGCCGACTCGGAAATCTGCACCGATGAGTCGACGGATACGCCGCCAAACGCCTCAGTGAGTAGCGCTTCGATCTTGCGGCGGATAGCCGTCGTATATTTCTCCCTGGGTACAAATACCAGGCAGGAGAAAAAGCGCCGGAACGTGTCGCGTCGCAGAAATAGTTTTACGCGTTGCCGATCCTGCAGATTCAGTATGCCAAGCGTCGTACGAGTAAGATCCTGAACCGTGCTTTGGAATAGCTCTTCGCGCGGATAGGTTTCAATGATATGCAACAGCGCCTTGCCACGATGACCGGCGACATCGACCTGAACGCGCTCAAAGATCCTGCGCACCTTGTGGCGCAGCAACGGAATATTGGTCGGGCTTTCGCTGTACGCGATCGAAGTCAGTAAGCCAATAAATCGATGTTCACCGACGGCGTTGCCGTTCTTGTCGTAGATTTTCACGCCGACGTAGTCGAGGAACGCAGAACGATGCACCGTCGAGCGCGAATTCGCCTTGGTCAGTATCAGCCAGTCACGCGAACGTGTCATGCGCTGCATTGCTTCGGTTAGTTCGATCGAGTTGTGCTTGCCATTTTCACGGCTAAGGACACCGAGTCCGGTACCTTTGACGGCATTCAGGTAGGTTCGTTTTCCGCGTTTTCTGAGTTTGTATTCGCGGTAGCCCAGGAATGTGAAATGTTCGTCGGCTAACCATTGGAGCAGGTCCTGGCTTTCTGTGCGCAGGAGCGGGTCGACGCCTTTCGGACCGTTCTCAAGAAGCTCGCGCGTTTCGTACATGCGCTCGCGCATCGCGCGCCAGTCGCGGACTGAGACACGTACGTCTGAGAGAACCTTGGTGATTTCCTTGTGCAGGCGTTTGAGTCGCTGCGGATCGATCTCGCGAGAAATCGCGAAACGAATAAACGATTCGCGCACCGCATGACCATCATCGGCTTTGGTAATGGATTGTAGTTTGCCGTTCTCGTTGCGGGTGACGAATATGATCGGATGTACCGTAATGTGCACCGCGAGATTCAGGCGATTGATTGCGGCGGCAACCGAGTCGACGAGGAACGGCATGTCGTCATTAATCATCTCGACAAAGGTGAACGCGGATGAATAACCGTGATCTTTTTCCGTTGCATTGAAAATTCGCAACAGAACCTCGCCGGGGCGTCTCTCGACGCCGAACTCAAGGTGATCGAGCGCAACCCGGGCCATTATCGGCTCGGAGCGTCCCTCGAGGTCGTCGTAGGGTACGTTCGCGAAATACTGCTTCAGGAACCGTTTAATATCAGATGGTTTTTTCAGCGAACGAGTGCTTGCGCGCGATGTCAGGATGGCGTCAATAATTTGCTGGCGCGCATCTCCGCTGCGTCGATTGGATTTTGATGTCACTGCGAGTGCCTTGGTGGGTGCGGATGTCCCAGAAGCGGGAATTTTAGCCTACATTGGGCAGCCGGTTACAACGTTTAAAGTACCTATTCCCAGGATCAGGGCGTGCCGATCAGGCGGGCGCGAGCCAGCAGGCGTTCCATGATGCTGTTGAGCTGACCCAGCTCTTCTTCCGAGAGTCCCTCAAGCAGATCGCGCTCGAATCCAAGGGCGAGTTCTGCGATTTCGTCGTGTAGTTTCTTGCCATCATCGGAAAGATTCAGGATAGAACGGCGCTTGTCCGCATCGGCAAATTCCCGGTCAATGCGTCCATTCTTGATTAGCTTGGTGACAGCCCGGCTTACGGCGACCTTGTCCATCAAGGTGCGTTCTGCGACCTCGACAGCGGATAGCCCCGGAAAGCGCCCAAGTACCGCGATGACGCGCCATTCGGGGATCGAAACGCTAAACCGCTTGTCGTAGGCCCGCGCGACCGTGGTACTGACCGTGTTGGATAGCACGGCAAGCCGGTAGGGCATGAAGTTTTCAAGTTTCAGATCTTGACTCATTGCTCGGCCAATCTATCACGCGAGGTGTGGCAGCGCGAGATACTCGGTGGACTGCATTTCGATAAGGCGGCTCTGAGTGCGGCTGAATTCGAAGGATAGCCGCGAGCCGGCGTACAGATCCGGCACATCTACGTCGGCAGAGAGAATCAGCTTCACGCGGCGATCGTAGAATTCGTCGACCAGGGAAATGAACCGCCGTGCCTGATCGTCTCGCAGCGCGTCAAACTGCGGAATGCCTGAGACGATGACTGAGGGGTACCAACGTGCAATCTCAATATAGTCGGACTGGCTGCGTGGCCCATCGCAAATGTCAGTAAAGCGAAACCAGGCTACGCCCTTGGCGCATCGGCGGGCACGTATATCGCGGCCATTGATATCGAGGTCAATATCGGTTGCCACGTCCGTGGATGCTGTCTCGTTGAAAAAGTAATTGAGCTTCTCTGCGGCCTTTTCGTCATCCGGAGTCAGGTAGGTGCCGGCTTTTTGCAGGATGCGCAGGCGGTAGTCGGTACCGCCGTCCATGTTGATCACGTCGGTGTGTCTTTTGAGAAGCTCGATCGCCGGCAGGAAGCGCTGCCGCTGCAATCCTTCCTTGTACAGCTCGTCTGGCGATGCATTCGAGGTGGTGACCAGCGTAACACCGCGACTGAATAGTCCCTCAAGGAGTCGACCCAGTATCATCGCGTCACCGATATCGCTAACGAAGAATTCGTCGAAACACAGCACGCGCGTACCCTGTGCGATGCTTGCCGCGACCTTATCGAGCGGATCCTCGACAAAGCTGAGCGTCTTCATGCGCTTATGTACGTCTTGCATCATGCGGTGGAAATGAATGCGCCGTTTCTGTTCGATGGGCAGGGTTTGGAAGAAGAGATCCATCAGGAAGGTCTTGCCGCGGCCGACGCCTCCCCAGATGTACAGCCCACTTAGAATTTCGCGAGGCTCGCTGCGGAAAAACATCGTGCGCAATCCACCTTTGCGCGGACGCTGCGCCAGGATTCTTGCCTGCAGATCTTCGAATCGCGCAATGACGTCGAGTTGCGCCGAATCTTCGATATGGCCGTCCCGGTGCAGGCTCTCTTCGTAGGCTTCGCGTATATTCAATCTACCCTCAAGGATGTATTTGCAGCGCTGCTGCAGCAGGGCTAGATTACATGGCTGTCAGGACGGGTCCAACAAGAGAAGGTGCCACGGAATATGTCGGAAGAAACTGAACGCGAATCGATGGAGTTCGATGTCGTAATTGTTGGCGGCGGGCCCGCAGGGCTGGCCGCTGCCATCCGTCTGATGCAGCTTGACGACACCCTGTCAGTTGTCGTGGTGGAGAAAGGGTCTGAAATCGGTGCGCACATCCTGTCCGGAAACGTGTTCGAGCCGTCAGGCCTGGACGAACTCATACCCGATTGGAAGGAGAAGGGCGCGCCGGTGAAGACCGAGTGCACGGGAGACCGGGTCCATTTCCTGACCAGTGAAACGGGCGCCGCCCCGGTACCGGGCCTGTTCCTGCCACGCCCAATGCACAATCACGGCAATTACATCATCAGCCTGGGGCAGCTTTGCCAGTGGCTCGGCGAACAGGCTGAGGGGATGGGCGTCAATGTATTCCCGGGCTTTGCGGCTTCCGAAGTGCTCTACGATAGCGACGGCCGCGTTACCGGCGTGGCAACCAGCGACATGGGTGTCGGCAAGGATGGGCACCGGAAGAGTTCCTACACGCCGGGATATGAGCTGCTTGGCAAATATACGATCTTTGCCGAGGGCGTTCGCGGCAACCTCAGTGAAGAGGTCATGGACACCTTCAACCTTCGCCAGAACGCAGACCCTCAGCACTACGGTATCGGTATCAAGGAAGTCTGGGAGGTCGAGCCGGAACGGCATGAGGAAGGGCTGGTTGTGCATACGACGGGCTGGCCGCTGGACAACCATACGGAAGGTGGTGGGTTCCTCTATCACGCTGCCAACAACAAGGTGTACCTGGGCCTGATTATTGCGCTGAATTACAGGAACCCGCACTTATCCACCTTTGATGAGTTCCAGCGCTGGAAGACGCACCCGAAAATCCGCTGCTACCTCGAGGGAGGTAAGCGTATTGGGTACGGTGCACGCGCAGTTAACAAGGGCGGTCTCCAGTCATTGCCAAAGCTGGCCTTCCCGGGCGGGATGCTCGTCGGCTGCGGCGCCGGGTTCCTGAATGGCGTCAAGATCAAGGGTGCGCACACGGCGATCAAGACAGGCATGCTGGCCGCGGAGAGTATCCAGAAGGCGTTGTCGTCGGGTGACCAGGGACAGTCCGAACTCAGCGATTTCGAAGCAAGCGTCAATGCATCCTGGGTCTACAAGGAACTGTACAGAGGCCGCAATTTTGGCCCGGGATTACACAAGCTGGGCATGTTCTTCGGTGGCGTGTTCGCATTCATCGACCAGAATATTTTCTTCGGCAAACTGCCATTTACATGGCACAACACGGATCCTGATCATGAATGCCTGGACAAGGCTTCTGCAGCAAAGGTCATTGAGTATCCGAAACCCGACGGTGTGCTTACGTTCGACAAGCTGTCCTCCGTATTCCTGTCGAGCACCAATCACGAGGAAGACCAGCCCTCACACCTGAAGCTTAAGGACGCGTCGATTCCGGTTGCGTACAACCTGCCCGAGTACGATGAACCCGCGCAGCGTTATTGCCCGGCAGGCGTTTACGAGATTGTGGAGGAGGGTGGCGAGAAGGTATTCCAGATCAACCCGGCCAACTGCGTGCACTGCAAGACCTGCGATATCAAGGACCCGAAACAGAATATCGTCTGGACGGTGCCCGAAGGCACCGGCGGCCCCAATTACGCAAACATGTAATTAGGTACCGGACACCTTATTTCCAGTCTAAGTCACATCGGATTTAGACTGGAAATAAGGTGTCCGGTACCTAAATTGTCGAAATAGGGTGTCCGGTACCTTATTTGGCCTGCATCCTGATAGCGCCGTCACAACGGATGGTCTCGCTGTTCACATACGTCGTTTCGTAGATGAACGCGACCGTATTGGCGTATTCCCCGGGGTGACCCAGGCGCTTCGGGAAAGGAACCTGGCTCGCAAGCGATGCCTGCACTTCTTCAGACATGCCGGCCATCATTGGCGTCAGCATGATGCCCGGTGCGATGGTGTTCACCCGGATGCCGAAGTTTGCGAACTCGCGGGCCAACGGCAGCATCATCGCATGCACGCCGCCTTTCGACGCCGCGTAGGCGGCCTGGCCGATCTGGCCCTCGAATGCAGCGATGGATGCGGTACTGATAATGACGCCACGTTCGCCATCTTCACTCGGCTCGTTCTCATTCATGATCGCTGCGGCTTCCTTGGTGACGTTAAAGGTGCCGACCAGGTTGATCTGAATGACGCGATTGAAGTTCTCTGTAGGCCAGGGTCCTTCACGACCCAGTGCGCGACCTGCATTAGCAACCCCGGCGCAATTCACGGCGAGCGTAATGCCGCCCATCGTCTCTTTGGCCTTTAGAACCGCAGCTTTGACTGAATCTTCTTTCGATACGTCGGTGCTGACATAGCTCGCGCGGTCGCCCAGTTTCGCCACACTTTCTGCACCAAGAGCATCGTTAATATCGAGCAGCACGACCTGGCCACCCTCGTCGATGACGCGCTGTGCGGTTGCAAAGCCCAGGCCCGATGCGCCGCCGGTGATGACGGCTTTAGCTTCTGACAATTTCACAGAAATCTCTCCCTAAAGAATTTCGTAAGCGACGGCTGTGGCTTCGCCGCCACCGATGCACTGAGTTGCAATGCCGCGCGTCAGACCACGAGCGGCAAGCTCATGCAGCAGTGTGACCGAGATGCGGCAGCCTGTTGCTCCGATCGGATGGCCCATTGCGCAGGCGCCCCCGTTCACGTTCACCTTGGCGTGGCTGATGCCGACGTCTTTCATAGCCGCCATGGTCACGACCGCAAAGGCCTCATTGATTTCGAACAGGTCGACGTCGTCCGGCGTCCAGCCCTGTGCATCGAGCAGTTTTTTCAATGCGTAGACCGGTGCTGTCGTAAACCATGCAGGTTCGTGAGCAAACGCTGAGTGACCGACAATTTTGGCGATCGGTGTCAGTCCGCGTTTTTTTGCTTCGGCTGCCGTCATCATCAGCACGGCCGCCGCGCCGTCGGAGATCGACGAGGATGTGGCTGCGGTGACGGTGCCGTCTTTGGCAAAAGCCGGGCGCAATGTCGGGATCTTTTCGACGCTGACGTTGCCTGGAGTTTCGTCCGTATCGACTACCGTTTCTCCGCGGCGCGACTTGATGGTAACGGGGGCTATTTCTCCGGTAAATGACCCGTCGGCTACCGCCCGCTGTGCGCGCACCGCTGATTCGGTGGCAAACGCATCCATTTCTTCGCGCGAAAATCCATATTTGTCTGCAGTGACCTGGGCGAAGTGCCCCATCATCTTGCCTTCATACGGGTCCTGGAGCCCGTCAAAGAACATGTGGTCAAGAACTTCCTGGTGACCCATTCGATAGCCGTCCCGTGCCTTGGGCAGCAGGTAGGGGGCATTGCTCATTGATTCGAGACCCCCGGCGACCACGATACCGGCGCTGCCGGCTTTGATCATGTCATGCGCCAGGATGATGGCTTCCATACCGGAACCACACATCTTGTTGACGGTGACGCAGGGCACACCTTCCGGGATGCCGGCGCCCAGGGCGGCCTGCCGGGCCGGCGCCTGGCCGAGGCCCGCCGGCAGCACGCAACCCATGATGACACGATCAATATCGGCGGCGTCAATGCCGGTTCCGTCGACCGCTCCCTTGATGGCAGCGGCGCCGAGCTGAGTTGCGGTGGCACCGCTCAGCGCTCCCTGGAATGCGCCGATAGGCGTGCGTTTGGCGGCTACGATTACGACAGCGTCTGAACTCATTTTGCTTTGCTCCAGCCTTTGCGGGGATTGATGAAGGCGCCGCTACTGTCCTGCAATTTACGGCGCCGCGCAATACTACAAATATGCTAGCCGGGTGCGGCGGACTCGTCCTCATTGACCAGTAAGTCGGGCTCGCCGAGCACCGCCAGAATTCGTTGGCGTGCGGCTTCGGCGAGGCCGCGGCTCGTCTCGAAATCGGGATCGCCAGGGGCGATGGCTGGCAGGATATCGATGGTCAAAGGCCCATTCCACGGCAGGAATCGGCCGGCAGGCAGCATGTAACGCGATCCACCGATCGAGATCGGGACGACAGGCATATCGCCCTTGATGGCGGCAACAAAGGCGCCTGGCCGGAAACGGCCAACGCCAGGTTCCTTGCGAAAGGTCCCTTCCGGGAAGAAGCCCAGTGATTCGCCGTCCAGGGCGGCCTTGACGATCTGTCGGGCATCGCGCGTGCTGCCCTTGATGTCCGTGCGTTCGACGAATTTCGAGCCGGAACGCCGCAGCAGGAAATGTGCCGGAGCAAAGTCCCGCATTTCGCCCTTGATCACAAAATTGAATCGCCACGGCAGGTATCCTTTGAGCAGGGGTCCGTCGAGGTAGCTGGCGTGGTTGGCGACGATAATGCAGTTATCAGTCGGGAGATTGTCCATGCCACGCACCTGGACATCGATCCTGGGCAGGACGAAGACCATTTTGGCAGCCCAGGTCACCAATTTCTGGCGCCTTTCGGCAGACGGCACGATCAGAACGACCAGTAGTGAGAACAGGACTGACAGGGTGAACGACAGCCAGGCAAACAGCCCCCATGCTGCGGTTTTGGTACGTTTGACCCAGTTCACCTTATGTCAACGCCTTCTCTAATATGTGACAGCGGTCACGCCGGACCCCGGGGTTCCTCAGCATACTCATAAACCTTGCAAAATCCGTCGCTTGGCGATGAAAGTGACTCGGTATGCTACCAGCAGGACGCGCCGGTTGGCATAGGCAGTTTCACCGCAACAAAGGACTGTGCGACTAAGGAAGATGGACGTTTATGGCCAGTAGTAACAAACAAAGCAAGCCTGAGTCGAAAACGGTGATGCGCTCGGAAGAGCTCGTGGACCGTTTTCTCGATGCTATCTGGATGGAACGTGGTCTGTCGAAGAACACGCTCGGCGCCTATCGCGCCGACCTCATGACACTGGGCCGCGGGTTGTCCGAGAGCGAGAAGTCCATCGAACAGGCCGACAAAGCCGACCTCCTGGATTTCATAGCAAAGCGTGTCGAGTCCGGCGCCAAGCCGCGGTCGACTGCACGCCAGTTGTCGAGCTTCCGTCGTTTCTTCCGTTACATCATGCGCGAAGGCATGCGCGATACAGACCCGACCGCAGAGATTGAAATGCCGCGTATCGGCCGCTCATTGCCCAAGACGCTGTCGGAAGACGAAGTTGATGCATTGTTGAATGCGCCCAACACGGACGAGCCACTCGGCCATCGCGACCGCGCCATGCTGGAGCTGTTGTATGCGACCGGCCTCAGGGTTTCAGAGCTCATCAACCTCAAGCAATCTCAGATCAACTTCAATCAGGGCGTCCTGCGCATCGTGGGCAAGGGCGACCGCGAACGTCTTATCCCGCTGGGTGAAGAATCGCAGCGCTGGCTCAAAGAATTTATCAACGGCCCGCGCATGGAGATTCTGCTCGAGCGCCAGACCGACTACCTGTTCCCCACCCGACGCGGCGATCGCATGACGCGCCAGGCCTTTTGGCACATCATCAAGCGCTATGCCGAGAAAGCCGGCGTGCGCCAGAAGATGTCGCCGCACAGCCTGCGCCACGCGTTTGCCACGCACCTGCTGAATCGCGGAGCGGACCTGCGTGTTGTACAGATGTTGCTGGGCCACAGCGACCTCTCGACGACGCAGATTTATACTCACGTGGCGCGTGAACGCCTCAAGGACCTGCACGGCGAACACCACCCGCGCGGATAGCTGCCCCACGGGATCGCCTCGAGGGCGGAATATTCAGTGCAACAAAACACCCGCTTCATGGGTCTGTTTGTTAAACTTGCCGCGCTTCGCACACGGGTTAACTTAATGAATCAACTCTCCAACACGCTCTCAGGGCTGCTCGTAGCCACATCTGTTGTCTTGCTGGCAACGTCAGCCTATGCGGCTGATGACGATCCGCAGCTCGCGCAGGCTCGCGCCAAAGTGGCCGAGATGTTCGATGCTATCGGACCAGAACATGTAAACCCGAGCCCGATCGAAGGCTGGTACACGGTCCAGAAGGGATCGATCGTCGCCTATATTTCGGCGGACGGTCGCTACCTGCTGCAGGGCGATCTCATCGATCTCGATAGGCAGGTCAACCTGAGCGAGCAGACCCGCACGGACGCCAGGCGCGTTCTGGTTAGCGCGCTGGAAGACAAGGACGCGATTCTGTTCTCGCCCGCAGAGGTCAAGCATTCGGTTACCGTGTTTACCGATGTTGACTGCACGTATTGCCGCAAGCTGCACTCCGAGATAGACGAATATATGAGCCTTGGGATCGCGGTTCGCTATGTGCTGTACCCGCGTAACGGTCCGGCGTCGCGTGCATGGAGTACGTCGGAAGACGTTCTGTGTGCGAGCGATCGCGGTCGCGCGCTAACGGCAGCCAAGCTCGATCAGAAGTTCGAGACATCGAAATGCGATACCTCGATCCTGACGCGCCACTACATGCTCGGACAGGATGTTGGTCTTAACGGTACGCCCGCGATTGTTCTGGAAGATGGCACGTTGATCGGTGGATATTTGCCGGCAGCGACGCTCAACACACGCCTCGAGAGCGCTGCGCCTTAGCGCTATTCAGGACGTCGATCTACGCAGTTCGTGCACGTGCACGCCGTTATTCCTGCCACGGTCCTCAAAGTACTTTTCCAACGCGAATTTACCGCTGTGGAATGCGATCTCGTCCCACGGGATCTCGTCCTCGCTGTATAGCGCGCTTTCTAGCGTTTCTTCGCCGACACCGTAGTCGCTGACAAGCTTCCCCGTGTAAAAGAGATGTACCTGACCGGCGTCGACCACATCGACCATCGCAAACAGGTGGCCTAATTCGACCGTTGCGAGCGCTTCTTCGAGCGTTTCCCTGGCCGCACCTCCCGCAACCGTCTCACCCAGCTCCATGAAGCCGGCCGGAACAGTCCAGTACCCGTAGCGCGGTTCAATGGCTCTCTTGCAGAGCAGAACTTTGCCGTCGCGCTCGGCAACACAACCTACGACGACGAGGGGATTCCGGTAGTGCACCAGGTCGCAGCTGTCGCAGATAGCGCGCTCGCGATTGTCATCCTTTGGAATGCGGTAGCTCACCTTGCCGCCGCAGCTGGAACAGAATTTCATCGTATTGCCCGAGGTCGTTGGTGCCGGGAGGGGGAATCGAACCCCCACTTCCTTTCGGAAACCGGATTTTGAATCCGGCGCGTCTACCAGTTCCGCCATCCCGGCCTGTCTTGAGGGCGCACAGTATATGCGCGGATCCGCCGCCGTGCGACCCTTTCGGACCCATATGCATCTAACATGGCAGATATGAGCAAATTTGCTGACATCGACATTGATCCGGGGATCATCAAGCGAGCTGCTGCCGGTGACGCGCGGGCGCACGAGATCATCTATCGCGCTTTTTCGGCGCCGGTGTACTCGATCTGCCTGAGGTTCACAAAAGTACCGGCCCACGCCGAGGATCTGGTGCAGGAAACCTTCATTGAGATCATGCGCTCGATTGCCAGGTTTCGCGGCGAAGCGGCTCTCGGCAGCTGGATACGGCGCATTGCGGTTACGAAGGCGCTGATGTTCCTGCGCTCGGCCTGGACGAAGCGAGGGCAGATGCTGACCGATGACTGGCATGACGTAACGGAGGGCGATGCCCTGAGTCACGGTGTCTCGCGACATCCGGACGACGCGCTTGATCTGGATGCCGCGCTGGCGAGTCTCCCGGATGTCAGCCGCACCGTGGTCTGGCTACACGATGTCGAAGGGTTTACGCACAAGGAGATCGCCGGGTTCATGGGCAAGACCGAAAGTTTCTCCAAGTCGCAGCTGTCACGGGCCTACCAGCGCCTGCGACCGATGCTCGAAGTGCAGGCAGACGGCAAGCGGCCTGAAGGCGCTGCCGTTACTTATTGAATGAACGTTATCAAGACAGGAGTTACCGGAAATGTCGGGTAACAATAAGGAAGAAGAGATGATTTGCGCGCTCACCGCGGAAGAACATGCCGCACTACAGACGGGGCTCAATGCGCTCCCGGACACGATGCCGCCGCGCGTCGTATGGCAGCGTATTCGCGAGCAGGCGGAGGCTGAAGGCCTGATCGTCGTAAAAAACTCGGGCAAACGTTCCATGTGGTACCTGGGCGTTGGACTTGCTGCCGCGGCACTGGTGGCTGCGGTGATGATGCCCATGCTGCTGCAGAAGCCGATCGAGCTGCTGCCTACCGTGCCGGATAGCGTAGGGACCAGCACGCCGGTGCCGCTGAGCACACTGCAAACCCTGATGACCGAGTCGCGCGACCTTGAGAGCAATCTCAGAGCACTGCCTGATGCGCCGCGTGTGCAGCGTGCCGGGACGATGGCAACGATATCGGATCTCGAAGACCGGATCGCGGCGATCGACTACCAGTTGAATGACCCTGAGGTGCAGATGTCGCCTGAGGACACCGAGCTGTTTTGGCGCGAACGCGTCAGGTTAATGAAATCGCTGCTGCAGTTGCGCTATGCGCAGGCGCAACGAGCGGCATTCTAGACAGGAGAGAAACCAGATGAAGATTTGGAAAGTGATACTGCCCGTAGCAGCCGTGCTGTTGCTTGCAGCGACGGCCACTGCGCAGACGACTGATGACGATGAGCGCCTCGGCGAAATGGAAGTCAGGGAGGCTCAGATGGAGGAGAAACTCCGTGCAGCTGAGGAGAAGATGGCACAGGCGGCCAGGGAGATCGCCGAAATCACCCAGGAGCGGCTGCCACGCATTGCGCAGATCGAACAGCGATTTGCGTTCTCCAGCAAACCGCGACTCGGCGTAACGATTGAGTCAACAGAGGAGCCCGGACCGGTCGAGGGCGTTACCATCCTCGGTGTTTCGCCGGCCAGTGCCGCGAGTGATGCCGGCCTGCGTTCGGGCGACATCCTGACCGCGGTTAACGATGAAAG
>JAHEGH010000026.1:13450-24997 GCA_024639825.1 Gammaproteobacteria bacterium
TAGAGATTCCGGCTGACCACCACGGCAATCTGCAAAGGGAGTACGAGGTGGCACCGGCGTCGGCTTCCTAGATGTGAGCCTCCTGGCAAGTTTGAACCCCATGGGCGTGTATGGCTGGTACCATCCGCGCCCATGCTTATTTCAGACTTCGATTATGCGCTCCCCCAGGAGCTGATTGCGCGTTACCCGACGCAGGACCGGCGCGGCAGTCGCCTGTTGTCTGTCGGTGACGGTGTCGAGGATCTCGGCTTCGCTGACTTGCCCTCATTGCTGCGACCAGGGGACCTGCTTGTTTTCAATGACACGCGCGTGATCAAGGCGCGACTGGTCGGTCACAAGGAGACAGGCGGTAAGGCCGAAATTCTTGTAGAGCGTATTGAGACCGAGCGTGTCGCGCTGGCGCATGTGCGAGCCAGCAAGTCGCCCAAGCCCGGCAGTCGCCTGTTGCTTGACGGCGGTGCCGAGGCGGTTGTTGCCGGTCGCGATGACGACCTGTTCCTCCTCGAGTTTTCAGCTGACCTGCTGCCGTACCTCAGCGAGCATGGCGACGTACCGTTGCCGCCTTATCTCGAGCGTGCAGCGGACGCCACCGATATCGAGCGCTACCAGACGATCTATGCGAAAGACCCTGGTGCGGTCGCCGCCCCGACAGCTGGCTTGCATTTCGATGACGCCATGCTCAAGGAAACGCGGGCTGCGGGCGTAAACCACGCGCACATCACCTTGCATGTCGGCGCCGGCACGTTCCAGTCTCTGCGCGAAGAACATATTGAGGAGAACCGCCTGCACAGCGAGCGCGTCGAGGTGTCGCAGGATTGCTGCGATGCCGTCGCCAGCACGCGCGCCGCCGGAGGGCGCGTCATCGCGGTCGGGACGACGTCGGTTCGCGCGCTGGAGTGTGCTTCCGCGAGCGGTACCTTACGGCCGTTCTCCGGTGAGACCGACATGTTCATACTGCCGGGCTACGAATTTCGATCAGTAGACGCCATGCTCACCAACTTTCATTTGCCACAATCGTCTTTGCTGATGCTCGTGTCTGCGTTTGCTGGCAAAGATCGCATCCTCGCAGCCTATAACCACGCCGTGCGTGAGAAGTACCGCTTCTTCAGTTACGGTGACGCCATGTTTCTTACCCCAGCCAGGCAATCATGAAGCTGACTGTTACCAAGACGTCAGGGGCCGCAAGGACGGGTGCACTGGAATTCCGCCGTGGCACGGTACATACGCCGGCATTCATGCCGGTCGGCACTTATGGCACTGTGAAAAGCGTCACGCCCGAAGAGGTGGCGTCAGACGGCGCCGAGATCATCCTGGGCAACACGTTCCACCTGATGCTGCGCCCCGGTACTGAGGTAATTCGTAAACATGGCGGCCTGCACGAGTTCATGAACTGGCATGGTCCGATCCTGACCGACTCGGGTGGTTTCCAGGTGTTCTCGCTCGCGGCCATGCGCAAGCTTTCGGAGGAGGGCGTGAGGTTCCAGTCACCGGTCAACGGCGACGTCGTCATGCTGACGCCCGAGAAGTCGATGGAGGTACAGCACGACCTCAATGCCGACGTCACAATGATTTTCGACGAGTGCACGCCATACCCGGCGACGGAACAGGAGGCGCACAAATCGATGGCCCTGTCATTGCGTTGGGCGGCACGCAGTCGCCAGCGATTTGATGAACTGAAGAACGAGGAGCCCGATCGTGGTGAAGCGTTGTTCGGCATCGTGCAGGGCGGTATGTACGACAATCTTCGCGATGCATCGCTGCAGGGACTGACCGAAATCGGGTTCGACGGCTATGCAATCGGTGGGCTGGCCGTGGGCGAACCGGAAGCGGAACGGCTGGCAGTCCTCGACCAACTCATGCCGAATATGCCCGACGATGCCCCTCGTTATCTGATGGGTGTCGGTACGCCCGTCGACATCGCCGAGGGCGTCCTGCGTGGCGTTGACATGTTCGATTGCGTCATTCCGACCCGGCACGGACGCAATGGCCAGTTGTTCACATCTCGTGGCAATGTGAAGTTTCGTCACGCCCGCTACCGGGATGACACCTCACCCCCGGACCCGGATTGCACCTGCTACACCTGCCAGAATTACAGCCTGTCCTACCTGCGGCACCTTGCGAAATGTGGAGAAATCCTGGGGCCGCGCCTCGCGACGATTCATAATCTTCATTATTATCAGAAGCTTATGTCTGATATCCGCGCAGAGATAGGAGCGGGCTCGCTCGCGGGGTTCATAACCAGGCTGCGCGAGATCTATGCAAAATAGCGTGAAATCCGGGCTTCTGGCTTGCCTTCACTGAAGTCGCCCCCAACTCCAGCGCTTGTGCCATAATACCGCGCTGTTTTTTGGGGATACCAAATGGATTTCTTTATTCAGAACGCATACGCGCAAGGCGCGCAACAGGGCGACTCGACCAGTTTCATCATCATGATGGTTCTGATGTTCGCCGCTTTTTACTTTCTTCTCATTCGCCCTCAGCAGAAAAAGCAAAAGCAGCACAATGAGCTCGTTGCCGGATTGCAGGTTGGCGACGAAGTGCTGACGGCCGGTGGCATCCTCGGCAAGATCACTGGAGTGAGCGAGCACTACGCCGTCATCGCAATCAGCGACAACACCGAGATCAAGATTCAGAAAGCCAGCGTCTCGATGGTTGTCCCGAAAGGTACTTACGACGAAGCATGAATAAGTTTCCGCTGTGGCTAAATGCGCTGGTTCTCGCCATTCTTCTGTCGGGCTGCCTGTTTGCGCTGCCCAATATTTATGGCAGCGTCGATGCTGTACAGGTCGCCGACAACGATGGTGTGGCATACGATGAGGTGCGGCTCGAAGAATTCGTGCGGACGGTCGAAAACGCCGGCGTAACCCCCGAGGCGGCCTACCTGCAGGATGGGCGGGCCGTGCTGCGCTTCCATTCCACTGAGGAGCAGGAAGCCGCCGGTGAACGACTCCGGACAGCCTACGATCGCGAAGCAAATATCGCTGCGACGTTGGCTCCGAAGCTGCCGACATGGGTTCGCGATCTCGGCCTCAAACCGATGAGCCTGGGATTAGACCTGCGGGGCGGTGTGTACGTGTTGCTCGAAGTCGACATGGATACGGCGATCGACAGTCGCATGGTCGGTTATCAGCAAAGCTTCGATGAGCGCCTTCGTGACGCGAAGATCCGCCATCGTGTTGACCTGAACGGGCAGACTATCAACATACGACTGACTGGCGCTGAGGACCTCGAAGCCGCGCGAACCGTTATTCGGCGCACGGATCAGGACGTCCTTATCAGCGACGGTGCGGACGGCAAGTCGCTGATCGTGCGTATGAGCGAGACACAGATACAGGCAAGACAGGATTTTGCGATCGAGCAGAACATCACGACGTTGCGCAACCGCGTCAACGAGCTGGGTGTTGCTGAGCCCCTGGTGCAGCGCCAGGGTGCTGACCGGATCGTCATCCAGCTTCCGGGCGTTCAGGACCCGAACAAGATCAAGGGCATTCTGTCGGCGACAGCGACGGTTGAATTTCGGCTGGTCGACCAGTCCGGTGGGGAACCGGGCTCTCGTCGTTACCAGGGACGAGGTACGGAGGCTGCCCAGATGCTGAAGCGGAGCGTAATTGCTTCAGGCGACCAGATTATCGATGCGAGTGCCGGTTACTCGGAAGGTCAGCCGCAGGTCAATATCACGCTCGATTCGGCGGGCGGCGAGAACATGCTGCGCACGACCATGGAAAATGTCGGCAAGCCCATGTCGACGGTGTTTATCGAGACCCGTCGCGAAGCAATCCCGGGACAGCCCGGTGAGTTCCGCAAGATCGTGCGGCAGGAGATTATCAGCACAGCCACGATCCAGGGCGTGTTCAAGGACCGGTTCCGGATTACAGGCCTGAGCCCGGGTGAGGCATCTGATCTGGCGTTGCTGTTACGTGCAGGTGCCCTGGCAGCGCCGGTCTATATTGTGGACGAGCGTACGGTTGGACCGACGCTCGGTCAGGACAACATCGATCGTGGCTTTAATGCGATCAAGATTGGGTTCCTCGCCGTTATCATCTTCATGGCCATCTACTACCGCGCGTTTGGCCTGATCGCCAACGTCGCGCTGTTGTCGAACGTCGTATTCATCGTGGCAATGCTGTCGTTACTGGGGGCGTCGCTGACGCTGCCGGGTATTGCCGGTATCGTGCTGACTGTCGGCATGGCGGTGGACGCAAACGTCCTCATCTTCGAGCGAATACGCGAGGAGCTTGCGGCCGGTGCGGCACCGCAGACGGCAATTAACTCGGGCTATGAGAAGGCGCTGTCATCGATTACCGATGCCAATGTAACGACGCTCATTGCCGCGGTCGTGTTGTTTTCCATCGGCACAGGGCCAATCAAAGGCTTCGCCATAACGCTGTTGCTCGGCATTATCACCTCAATGTTTACCGCGATCGTCGGCACGCGCACGATCGTCAACCTGATCTTCGGCGGGCGCAAGCTGCAGTCGGTGCCGGTCTAGGAAGCGCCATGCAAATTATCAGCAAAAAAACACACATCGACTTTCTGAGTCCCGTACGACGTAAAGTCGCGGTGGCACTATCGGTGGTGTTTGTCATCGTGTCGCTTGTCTCGTTGGCGACGCGTGGTCTTGATTTCGGTATCGACTTCACGGGAGGAATCCTGCTGGAGGTCGGCTACGAGCAGGCGGCGGACCTCGAAGCGATTCGCGGCACCCTGGCGGATGCCGGTTTTACCGACGCCCAGGTTCAGCTGTTTGGCCGCGACACGGATGTGCTCGTTCGCTTGCCGCCGCAACCCGAAGACAGTGCGATCCAGGTTCGCGATCAGCTGCAGGCTACATTGGAAGCCGGCGGTCAAAACATCGACCTGCGACGCATGGAAACGGTCAGCGCCCAGATCGGTACCGAACTGGCAGAGCGGGGTGCGCTTGCGATGGTGGTCGCACTGCTGCTGATTTTCGTCTACGTCATGATTCGGTTCCAGTGGAAGTTTTCGGCCGGTGCCGTCGCGGCCCTGGCGCACGACGCCATTGTTACGGTGGGCTTCTTCTCGATATTCCAGCTGCCCTTTGACCTGACGGTTGTTGCGGCCGTGCTCGCGGTTATCGGTTACTCGCTTAACGATACGGTCGTTGCGTTCGACCGCATTCGTGAAAACTTCCTTGCGTTGCGGGGCGTGTCGGCGGAAGACGCGATGAACACCTCGATCAACGAGATGCTGGCGCGTACATTGATTACGGGTCTCACAACCCTGCTCGTGCTGGCCGCGCTGCTCGTGCTTGGCGGCGAGTCGATTGCGCCGTTCTCGATTGCGCTGATCGTTGGCATCATTGTCGGTACCTACTCGTCGATTTATACGGCGAGTGCGACAGCGTTGATGTTGAAGGTAAGTCCACAGGATCTGATCGAGCCGATCAAGCATCCTGAAATGATCGACGATTTGCCCTAAGCGATGCTTATTTCAAAATAGCCTTGATATCGCGCGCGCAGAGTTTCGCGAGTCCGGAATAGATCTTCGGGGTGCCACAGAGGATGTGGCCAGAGTCGAGGTACTTCTCGCTGCCGTCGAGGCCGCTGACAATACCGCCGGCTTCACGGATGATGAGCGAGCCTGCTGCCAGGTCCCAGGGCTTCAGGCCGATTTCCCAGAATCCGTCGAGACGGCCGGCGGCCACGTAGCAGAGGTCGAGCGCTGCGGCGCCGGGGCGTCGCACACCCGCCGTATTCTTGATGACCTTGCCGAGCATTTCGAGATAGGGCGTCATGTCCATATCTTTCTGCCGGAACGGGAATCCTGTGCCAATCAGCGCATAATCCATTTCCTTACGGCCGCTTACGCGAATCTTGCGTTCGTTGAGCATCGCGCCATCGCCGCGCGCTGCCGCGAAGAGCTCCTGGGTCATCGGGTCGTACACAGCCGCCGCCTCCATGCGGCCCTTCACCTGCACTGCAACTGAAACACAGAACTGCGGGAAGCCATGCAGGAAATTGGTCGTGCCGTCGAGCGGATCGATGATCCAGACGCTATCGGATTCGCCCTGCGCTCCGGATTCCTCGGCGAGGATCGCGTGGTCGGGGTAGTGGTTTTTGATGACTTCGATGACTGCTTCTTCAGCAGCGCGGTCGGCGTCACTGACGAAATCGTTGTGCCCTTTCTTCTCGACTTTCAGTTTGTCGAGCTTATTGAGATGCCTGATAAGGATGGCGCCGCCGCGGCGTGCTGCCATCATGGCCACATTTTGTAATGCGTTCATGAAACGATTCCGTCAATGTAAAAGAACAGCGCACCCGGTGTGTCCGGGCCGCGAGGGCGGTAGAATACCCGACTTTCCCAGCGGTGTCCCACAGCAATGTCCCTTATCCATGTCTACTAGAATCGTCCTTGTCGGAACCACGCACCCCGGGAATATCGGGGCTGTTGCGCGCGCCATGAAGAACATGGGACTCAGCGACCTCGCCCTGGTGAACCCCAGGCACTTTCCTCATGAGGAGGCCACCGCGCGGGCCTCGGGTGCCTCGGATATCCTCGACAGCGCGACGGTAGTCGAGACTCTGGCAGAGGCATTAACCGATTGCGTCTACGTGGCAGGTGCCAGCGCGCGATCAAGGACCATCAACTGGCCCAGCATGGGGCCGCGAGACTGCGCCGAACGCCTGATTCAGGAGAGTGACAATGGCAAGGTCGCTGCTGTATTCGGGCCAGAAAAAACGGGCCTGCACAACGACGACCTGGATCTTTGCCACACGCTGCTTACGATTCCAACGGATCCGGGCTTCAGCTCATTGAATCTGGCCATGGCTGTGCAGGTTCTCACCTACGAATTGCGGGTTGCCAGCATGCTGGACGCAGGCCCTGGCTTCGACGTCGAAGCGCCGCCGGCGACCGGCGAGGAAATGGAGCATTTCTACACGCATCTGGAGCGCGTACTCAGGGAGATCGAATTCCTGGACCCCGAAAACCCGCGGCACCTGATGCGTCGCATGCGCCGTCTGTTTATTCGTGCCCGGCCCGACAAGAATGAGGTCAACATCCTGCGCGGCATCCTGACCGCTGTCGATAAGACGCGGAAGGACTGATATGGCCGAGCAAATGATCTATCTTGACTACGCGGCATCGACACCCGTCGATGCCCGTGTGCTGGACCGCATGCGCGAAGTCGCCGAGAAGAACTGCGCGAATCCATCGTCAACGCATGCGGCCGGGCGTGAAGCGCAGGCCATTATCGCGGATGCCGCAGCGCAACTCGGCAGCCTGTTGAAGGTGGATCCGGCAACCCTGGTCTGGACCTCCGGTGCCACCGAATCGGACAACCTGGCGATTGCCGGCGGCGCGCGGTACCGGGCACATCGCGGCAAGCATATCGTCACGATGAAGACGGAGCACAAGGCGGTGACCGATGTGTTTGAAACGCTGGCCAAGGAAGGCTTCGACGTGACCTGGGTTGAAGCCGAGCCAGACGGACGCCTGAGCCCCGAGACGTTCGCAGCGGCGCTGCGCGACGACACCCAGTTTGCATCGATCATGTTCGTGAATAACGAGACGGGCGTTATCCAGGATATCGAGACCCTTGGCCTGGTTTGTCGTGAACACGACGTGCTGTTCCATGTCGACGGCGCGCAGGCGGTCGGCAAGCTCCCCATCGACCTCAGCAAGCTGCCCGTCGATCTGTTGTCTCTGACTGGCCACAAGTTTTACGGACCGAAAGGCATCGGGGCGCTGTATATCGCCGATCGCCCGGGCTGCCATGTTGAGCCGATTCTTTTTGGAGGCGGGCAACAGCGGCGCCTGCGTCCCGGGACGCTGCCGACGGACCTGGTGGCCGGTCTGGGCATGGCAGCCGAAGTGGCGGCCGCCCGGATCGAGTCAGATCTTGAGCACCTGCGCGGTATGCGGCGAGTTCTCTGGGACGGGATACGGGACATCGACGGCGTCGTGCTCAATGGCGATCCTGATGGCTTCCCGGGAATCCTGAACGTCAGTGTCGAGGATATTGAGGGCGAAAGCCTGTTGCTGGCGCTGGAGCCGCTGCAGGTCGCGACCGGCAGTGCGTGCAACTCCAGGACCCAGGAACCCTCGTACGTCCTGCGCGCTCTAGGGCTCAGCGACGCGCAGGCGCAAAGCGCCATTCGGTTCAGCGTTGGCCGGCCCACGACGCGAGACGAGGTCGAGTTTGCTGCCGGTCACTACCGTGACGCTGTTGCGCGCTTGCGCGAACTCGCGCCGCAGGCGGCTGCATGAGCAGCGATCCGTATAACGCAAGGGTTCGGGAGTTCTTCGCTGCACCGGTGCATGCCGGCAGTCTGGCAGGTGGGGTGACGGTGCTGGCGGACGACCAGGGCGTGCGCGTGGCGCTCTCGGCACGCGTTGCGGATGGCCGTATCGCGGCCCTGCGCTTCAGGGCCTGGGGCTGCCCGCACCTGGTTGCGGCCGTGGAGTGGGTTTGCAGGCATTACGAAGGCGAACCGCTTGAGGCCCTTGAGAAATTTCCGACCGCCCGGATTATGGAGGATCTGGCTGTACCTATCGAGAAGACCGGTCGTATACTTGTCGTCGAAGACGCGATCCATTCGCTTGGGCGCAGTCTCACTCACTGACAAAGGTTTGTATTCATGGCAATTTCGCTGACAGATGCGGCGGCAGATCGCGTTCGCACCTACCTCCAAAAGCGCGACAAAGGCCTCGGGCTGCGTCTGGGCGTCACCAAGACCGGCTGCTCAGGCTATTCCTACGTTATCAACTATGCCGAATCGATCGGTGACGAAGATGTCGTTTTTGAGGATAAGGGCGTCAAGGTTGTCATCGATCCGGATGCCCTCAGCCTGATAGACGGTACCGAGGTCGATTTCGTCAAGAACGGCCTGAATGAGGCATTCAGCTTCAGGAACCCCAATATCAAGGGCGAATGTGGCTGTGGCGAGAGCTTCAACGTCTGATTTCACCTTCTACGGCGGTCATAGCCGTAGTAGAATTAATAACTTATGTCTTTTCTGCGCCCGACATGTTGCCGGGTGCTCGTTATCATCATTTCGGAATAAAGGATTAACACATGGCCGTTGAGCAGACGCTCTCCATCATCAAACCTGATGGTGTGCAAAAGAACCTGATCGGAGAGATCTACAGTCGTTTCGAGAAAGCCGGGCTGGAAATTGTTGCAGCACGCATGCTGCACCTTACCCAGGAGCAGGCGCAGGGCTTTTACGCTGTCCACAAGGAGCGTCCCTTCTATAACGACCTCGTCAGCTATATGACCTCCGGTCCGGTTGTCGTGTCTGCGTTGAGCGGCGAAGGCGCGATTCTCAAGCATCGCGAAATCATGGGCGCGACGAATCCGGCGGAAGCAGAACCGGGCACAATCCGTGCTGATTTCGCAGAGAGCATCGAAGAGAACATCTGCCACGGTTCTGATGCCGCTGCAACGGCCGCTGTCGAGATCGCCTTTTTCTTCGGTGACGACGGCGTTTGTCCGCGTACTCGATAAAGACGGTATGACGGCTGCCCCTGACAAGATCAATCTGCTCGGCATGTCGCAAGACATGCTTGAGCAGTTTTTTGCCGAGCGCGATGAGAAACCATTTCGCGCCCGGCAGATTTTGCAGTGGGTTCACCAGCGCGGTGTTATCGATTTCGACGAGATGACGGACCTCTCGAAGAAACTGCGCGAGCGCCTTCACTCGGACGCTGAAATTACTCTGCCGACGGTGCAGTCGCGCCACGACTCGTCAGACGGAACGGTCAAATGGCTGTTTGCGACGGACTGCGGGCAGGCTGTGGAAACCGTGTTCATCCCGGAGCCGGGTCGCGGCACCCTCTGTATTTCCTCCCAGGTCGGCTGTGCGCTCGATTGCGCATTTTGCGCGACGGGAGCGCAGGGCTTTAACCGGAATCTGACCAGCGCGGAGATCATCGGCCAGGTGTTCGTGGCTAACGCTGAATTGCCACGACGCGAGAACGGCGAGCCTGCCGTTACCAACGTGGTGTTCATGGGTATGGGCGAGCCGCTTGCCAATTATCGCAACGTGATACCGGCGCTTAAATTGCTCGTCTCCGACTGGTCGTACGGCTTGTCCCGTCGCAGGGTTACGGTCAGTACATCAGGGCTGGTCCCGCACCTCAACAAGCTTGGCGATGAGTGCAATGTCTCGCTGGCTGTCTCGCTGCATGCGCCCAATGATGCGCTGCGCGACCAGATCGTGCCAATCAACAAGCTCCATCCGATCGCCACGTTGCTTGATGCCTGCTGGTCCTACGCGGCCAAGCACGCCAATCGATTTGTTACATTTGAGTACGTAATGCTGCGCGGCGTGAACGATTCGCTTGCGCACGCGGACGAACTGGCGGAACTTCTTGACAAGAAACCCGCAAAGGTAAATTTGATCCCGTTCAACCCGTTCCCTGGCACAGCGTTCAAGCGCTCGTCGACGGATACGATTCAGCATTTCCAGAATCGGCTGCGCCAGAAAGGGATGGTTGCAACCACCCGCAAGACACGGGGTGACGACATCGATGCAGCCTGCGGACAATTGGCAGGTAAAGTGAGTGATCGCGTGCGAAACCGACTTGGAGACAAGACCTTCGGCAACAGGAACATAAAGGTGGTATCAGCGTGAAGAAGAGCGAACGGTTAGTGGTGTTGTTATTCGGCAGCGCCCTGTTGTCTGCCTGTGTGTCGACAACGACGGGCACGCCAGCCCCTGAGGCCAACGATGCGGACGCATCGGAACTCAATTATCAATTGGGTGCGCGTTACTACCAGAATGGAAGATACGAACTGGCTCGCGACCGCCTCGAGCTGGCAATCGAGCTAGACCCCAGGATGGCCGTCGCCTACACAACCCTGGGTATGACCTACGAGGCGCTGGATAACCAGCGGCTCGCGACGGAGGCATACGAGAATGCCATTCGGATAGCGCCCCGCAACTTTGACGTAAATAACGCCTATGCCGTATTCCTCTGCAAAGCACGCGATTATGAAGGCTCGAGTAAGTACTTCCTGAAGGCTGCAGACCATCCCGAGAATGACAATGCCGAGCGGACCCTGACGAACGCAGGGCTTTGCATGTTAAACAAGCCGGATATCGCTGAAGCGGAGCGATTCTTCCGGGCGGCGCTCGAGCGGCGTCCGGCCTACGGCGAAGCACTGCTCCAGATGTGCCTGCTGAAATACAAGCAGGAGGATTTCATGAGTGCACGGGCATTCCTGCAGCGCTTCATGAGCTCGGCCAAGCCGACAGCCGGGGTTCTCTTTCTGGCCGCCGAAATCGAGGGCAAACTGGGCAATGAGCGCGGCCGTGCCGAATTCGTGGACCAGCTGCTAAGTGAATTTCCCGAGTCGCCTGAGGCACGCAAGGCGTTGAGTAGCGGATAATAGTTCTCCATGACTGACGACGTAGAAAACCAGCAGGACGAGACTGCTCCCGAGGAGCCCAAAGGGCCGCTGGGTGGCGAGCGCCTGGCTGAGGCGCGTCGTGAGCAGCAGATTTCGGTACATGAGATTGCCAAAGAGCTGCATCTCGACGAACCAAAGGTGCGCGCACTTGAACGCAACGAATTCGAGGT
>JAHEGH010000026.1:25097-39246 GCA_024639825.1 Gammaproteobacteria bacterium
CAGACAGTTCGTGGGATGAACGACATCCTGCCCGATACTGCTGCAAGCTGGCAGTTCCTGGAAAAAGAAGTCGAGAACGTCATCGAGGCCTACGGCTACCGACAAGTGCGCTTGCCGCTACTGGAGCACACCGAGGTTTTCCGCCGTTCGATCGGCGAAGTCACCGACATCGTAGAAAAAGAGATGTATACCTTCGACGATGACGGGGACAGTCTCACCCTCCGTCCCGAGGCGACAGCCAGCATGGTGCGTGCCGGTATTACGCACGGCCTCTTTCATAACCAGAAGCAGAAACTCTGGACGGTCGGGCCCATGTTTCGCCGCGAGAGACCGCAAGCCGGGCGGTATCGGCAATTTCATCAGTTTGATGTTGAGGCAATGGGCTACGAGGGCCCTGACGTCGATGCGGAGCTGATCATTATGAGTGCGCGTTTATGGGAGCGCCTCGGCATCGACCAGATCAGACTGGAAATCAATTCGCTGGGTGTGCCCGAGTCGCGTGTCGGCTACCGTGAGGCCCTGATCGAGTACTTTAATGGCGTGAAAAGTCAGCTCGATGAGGATAGTATTCGCCGGCTCGACAAGAACCCGCTTAGAATCCTGGATAGCAAGAACCCCGAGATGCAGGACATCGTGGCCGGAGCGCCCGTGATGGTGGACTACCTCGACGAGGCCTCAGCGGAGCATTTCGCCGGGCTCAGGGTGTTGCTGGATGCGGCGGGTGTCGAGTATGAGGTGAATCCACGGCTCGTGCGTGGGCTTGACTACTATTCACGCACGGTTTTTGAGTGGGTGACCGATGCTCTGGGCTCGCAAAACGCAGTGTGTGCGGGTGGCCGCTACGATGGCCTGATTGAAAAACTCGGCGGTCGGTCGACGCCGGCCATTGGGTGGGCAATGGGTGTGGAGCGCTTTGTCTCACTTTTTGAGGCCTGCGGTGGACAGGTGCCGGCTGTGACGCCAGATGTTTATCTCGTGGCTGTCGGTGAGGGTACGCGTGAGCGTGCTTTCGCGCTGGCAGAGGAGCTGCGTGATGGAATCGAGGGAATTCGTGTAGAGACGAACCTCGGCGGCGGCAGCTTCAAGTCTCAGATGAAACGCGCGGATAAGAGCGCGGCAAATTACGCGCTGATCCTCGGAGAGCAAGAGCTCAGCGAAGGGCGCATCGGCCTGAAGCCGTTGCGCAGCAATGATGAACAGGAAAGCATTGTGCTGGATGATCTGGCGTCGGTGCTTAAGGGCAGATTGAGCGGCTAAGGGCCGCCATAGGTATAAAGGCAGTAATGTGGACGATTTACTTTCGGAAAAAGAACAGATTGAACAGCTTCGCTCGTGGTGGTCGGAGTACGGCGGCTACGTCATCGGTGGGTTGGGTCTTGGTATCGCGTTGCTCGCGGGCCTGAACTATTACACGAACAGCAAACTGGACGCTCAGCGTGAGGCTTCCGTTCTGTACGAGTCGCTGACCAACCACGTCGTGTCGGGCGGTCTCGAAGCGGCTGAAGCCGTGGCGGATGAACTCAACACGGACTATGCCAGCACCAGCTATGCCCCACAGGCTCAGCTTGCGATGGCCCGTTTGTACATGGACAAGAACCGCGACCAGGATGCGGCCGATGCGCTGAGCTCCATCATCGCCAGCGATGCCGCTGAAGAGATCAAGCTCGTCGCGCGTGCGCGTCTTGCGCGGGTTTTGCTTTATCAAAACAAAGCGCAGGAAGTTGTCGATCTGCTGGAAGATCAGCAGTCGGAAGCGTTTGCTCCCGCCTATCAGGAATTGCTTGGCGATGCCTACTATGCGCTCGGTCGCGTTGAAGACGCCCAGGTTGCGTACCAGAGCGTGATGCTGAACCCGCTTTCTCGCGATGCGGTTGACCAGCAGCTTGTCCAGTGGAAAACGCTCGATCTTCCGGAAGCATCGGTCACAGACGATGTCGTCGAAGAAGCGGTCGCTCCGGAACCCGCGGCCGAAGAGGTAGTCGAAGCTACCGAGGCTGAGGAAACCGAGTGAAAAACCTGATTCGCATTGCTGGCCTGATCTTTGCAACGATGCTGGTTGCATCGTGCGGGATGTTTGGTGACAAGGATGAGGAGCTCAAGCCGATGGAGCTCGTCAACTTCGACCAGACACTCAAGATCAGGAAAATCTGGAGTGCGAACGTCGGCGGTGATGCAGAATTTTTGCGTCTCGGATTGCAGCCTGCGGGCGATGGCAGCCGTGTCTATGCAGCCAGTCACGACGGCAATGTCACTGCGTTCAACCCCGAAACCGGCAAGCAGATCTGGCGCAACAAGCTGGAAACCGAGCTGACGGCGGGCCCGGGCGTTGGCGAGGGTCGCGTGGTTGTTGGTACTCAAGACGGTTATGCGATTGCGCTCGACGCGGCAACCGGCGAGGAACAATGGCGGGTCGAGATTGAAGGTGAGTCATTGGCACGACCGTTGATCAAGGATGACACGGTCATCATGCAAACGATCGACAATCGCCTCGAGGCCTTGTATTTGTTTGACGGCCGGAAACGCTGGACGCTTGTGCAAAGCGCGCCGGTGCTCACGATGCGTGGTTCCGCAAGCCCCGTGATTGTGGGCCAGACCGTTATTGCCGGATTCGATTCGGGACGGATCGTTGCTGCCGACCTCGATACTGGAACGATCGTGTGGGAGTCGTTGCTGTCTCCCCCGAAGGGACGGTCTGATCTTGATCGTCTTTCCGATATCGACGGTTCGTTAGCCGTAGTGGGACAGGACGTTTATGCCACCGGATACCAGGGACGTCTTGCTTCACTGGCAAGTGAATCCGGACAGGTACTGTGGAATCGTGATGTTTCATCGTTTTCTGGAGTTAGCGCAGACTGGAACAGTGTCTTCACAGTCCGTGACGACGGTGAGATCGTCGCGCTGAAGCGTGTTAACGGCAACGAAATCTGGCGCAACGCGTCACTACTGCGCCGAGAACCCACGCTACCGGTGCCATTCAACACGACGGTCGTTGTCGGCGATTTTGAGGGGTACCTGCACTTCTTCAACAATATCGATGGCGAGCCTGTCGCTCGCGTGCGCCTCGCCAGAAAGGCAGTAACTGCTGTTCCGCTGGTCATCGCCAATCGCCTTTTTGTGCAGGGTGATGGAGGCAACATCGCAGCGTATGTCGTTGTCGACGATCGACCAAAACGATCGCAGCCCGACATTGCCGAAGACGGTTCCTGAGCGGCATCGGTAGAGGTGCTGCACCATGCTCCCCGTCATCGCGCTGATCGGTCGGCCTAATGTAGGCAAGTCGACGTTGTTCAACCGGCTCACACGCTCTCGTGATGCGCTGGTTGCCGACTATCCGGGCCTGACCCGCGACCGCAAATTCGGTTTTGGCAAGCTTGGCCCCATTCCTTATATCGTTATCGACACCGGCGGCGTTGCGGGCGGCGAAGAAGGTATTGAAGAGGCCATGGTCGAGCAGACGATCAAGGCTCTGCAGGAAGCAGATGCCGCGATCATCATGGTCGATGGCCGCAGCGGGCTAACGGCATCTGACGAACACGTTGCCGACCTCGCTCGCCGCCACGCGAAGAAAACCTGGTTAGCAGTTAACAAGGCCGAGGGCCTCGAATCCACCACGGCAAATGCCGAGTTTTACGGGCTGGGTCTTGGGGATCCTATCGCCGTGTCCGCCGCACACGGCGATCGCATCGCTGCGATGATGGATGAAGTGCTGGCGCCCTATGAAGAAGGGGAGGCGGCACCCGAGGCCGATGACGAAAACGAATTACGGATTGCGGTTATCGGTCGGCCCAATGTGGGCAAGTCGACACTGATTAATCGTCTGCTCGGCGAGGACCGGATGGTCGTCTACGACATGCCGGGCACGACACGCGATACCATCGAAGTGCCGTTCGAGCGCAGTGATCGCAAGTACATGCTGATTGATACCGCGGGCATCCGACGCAAGGCGCGTGTCAGTGAAGCGATCGAAAAATTCAGTATCGTGAAGGCACTGCAGGCGATTGAGAAGGCACATGTTGTTATTGCCGTGCTTGATGCGCAGGAAGGCGTAACTGAGCAGGACGTCAGCTTACTCGGCCTGGTCGTTGAACGCGGCAGGGCGCTGGTGGTTGTAACCAATAAGTGGGATGGCCTTTCGCCGGATCAGCGCAAGAAGGTGAGAGACGATCTGGAGCGGCGTCTGCCATTCCTGGATTTTGCGGAGCGCATCACGATTTCAGCGCTGCACGGCACTGCGGTTGGTGATTTGTTGCCGGCTGTTGAGCGCGCCTACCGCGCAGCAATGAGCGACCTGTCCACGACCGAACTCACGAGAGAGCTCGAAGCGGCGGTGATGGAACATGCGACTCCGATGATACGTGGACGGCGCGTCAAACTCAGGTACGCGCATCAGGGTGGGCGTAATCCGCCCGTCATCGTGATACACGGCAATCAAACCGACAAACTTCCGGAATCGTATCACCGTTACCTCATTAACCGGTTCCGTAAAGCGTTCAAGCTTAAGGGTACGCCGGTCCGTCTTGCATTCAAGAAGGGCAAGAACCCGTTTGAAGGTCGCCGCAATAAGCTAACGCCACGCCAGGAACGCAAGCGCGCACGGTTGATGAAGCGCGTCAAGAAATAGCACGGGCTATACTAACGTCCTGTCTCTATGGAGCGTGTTATGAGTTCGGCACGAAAAAGCGTTACCTACGATGGGCAGTTTCGCATGCACCGTGCGGGCTTCCTTGAGTCGCCGACACTCGCCTACGAAACATGGGGCGAACTCAACGCAGCGCGCGACAATGCCATACTGATTTTCACCGGACTGTCACCGTCTGCCCATGCGACGTCCTGCGCTGTGGATCCAACGCCAGGTTGGTGGGAGGAAATGATCGGTACCGGTCTGCCCATCGATACGGATCGCTACTTTGTGATTTGCGTAAATTCGCTTGGCAGCTGTTTTGGGTCTACGGGTCCGGCGTCGACTGATCCGTTAACAGGCGAGCGCTATCGGCTCACTTTTCCGGTACTGACGCTGGAGGACGTTGCCGAATCCGCCTGGTTTGTCGTGCAGCAACTCGGTGTCGAAGTACTGCATACGGTGGTTGGTTGTTCGATGGGTGGGATGAGCGGCCTCGCATTTTGTGTTCGGCATCCGGACAGGGTGCGGGCGTTCATCTCGGTTTCTTCGGGCACCCGGGCGCTGCCGTTCTCGATTGCAGTACGTTCCCTGCAACGCGAGATGATTCGCTCCGACCCAAAATGGAAGAAGGGCAACTACGAAGTGGGGGACCCGCCCATTACAGGCCAGCGACTGGCCCGCAAGCTGGGCATGATTACGTACCGGTCTCCGGAAGAATGGATCCAGCGATTCGGACGCGAACGTTCGACATCACATGCGCGTATCGAGGATCAGTTCGTGCTCGAGTTCTCAGTCGAGTCTTACCTTGAAAACAGTGCTCAAAAGTTCACGGGAGCATTTGATCCCAACTGCTACCTGTACCTGTCGCACGCATCCGATCTGTTTGATCTCGCAGAATACGGTGGCTCACTGCAATCCGGCTTCAGACGGCTGCAGCTCGAACGCGCGCTCGTGATTGGTGTGCGTACCGATATCCTGTTCCCGCCCGAACAACAGCGTGAACTCGCTGAAGGGATTGCCGGCGTGTGTACGGACACGCAGCTCGCTGAACTGGATTGTATCCGCGGCCACGATTCGTTTCTCGTGGACATGGATGCGTTTCGTCCGGTTATCTGGGACTTTCTGGCGTAATTAACACCACTGCCGGGTCCACGGCGGTGCCGTTCAGATAGGTACCGAAGTGCAGGTGTGGTCCTGTTACGCGACCCGTAGCTCCTACGGCGCCCAGGATCTCGCCAGTCGCTACCGGCTGACCTTCTGCAACCGCGATCTCACTCATGTGGCAATACATGGTCACATAACCCTGGCCATGATCGACGATGACCGTGTTGCCATTAAAAAAGTAATCGCCTGTCGCGGTCACGATGCCGTCCCGCGGGGCTTTGATCGGGGTGCCAGTGGAGGCGGCGATATCCATTCCCTTGTGGGGCGAACGTGGCTGGTCGTTAAAGAATCGCCGCAAGCCGAAACTGGAGCTGCGCGGTCCATCCACAGGAGGCGCCAGGGAGATTCCCTCGACCGGTACCTCGCGAAAACGGTTCAAGGCACTGTCAATAATCTTGCGCTCGCGGCCAATGCGATCAAGCTGTGCCTGGTCCGGGGTCACGTGACTCTGGTTCTTTACCGTCAGGCGCTGTTCGGCGTAGGCATGGTCGGTAACCGTAACGTCCATCTCGATACCATTGACGAGCAAACTTATCGCTCCCGGCTGCGTATCCAGCGGAATGCCGACCACGGCGTTCCAGCGATCCAGATTCCGCAGAACCAGCGCTGGCTTGCTGTCATAGTGAACGCTGGGTTTGGGAAGCTTCGACGTGCCGACATCCACAATGGCGATACCGCCGGGGCGCGGTGAGTGCTCGGGCGCTGCGGCTGCGGTTGCTGCAACGATCAAGCACAACAGGAACAGGGTGCTCCTCATCATTCTTTTATTACCTTTGTCACGTTAGCGACCAGTTCTCCTTTCGACAGCCGTGCACGGATTTCATCCCCGCTTTTTGCGGCGGCCGCGTCAGTTAGCACGTTGCCCTGCGGGTCGCGGACAATAGCGTAGCCGCGATCGAGCGTGGCCAGTGGGCTGACAGAGTGCAGGGCGCGTCCCAGCAGCGCAACCTGGTGGTTTAATTCTGACAGGGTGTCATGGGAACCAGTGGCAAGTCGCTGACGCAGTGCAGCGAGGCGCCCGATCGACCTTTGCACGGCGAGGGCTGGCGACAATTGCATGAGTTCGCCTCGCAATGCCTGCGTGCCGTTTTTCTGTTCAAGAATCTGGCGGCGCATCGCCGCGGCCAGTCGCGCGCGGTTCTCGCGCAGGCTGTCGTGCTGCCGGCGCAATGTGACGGCTGGGCTTGAGGCGACGAGTCGCTTGCCGAGCCAGTCCAGTTCCTGGGCACGATCCTCGACGGCACGTTCGCCGATACGGCCGATGCGCAATGCAAGGGAGCCGATGCGATGCAGCCAGTCATGCTGGTTTGGCACAACCATTTCGGCCGCGCCTGAAGGGGTCGGGGCGCGCACGTCGGCGACGAAGTCACAAATCGTGAAATCGACCTCGTGGCCCACGGCGCTGACAATCGGAATGGGGCAGTCCGCTACAGCCCGTGCCAGCGCTTCATCATTAAATGCCCAAAGATCCTCGAGAGACCCGCCGCCGCGCCCGATGATGAGAACATCACATTCAGCCCGGCGAATCGCGGTCTGCAATGCCTCCAACAATTCGCCGGGTGCCGCGTCACCCTGGACTGCTGCAGGATAAATGACCACCGGGACGGCGGGAAAACGTCGCCCCAGGACGCTGACTACATCACGGATTGCCGCGCCGCTTGGCGAAGTGATGACACCGATTCGAGCCGGCAAGACCGGAAGCGGCTGTTTTCGGTCTTCCTCAAACAGGCCTTCGGCGAGCAGTTTCTTCTTGAGCGCCTCGTAGCGCTGCTTTAGTACGCCTTCGCCGGCGGGTTCCATCTGCTCAACAATGAGCTGGTAGTTACCGCGGGCCTCGTAGATGCTGACCCGGCCGTATGCCAGCACCTTGTCGCCATTCTTGAAGCCGATGGCAGGGCCACGCTGGCGCTGCCGGAACCATGCTGCACTGACCTGTGCGGCTTCGTCTTTGAGGCTAAAGTAGATGTGGCCGGATGTCGGTCGCGACATATTCGAGATTTCTCCCTCAACCCAGAGTCTGGCAATGCCCTGTTCAAGCAGGGTTCGGGCCATGCGGTTCAGTTGGGAGACGGAGATCGAGGCTTCGGTTGGCATCGGGCCATTATAAACACTTCCTGAGTGAGGGCCTTTAGGCCCGAAACAATTACGCGTACAATCGCCCGCTACCCAGCCACCGACCAAGTGTTCCCGCCATGCGAATCGCCAAGGAAGCCCTGACTTTTGATGACGTCCTCCTGCAGCCCGGTTATTCCGAAATACTGCCTCGTGAGGTCGACCTCAGCACCAGCCTGACCCGGGAAATCCGCCTGAGCATCCCGTTGCTGTCGGCGGCTATGGATACGGTGACCGAATCCCGGCTCGCGATCGCACTCGCCCAGGAGGGTGGGCTCGGGGTTGTCCACAAGAACATGACGATCGAGCAGCAGGCGCATGAAGTCCTGACGGTGAAGAAATTCGAGTCGGGCATGGTGCGCAAGCCGATCACGGTCACCTCGAATATGACCATTCGCGAGGTCATAGAGCTGACGCGGGCGATGGGCATTTCGGGTGTGCCGGTCGTAGACGGTGAGCAGACTGTGGGCATCGTGACCCACCGCGATTTGCGCTTCGAGACGCGCCTTGATGCACCCGTATCGACGGTGATGACGCCGCAGGACAGGCTCGTCACGGTTCGCGAAGGTGCCGACGACGAAGAAGTACTCGGCTTGCTGCACAAGTATCGCATCGAGAAAGTGCTGGTCGTGGGTGACAATTACAAGCTGCGGGGCATGATTACGGCCAAGGACTTCCAGAAAGCCCAGGACTTCCCGCTGGCGTGTAAAGACAACAGTGGTGCACTGCGCGTTGGTGCCGCGGTCGGTACCGGTGCTGATACAGATGACCGAGTTGAGGCATTGATTGCAGCGGGCGTTGATGTTGTGGTCGTTGATACCGCGCATGGACATTCGAAAGGCGTGCTGGATCGCGTACGACGCGTTAAGACGAAGTACCCGGATGTGCAGGTTATCGGTGGCAATATCGGTACAGGTGCCGCGGCCGAAGCATTGGTCGAGGCCGGAGCAGATGGTGTCAAGGTCGGTATTGGCCCCGGGTCAATCTGTACGACCCGCGTCGTTGCCGGTGTTGGCGTGCCGCAAATCTCGGCCGTTGCGGAAGTCGCCGAAGCACTCGCCAAAAAGGGTGTGCCGTTGATTGCTGACGGCGGTATTCGCTATTCCGGTGATATTGCGAAGGCGATTGTCGCAGGCGCGCACTGCGTCATGATCGGGAGCCTGTTTGCCGGCACAGAAGAATCGCCCGGTGAGGTCGAGCTATACCAGGGCCGGTCATACAAGGCCTACCGTGGCATGGGGTCGGTTGGCGCCATGGGTCAGTCGCAAGGTTCGTCAGATCGTTATTTCCAGGATGCGACCGAAGAACTCGAGAAGCTCGTTCCCGAGGGCGTCGAAGGTCGCGTGGCTTACAAAGGCGGCATGGTTGCCATCGTCCACCAGTTGATTGGCGGAATACGTGCCGCAATGGGTTACACCGGCAGCGCGAGCATCGAAGAGATGCGGGTCAAACCACAGTTTGTCCGGATGACCGGCGCCGGCGTGGTGGAAAGCCATGTACATGACGTGGCGATTACGAAAGAAGCGCCTAATTACCGCGCAAAAAGCTGATGTCAGTCGATATTCATGCCCATAAGCTGCTGATTCTTGATTTCGGCAGCCAGTACACGCAGTTAATCGCCCGCCGCGTGCGCGAGGTTGGTGTCTATTCCGAGATTCACCCCTGGGATATGTCGGACGATGACATTCGGGCATTCAATCCGAGAGGTGTCATCCTGTCAGGTGGCCCCGAGTCGGTAAACCTCGATGATCCGCCGCGCGCCCCGCAGCTCGTGTTCGAGCTCGGCGTCCCGGTCCTTGGGATTTGCTATGGCATGCAGACCATGGCGGCGCAGCTGGGCGGCAAGGTCGAGGCGTCATCTCACAGGGAGTTCGGCTACGCCGAGATCGAGCCAACCGAGAGTCGTCTGCTGCACAGCCTCAGCGATGAGGCAAGTCACGCCATGCTGAAAGTGTGGATGAGCCACGGCGACCGTGTTGAGGAGATTCCGCCTGGTTTTGTTGCGACGGCGGCCAGCGCCAACTCGCCGCTTGCGGCAATGGAAGATGCCGACCGCAATTTCTACGGAGTACAGTTCCATCCAGAAGTTACGCATACGCCGCAGGGCATGGAAATTCTCCATCGCTTCGTTCGCGAGATTTGTGGCTGTTCGGGTGACTGGACCCCCGACAACATCGTGGCGGACGCAATTGCACAGGTTCGCGAAGAGGTAGGCGAGGGCAAGGTACTGCTCGGATTGTCCGGTGGTGTCGATTCTTCGGTTGTTGCCGCGCTGTTGCACGAGGCGATTGGCGATCAGCTGGTCTGTGTCTTTGTCGATCATGGCTTGCTGCGCCGCAACGAAGGCGACCAGGTGATGGAGACCTTTGCCGAGCATATGCACATCAACGTGATTCGTGTGAATGCAGCAGATCGCTTTTTCGGGGCGCTCGAGGGCGTCAGCGACCCGGAAGAAAAGCGCAAGATAATTGGCGGCTTGTTCATCGATGTGTTTGACGAAGAGGCGCACAAACTGGAAGGCATCGACTGGCTGGCGCAGGGCACGATCTATCCGGACGTCATTGAGTCGGCTGGCGCGAAGACGGGCAAGGCGCACGTTATCAAGTCACATCACAACGTTGGTGGGCTGCCCGAGAAAATGCGCATGAAACTTGTCGAACCGCTGCGTGAGTTGTTCAAGGATGAGGTTCGGAAGATAGGTCTCGAGCTCGGCTTGCCGCGCGAGATGGTATATCGCCACCCATTCCCGGGCCCGGGACTTGGTGTACGCATACTCGGTGAGGTGAAGCGTGAGTACGCGGGATTGCTGCAGCTGGCCGATGATATTTTTATCGAAGAGCTGCACAAGCAGAAGCTCTACGATGAAACAAGCCAGGCGTTTGCCGTCTTTCTGCCGGTCAAATCGGTTGGCGTCATGGGTGACGGCCGCCGCTATGACTACGTCATCGCACTTCGCGCCGTTGAGACAATCGATTTCATGACGGCGCGCTGGGCGCGACTGCCTTATGAATTCCTCGAGCATGTCTCATTGCGCATCATTAACGAGGTTGATGGTATTTCGCGCGTCACTTACGACATTTCGGGTAAGCCTCCGGCCACCATCGAGTGGGAATAATGGGGCCCGACTGGTCGCTACGTGATACGGAGTACATGCGCGCGGCGCTGGCTGAGGCCACCGTCGCCGCAGTTGAAGGAGAGGTGCCGGTCGGCGCCGTCGTCGTCATGGATGATGACATTGTGGCGACCGGGTATAACCGCTCAGTGCACGATGCAGACCCAAGCGGGCATGCGGAAATCATTGCGCTGCGTTCCGCTGCCGACGAGCGCGGCAATCACAGACTGACCAACGCGACGCTCTACGTCACCCTTGAGCCCTGCGTCATGTGCGTCGGCGCCATAGCTCAGGCCAGGGTGGGGCGTGTCGTTTTCGCCGCTTACGACAAGAAGGCCGGTGCGCTCGGCAGCGTCGAGGACCTTTCCGACTCGCGGGCGCTGAATCACCGCTTTGAGGTTAATGGCGGTTTGCTTGCCGAGGAGGCGGGTGAACTGCTTAAGGTATTCTTCGAGGCCCGCCGCCAAAAATCATAAGGGGATACGAGGATGAAGTTCTCCAACATCGTGCGACTTGCCGGATTGTCTTGCCTGATGGCTTGCGGAGACGCAGGAAACCAGGGAGGCACCGGTAGTGTGACCGCATTGCCCGAGCCGCGCCCTGGCGTCGTTGAAGACCGGTTCGCATTGCTCGCACTATCCTGTATTCATCAGGAGTATCCGAACAAGATCAGTCATTACCTGAATTCGGATGCCGATGCGGGTACACCAAGCCAGCTGACACCGGCGTTCTACGGGTGCCTGGACTGGCATTCGTCCGTGCACGGGCACTGGTTGCTGGTCAGGCTTCTTAAGCTGGACCCTGAGACACCATTTCGTGACGTGATCATTGCAAGGCTTGGACAGTCGTTTACCGAGGAGAACATCGCCGGTGAAGTTGCCTATTACCTCGCGCCCGGTCGAAGTTCGTTCGAGCGCCCCTACGGCATCGCCTGGTACCTGCAGCTGGTTGCTGAGCTGCATGAGAGCGACGACAACACGATGCAACAATGGCGACAGACACTTGCACCGCTTGAGAATCAAATTACGGCGAAGATCAAGGCATGGTTACCTAACCTGATCTACCCGATCCGGCTGGGTACGCACAACCAGACGGCGTTCGCTTTCGGCCTCATGCTCGACTATGCGCGCACGGTTGGCGATAGCGATCTTGAGCAGTTGCTGGTCGACAAGGTGCTCGCCTTCCACGCCGACGACAAGAATTGTCCCCTGGCTTATGAGCCGTCCGGTGAGGATTTTCTTTCGCCCTGCCTGATGGAAGCGGACCTGATGCGGCGTGTGTTCTCTGCTGAGAAATTTGCTGATTGGCTGGCGGATTTCATGCCAACCATTCCCGAGGATGGGTCGGGAGACTGGCTTGAGCCCGGTGTGGTGCTGGACCCCGAAGACGGTAAACTCGTCCACCTCGATGGCGTGAATCTCTCACGTGCCTGGGCACTGGAGGGTATCTCAGCAGGGCTGCCCGAGAACGATCCGCGACGTGGCGCCCTCCAGGCCGCTGCTGATCTGCACCGTGAGACTGGGATTGCATCGGTGTCCAACGAGCACTACATGGGGAGTCACTGGCTCGGCAGTTTTGCGACTTATCTCGTGACTAAACGCGGCATCAACTGAGTCAGGTCGCTTCGCCGCCTGCTTCGGGCTCGGTCGGTTCCTCGCCCGCCGTTCCATCCTGGTCGGTGAGCCAGACGAGGATATTGTAGTAGGCGCGAATATTGTTCACGTACAGCACGGGTTCCCAGCCGCGGGCGTAGCCATAAGGCAGTTTCGTATACCACTTGCGCTGTGCCTTGAGCGGTAACGCAGCACTCATGTCGATCCACGAGTCGGGGTCGCCACCCTGCCATTCCACGAGTGTGCGCACGTCCTTGAGGTGGTTGAAGCCGACGTTGTAGGCGGCCAGCGCCATCCAAGTGCGGTCCGGTTCGTCGACCGTATCGGGGACGCGTTCTGTCTGGCGCACGAAGTACTCGGCGCCGCCGAAAATGCTCGACTCGGGATCTTCGCGATCTTCGAGACCCAGGTAATCGGCCGTCGCCTGGGTCAGCATCATGATGCCCCGCACGCCCGTTGGCGACACGGCGTTGGCGCGCCAGTGGGATTCCTGGTAGCCGATCGCAGCGAGCAGGCGCCAGTCGACGCCCCAATCAGCACCGGCGTCCTCAAACATTGCGCGGTAGCGGGGCAGGCGGCTTTCGTAATGGCGGATAAAATTGCGCGTGCCGACGTAATCGTATTTCTTGGTATGGCCGTAGTAGCGGTCGTGAACGCGGGTGAGAAACCCGGAATCACCGGCAGCGATCAGGAACTCATCAGCCCGAGCCAGTAGCGAGTCCGCGGTATCACGGGGAAACGCCCAGGCGATCTGGTCTTCGACGTCGAGGTCCAGGGCGACGCGCAGGTCCGGGTAAAAGTGCCGCTGGATATTGAAATCGGGACTGTCGGCGACCGTCAGATCAACTTCGCCCATCGCGACCTTCGCTAAAAGGTCCGCGAACTCGACATCGGCATTCTCGGACCAGGTAAGGTCTGGATAGTCCTGCTGGAGTTCTTCGAGGAGCTCGACGTGGCTGCTTGATGCAACAATTTCGATAGATTGGTCAAGGATGTCTTCAATGGAGCGCGGGCGCCCGGTACCGAGCTTGTAGATCAGGTGGACATCGACCGACTCATAAGGATGGCCGAAGTTGAGAAACTCGCGCCGTGACTTTGTGATCGACAGACCGGCGGCAGCCATGTGGGCCTGGCCGGACAGCAGGAGGGGCACAATCTCGGACACGCTTTCGACAGACTCCATCACCAGCGTGACGCCGAGTTCCTCTGCAAATGCTTGAGCCAGATCGTATTCAGGCCCCGTGGGGCCATCGGGGCTGATCGTGTAGGACGTTGGGCTGTTCCGCGTGACGACGCGGAGTTCACCCGTTTCCAGGACCTGGTCGAGGATCGGCATGGCCGGGGAACACGTCCCGATGAGGCCTGCCAAAGTGATGATGAGTAATAGTCGCAAGCGCGGCTTCCCCTATCGCCGGAAGGGCGATTATCGCATCAGGCGGCGCGGAATGGACCCTTGACATTGGACAGTTTGCTCACCAATATTCCCGCCCCTACCTCACGGAGAGGTGCCAGAGTGGTCGAATGGGC
>JAHEGH010000149.1 GCA_024639825.1 Gammaproteobacteria bacterium
ACTGCCATTGGGATGAATGGCCGGATCGGGGTTCTGATTCCCGCGACCGTCGTCTAGAGTGATGCGGCTGAGCGAGTTATCTACGGCAAGCTGGGCCGCCTCGGGAGAGCCGGGCTCGTAGGTCGCCGTCGGCTGGAACTGGCGTTCTGTGGTCAGCACGATCTCGCCAAAACGGTCGAAGTTGAAGTATTCCGAAATGACCAGCGCCTGCGGCAAGGTGACCAGCATGCCTTCGTAGGGTTCGAAGTCATCCAGGCTAGTCACAGGCAGGGATAGCGTCGTGGGGGCCACGCTGTTGCCGGTAGAGCAGGACCAGATCTGGCTCACGCTGGTGATCTCGGTCAGGTTGAAGAATTCATCCACCGTACCGCGCACGCGAACGTGATCGCCCACGTTGACGTCGGGGCTGGTGCTGAGGACGAAGATGCCGTCCGAGGTGGAGGCGTCACCATCGCCGGTGGCATCCTGGAGGAAGAAACCGCTCTTGCCATCCTGGAAGTCACCCACGACTACACCTTCGGTGGACACTTCGCTGCCATCCAGAGAGCTGGCAAGGCCGCTGCCCTGGATGGTGTAGATGGGGGTGAACTCATCACCGCACATTTCGGGCGGGGCAACGTACACCTCGTTCGCCACGCCGGGGGTGTTATAGGCTTCGCCGAGACTGATCGAACCGGGGTAACCGGGGATGCCCGCCAGGTCAAAATCGTTGCGGACCCAGTCGGAAGCGGCATTCGTATCAAATCCATCGGGAATGCGGGAAGCGCCGCCGGGGGCGAAACTGCTGACGCCATCGTAATTCGGGCCGAGGGCGGGAACACCATAGGTCAGGTCGCCTGAGCCGCCATCGTTCACGGAGACAGCATCTACGATTGCGTCCCACGGCATGGCATCGAAAGTACCGTCATTGTCCGTGTCGAGGTCGTCACCGCTCGCGCCCGTGAAGTTCTCAACGAGCAGCAGGGATATGGTCCCATTTTCCAATGCATTCGCAGGCAGGCTTGCGTGATAAAAGCCGTTCGCATCCGTCGTTCCGAGGCTGATGACTTCGTCAACGGTACCCATATTGCTGGAGATATCACCCTCGAGTTCAAGCACTGCATAAGCAGAGTAGTCGGTGTTGGGTGAGCCGAAGATCTCGACATACTCCACATCTAAGCCGGTCGTGCTGGCGGAGAATTCGTTGATCTTTGGACCGGCGACCGAGGGTCCACCTGCGAACGTTTGTCCTGTGTTGACCGCGCCGAAGGTATTCGAGCTCGCGATCCACGCGAAGTCCGCATAGCTGTTGCCAGTGCCGGTGAGCTGCAGCGAAAAACCAACCGGTGTACTGCTCGACTCGCTTGCCACGATATCCGTGCTCGTCATGCCGTTGGCCGGACCGCCAACCGCGGTGAACGCGCCCTCGTAGCTGAGGAACTGTACGACGCTGCTGCCATCGACGAGCGCAATGCCGTCCGGGGAGCCATTCTGTATGCCGTTGGTGGGATAGCTGACGGCAACGGTCCCGAAGCCGCCTTGCTGGTCCGCGATCATGCCCGCCAGGGCCGTCGTGTTGTAGAGCACGCCGGTGCTGCCGTTATAGAGCACCAGCGACCAGCCAGTTAGGTCCGTGCCCGCCGGGCCTGCGACCTCGATCGCTTCGCCGACGTCGGTGCCATCATTGTCGTAGTGGATCTCGTTGATGAAAACCTGGGCCAACGCCGATTGCGAAAGCAGAACGGAAAGTGAAACAGCAACCGGCAGGCTGCGGAACGCGCCACGAATCGTCATTTTGAATCCCCTGAAAATGTGCACTTTGCAGATTTTTTATTATGTAAAACGGCGCCAATATATGCTGGGCGGTGTTCGTGATCGACGTATTATGCGCCCCAAATACTGCATTTCACAGGGACAGCTCATGCACATAACCTGGCCCATCAGGCACAACAATCACAAGCTTCAATTAAACAGGCGGCCACGGGCCGTCTGCATCCGTCAACCACCGACACGCGGATTTTGCAGAACGCTAAGTGATTGATTCTGTTGTTATTTATTAATCGGTTACCGGGGCGTCCGTTGCTCTAAGTGCATGACTGCGCATAACGATGCACAGCTGTTCCACGCAAATTTCACGCATGACAAATACATACCTTCAGCGGTAGCGGGGGCGTGATCCGCACTGTTCTGACGGTCCAAAGACGAGTTCGCTTGAAATAGCTCGGACTGGTCAATCGGGACAACTTCCGAATGACCGCTTTTGCCGGAAAAGGCAGCGATATGCCCCACGTGATTCTCGTAGAAGCAAGGGCGGCGTCACGCGCCGCCCCGCCCTTCTCTCTAGTTCCGGTTTCCGATCACCTGCCTGGCCACCTTGCTCCTGATCTTGCACCAGGCTGCGATATTCGCCACGGTGCCAGGTTGGTACATGCAGTTTAGCCAGAAGCCGGTGTAGGCCACACTGTTCAGCGGTGGCAGATAGGCCCACGCGCCGAAGGCCGGTGGCACGTCAACGCCTGCGATCTCCAGTTCGTTCAACGTGTCTGCCAGTACGGGCAGATCAGTCTCCTCGGCTGAAACGGGCAAGACGAGTCGGAAAGCGAGTCCGTTGCCCGCCGTCGGGTGCGTTACCTCGCTATTCAGCTGGAGCAAGCTTGTCTGGTCCCCGGCGATAGCCGACACGGCGCCGGCCTCCCACGGAAACTCCGCCGTCAGTCCGGTCTCGCTCGCGTTGCTGTAGATGCCGTTGTCCCGGAGCATCTCTTCGGCGCTGGCGAAGTCCTCGGGCTGCCAATAGGAGGGCTCGTCGCAGCCGGGCATGCCGATCTGGTCCGATTTCTCGCCAAGGAGATCCGTGCCGAAGGTCTCGCGCAGCGCGTGCTGCACACTGAAGGACTGCACCAGTGATGACCACAGCAGTGTCGGTACATAGAACCCGTGTAAGGCCTCGACGTCCTGCCGGAAGACATTGATGCCGCTCACGATGACTGCATTTTCGGTCTCGGGGCAGCGGAGCACGGCGCCGGTGGTCGCGTACGTATTCGCGAGGCGGAAGAACGGTTTTTCAAAATCGTCGATGACATAGGACAGCACGGTCCTGGCCTCGATGCGTTCGGAGAGCCGGAAGCCGTCGTAGGTGTCGATATTGAGCGGCGATACGCTCAGCGTGCAGCGCCCGAAGAGCACCGGAAACTCGGCGGCGTTCTCCGTCAGCGTGTACTCGGACTCGGGCACCCAGCTCTTGACGCCGTCGTGGATGGTCCGGACGGCCTGCAGGGCCTCGGGCCGCAGTTCGTCGGCTCGCGGCTGATCGGCGATAGTATTGCGTTGTAGTGAAGTACTCATGGTCTCGTCTCCTGTGTGAATTGAACACACGCAGAAGAGCGAGGCAGACACAGACATGGTTGGGCCCGTTTAATTGCCGGTCCGGCCACATCCCCTTGCGGGTACCACCTTGCCCGGGTAGGCAGGTTGGTGGAGCGTCAGCTCTCT
>JAHEGH010000075.1 GCA_024639825.1 Gammaproteobacteria bacterium
ATACTATCTGCATCGGATTCTGGTGCCGTCTCATACCTGAACTGCGATATCTCCAGCACGATTGCGAGACTTAGGCCAATGGTTGCAGCCCAAGCGACCGGCCTTACCCACGCTCTGGCCACCCCGTAGCGCGACCGCGACGTGCTGGCCGCCATCGCCAGAATAGTGTGGTCCAGCTCTGGCGGGGTCACTTCCGTTGCCAGGGCCTGGTAGGCCTCGGAAACGCGCGGGTCGTTGTGGTTTGATTCTGTAGTCATGATCGTTCTGCCGGTTCATCGATTGCGTTCCGCAACTTGGCCACAGCATAGCGAAGTCGACTCTTTGCCGTTTCCCGGTTGCAGCCGGTTACCGTCGCGATCTGGTCAACACTGAGGCCACCCTCTTCGTGAAGCAGGAACGCATCGCGCTGGTCCTCGGGCAGGGTACTCAAAGCGATTTCAAGGCGTTCCCTCGCCAGCCGGCGCTCGGTGGTCATCTCGACTGATTCCCCCGGATCGCTGTGCAGTTCGGGCTCCAGCGCCGTATTCGTCGAGTGACGTTTGTTGCGCCGCACGTAGTCGATAAAGCAGTTATGGGCGACGCGATAAAGGAACGTTGTGAATTTCGCGGTCGGGCGATAGGACTCACGCGCCTTGATTATCTTGCCCCACACGTCCTGGAAAATGTCGTCAGCATTGTCGCGATGGCCGCTCAGCCGGAGGAGGTAGCGGTAAACAGGGTCCTTGTGGCGCCGGTACAGGGCCTCGAAAGCCTGCAGGTCGCCATCCCCGTAGCGCAACATCAGGGCGCTGTCATCCGGTGTATGGGCCATGGCCTGAGCATAGGCGAGCGCCGGCTTGCTGCAAAGGGCGGCAGTAGTCGGGCCCGGGGGCTTGGCTAGGGAATGTGCATTGGCGGCCATCGGCGTTTCCATCAACATTTTTATTACTAACGGGTACTGCTGGTAACGCGGGTTAAAAAATATTGACCAGAAGACTTGCAAATTGAATTCTTAGTGTTATAGTCAACTATAACACTAGTTCACCAAGCCCCTTATGCAGGGTGCCCGGAAGGTCCGGGAGATGAGATATGAGCAAGCTATCACCGTATATCAATGAAATCGTTAGTTTTATCGTCATGTTGCTGATGCTGGCCGCACTGGTTGCTGGCCAGACGAATGCCCGGGCATACCAGCTTGCGGCGCTCGACGCAGCGAGTAATGAGGTTATAAGGACCAGTCATTTCCGTCTCGAAGACGAGTAAAGTAGCGACGGAATTTTGCGCCGGTCTTTAAGGCCGGCGCCTTTTTAAGCGCCAAGGCGCGAGACACGAGCAGGAACCGAAGCATTTATGGATCCTAAATGGAATGAAGACCAGCCGATTTATCGCCAGTTGCGCGACCGCGTCGTAGCAATGATTCTGGAAGGCATACTCGGAGATGGTGATGCGCTGCCGTCGGTCAGGAACGTGGCCGCAGAGTATCGGCTTAACCCGCTGACTGTGCTCAAGGGGTACCAGGAGCTGGTTGATGAGGGGCTGGTCGAGAAGAAGCGCGGCCGCGGTATGTTCGTCAATGAAGGTGCCCGCAAAGAGCTGCTTAAAGCAGAGCGAGGACGTTTCCTGGATAAGGAGTGGCCGAAAGTTCTGGCTACGATTGAGCGCCTGGGGCTCGAGGTGGGGGACCTGGTACAACAACAAATAGAAAAAGACTCAGGAGTGGACAATGACTAGCCTGGTCAACGCCCGTAATGTTTCGAAGAACTTTGGCGCGGTGCGCGCCGTTGACAACGTCAGTTTTGAAATCGAGAAGGGCAGGATTCTCGGGCTGATCGGGCCGAACGGGGCGGGCAAAACCACGCTGCTCAAGGCCGTATTGGGACTGACTGATTGCGAGGGCGATCTGTCGGTTCTGGGATTCAATCCCTTTAAACAGCGCAAGCAACTCATGCAGAACATCTGCTTCATCGCGGACGTCGCTGTGCTGCCTCGCTGGATCAAGGTGTCGCAAATTCTCGACTATGTCGAAGCCATACACCCCAATTTTTCACGCTCGCGGGCCGACGAACTGCTGCTACAGACGAGTGTTCGGGCCGGCGCCAAGGTTAAGGAACTGTCCAAAGGTATGGTCACGCAGCTGCACCTGTCGATTATCATGGCGATCGACGCGAAACTGCTCGTGCTTGACGAACCGACCCTGGGTCTCGACATCCTGTTTCGCAAGGAGTTCTACGCCAATCTTCTTAACGACTATTTTGACGAAGAGCGCACTATCCTGATCACAACGCATCAGGTCGAGGAAATCGAAAACCTCCTCACCGACGTCATGTTCATTAACGATGGCAAGATCCTCCTCGATTCGTCGATGGATGCATTAAGTGACACTTACGTTGAAGTGCTGGCTTCGGGTGAGGGTGCAAATAAGGCGCGTGGCCTCGGGCCAATCGCCGAAAGCGAGATGTTTGGCAAATCGATCATGTTATTTGAAGGCATAAGTCGTGAACATCTGGAAGGGCTTGGTGAGTTGCGTATTCCCTCGGTAGCTGACCTGTTTGTGGCGAAAATCAAGGAGGCGCGCAAATGATTGCTCACCAACCGGCCCTGATCAGACGAGAACTGTGGGAACATCGCTCTATCTACATTACGCCGGCAGCCATTGCTGTCATCGTGACGCTTGGCGTCCTGGCAATGCTGATGCTGGCATCCGGTTTTGCCAAAGAGCTCGACGTGGCTATCTTTGGTGCACAGAACCTTGCGGGTGACGGTGAGCGCCGAGCCGCATTGACAGGCTTCTTCGTAGGAACTTCCTGGGTTTTCCTGGTCGCCTTGATGTTCCTCACCGTGTTTTACAGTCTTGACTCCCTTTACGCCGAGCGTAAGGACAAGAGCATCCTGTTCTGGCGTTCAATGCCAGCGACCGACGCGGAAACCGTCATATCCAAGTTGCTGACAGCCGCCATCGTCATTCCTGCGATCACGGCAATCGGTATTTGGGCGACTCATCTCGTGAACCTGATCGTGACCAGTATCTGGGTCTCAGCGAAAGGCGGCGATGCCGGCGTGCTGATCTGGGGTTCGGTGTCGATCCTGGATAACTGGCTTGCAGCCTTAATCGTGGTGGTGGCATCAGGTCTGTGGATGTCGCCATTTATTGCCTGGTTCCTGTTCGTTTCGACCTGGGCAAAGCGCATGCCGATACTGATGGCATTTATGCCGCCTATCATCCTGGGTCTGCTTGAGTGGATCGTATTTCGTACGCAGTATTTCCTGACCACGATCGGCGATCGAGGCGACATGAGGCCGTTGTTCCATAGCATGAGTCTTGAGCGGTTCTTCGAGGAGGAACAGTGGCGAGAGGGTTTGGATAACATCAGTCTACTGCAGCACATAGACCTCGTCGGGTTCGTCACCGACCCTGGTTTCTGGAGTGGTTTGCTGGTCTGCGCCATTCTGACCACGGCCGCCATTTACGTACGACGCTACCGCGACGACAGCTAGTTACACGGTTCCGGGGCGGCTGCTGATGTCCAGTTTGCGCAGCCTGCCCCGGAGCTGGTGATAACTCAGCCCAAGCAGGTCTGCGGCGAGGCGCTGATTAAAGCGCGCTTTCTCAAGGGCCGCTTCGAGCAAATCCACTTCGGTATCAATCAGCCGCTGCTTCAAGTCGGTCGGCAGGAGCGGCGCCTTCCGTCGTGCCATCACAGGCCTGTCCCGGGCAGGGGCGTCGGCAATCTTGAACGGTGAATCAAACGGGTCGAGCGCGATATCAGCAATAGGCTTTTCGGGGTCGGTGGAGCGATAGACAGAGCGCTCGATCGCAAACTTGAGTTCCCGCACATTACCCGGCCACTTGTTCCTCAGCATGGCGGACGTCGCCCTCGCACTAAATCCTGGAAAGAAGCTCCACTTAAGTTCGCTCGCCATGTTAATAGCAAAGGCATTGGCCAACGGTAAGATGTCTTCCACGCGATCTCGCAACGGCGGCAGGGTTATTACATCGAACGCGAGTCGATCAAGCAGGTCCTTGCGAAACCGACCTTCCGCGGCCAGTGACTGCAGGTCGGCATTCGTCGAGCCGACGATCCTGACGTCGACACGTAGCGTCTCGTTGCCGCCAACACGCTGAATTTCGCCGTACTCGATCGTTCGCAGGATCTTCTCCTGCATGCGCAGCGAGATCGTCGCCAGCTCATCGAGAATAAGGGTGCCACCGTCAGCCCGTTCAAAATGGCCGATGTGGGTCTTGGCGGCTCCCGTGAAAGCGCCGGCCTCGTGCCCGAACAACTCTGACTCCAGGATGGACTCAGTCAGGGCGGCGCAGTTGACCTTGACGACAGGCTGTTCCCACCGGTCTGAGAGAAAGTGCAGCCTTGATGCGACGAGTTCTTTGCCGGTGCCGCGCTCGCCAACCACGAGTACCGGTTTTGAAAGAGGAGCCGCGCGCGACACATGCTCCAGCATTTCCAGGAACGCCGGGGCTTCGCCAATGATTGGCTGGGATTCAGGGGAGATCGCCATTGGTGCATTAGACCATAGGTTAGTCAAAATCACTATAAAATAGCGAATAAAGCCATCCTGAAGCTCTGCCTAAGGACGCGAGAAACACCATTAAAGTAATTAATATCAATAGCTTAACTAAGTTCATGAGAGTTGGCACGAATGCTGCAATATTACTAACACAACCACGCGATGAGAGGAAAAATCATGGGTATTTTCACGAGATTCAGCGACATCGTGAACTCGAACATCAACGCGATTCTCGACAAAGCCGAGGATCCCGAGAAGATCGTCCGCCTGATGATTCAGGAAATGGAGGACACGCTCGTCGAGGTCCGCTCTGCGGCCGCACGTTCAATCGCCGACAAGAAGGACCTGAACCGAAAAATCGAAGCGCTCGACCGTGAGCGAAGTGATTGGGACGACAAAGCCGAACTTGCGATGCGCAAGGGTCGCGAAGACCTGGCCAAGGCCGCGCTGGTTGAGAAGTCTCGCGCCGCCTCGGCCGTCGAAGTACTGAAAGAAGACTACGCCGCCGTCGACGAGGGGCTGGCCAAGCTCAACGAAGATATCGCACGTCTTGAAAGCAAGCTTGATGATGCCAAGACAAGACAGAAGGCCTTGTTGGCGCGCCACAAAACGGCGAGCAGTCGGCTGGCAGCGCGTAAGAAGATTCATGACTACAAGATCGACGATGCCATGGTGCGCTTCGAGGCCTACACGCGGCGAATTGATGATGTCGAGGGCCGGGTTGAGGCCTATGATCTTGGACTGCCGAAGGACCTGAACCACGAGTTTGCCAGCCTGGAAGCCGAAGAATCGGTGACCAAGGAACTGGATGCGCTGAAGGCGCGTGTTGCAGCAGAGCGAACCGCAGGCGCCGACTAGAAGCAGGGCTTCCGTCACAAAAAGATACAGACATACGGAGGAAAGAATGAGTCGAGACACGTGGAATATTGACTACGGCCCTTTACGAGGCTTCTACCGGGATCGTGAGAACGGCTGGATATTCGGCGTCTGTGCGGGTGTGGCGGACCGGTTCAATTTCAAACTCGGCACGGTTCGAGTGATTGCGGTCATTAGCCTGTTGTTGTTCTTCTGGCTGACCGCCGCGATTTATATTGGCCTGACTTTGCTGATCAAGGAGAAGCCCCTGGTCTATTCCGGGCGCCGGAGCGAATATGAATTCTGGAGGCGTGTATGAGCACCTACGCAGGAACGACGGAACGAAGACTTTACCGTGACAAGGACAAAGCTATCCTTGGCGGAGTCTGCGCCGGTCTCGCCGATTATCTTGGGTTTAATCTGAAGGTAACGCGCCTCCTCGCATTCATCACGTTTCTTTGCGCGATGCCGTTCGCAATAGTCGGTTATATCGCGGCTGTTTTCCTGATCCCTTCGTCGTCCAGGGCGCATGCCAAGGCCGACTATGAGGAATTGCGCAAGGAGAAGCTACGCGAGGAAATCAGGCGGGCAAAACCCGATGTTGAGGAAGTGCGCAGGCGCTACAAGTCGATGGACGAACGTCTCGCTAGAATAGAAAGATACGTCACGTCCTCGCGATATGAGCTCGACGAGAAATTGCGCAGACTTTGATAACAGCATAGGGGCTGCAAATGAATACGATGTTTTGGGTTGTCTGTATCGTGGCGATCGTTTTTACGGCGGACACCGTCCAGAGGTATCTGAAATTGAAAGGCGACAAAAAAGCCATGGACCCAGATCCTGAGCTTGAAGAAACCCTCGCGCACATTGAGCGACTTGAAGAGCGTATCCGCGTACTTGAGCGCATCGTAACCGAGAACAAATTTGATCTGGGTCGAGAAATCGACAAGCTGAAGTAGTAGCGAATTCAACGGACAAAAAAAAGCCCGTCCTGGACGGGCTTTTTACATGTGTGGGCAAGTGACTATCGATTGCGGTCCTTGTAGGCACGGACCTGCACATTAAATTCCTCAGCGACAAGGTTCATTTCCTCAACAGCCGCATTGTATTTCTTGTTGAACATTTCTTCCCGCTGGCGCTTCGTGTCTTTGTCGACATCGCCGAGCCCCAAAACAGCCTGTGCTTCTTCGGCCTCAATACAGGCCAGGTACTCTTCCATCGACGCCATGTATGTTTTTACGCCCTTCTGTCCGGCGATCATGTCATCCTTGGTTGCGGTCGCGCCAATTGGCACATCGATGCGTTGCGGGTAGTCACAGGCAAGGGCACCTTGCGCGGCGAAAATCATGGCTACGAATGTGGCCGTTTTGGTCAGTTTGTTCATACGTCCTACTTTGTCGAGCCTGCAGCTTTTGCGGCCAGGCAGGTTGTTTTGGACCGGTAATTTAAGCATGTTGCCGGGTTCGAGTGAAGTCGGGTGAAAGTGCTCATTAAATCAGTCGCTTACACTGTACATACGCCATTATCGCCGGGTCCACCTGAACCAATAATGAACGTCAGGATTAGGCGAATAGTGCGCGATGTGTATCCGTGCCCTCAGCCTGCGCAAGCAGTAGTTCAAGATAGTTATCGGCACTCATCGGATCGCCAAACAGAAGCCCCTGCACGTAAGAGCAACCGAGTTTCTGAAGGAAGCTCAACTGATCCTCATCTTCGACACCTTCGGCTACTACATCCATGTTCAGATTGCGGCCCATCTGAATAATCGTATCGACAATCGTGGCGTCATCGGGGTTAGTCGCAATATTTCGCACGAAGGACTGGTCAATTTTGAGCGTACTAATCGGGAACTGTTGTAACGCGCTCAACGAGGAATAGCCGGTTCCGAAATCATCGATCGCCAGATGCAGCCCGAGGCCATAAAGCTGGTCGAGCAAGCGAATCGTGCGCTCCGGGTTTTCCATGAGCGTTGTCTCAGTAATCTCCAGTTCAAGTGAGGTCGGTGAAATCTCATGGCCGCGCATTATCGATCCAATACGGTTGATAAAGTTCAGCTGCCGTAGCTGCTTGAGAGACAGGTTGACCGAGACCCGGCCCGGAGAGCCGACGCTACGTTGCCAAACGCGAAAATCCTCGCAGACCTTGTCGAGCACCCATTCGCCAATCTCGATAATGAGGCTCGTCTCCTCTGCGATGGGTATGAAGTCAGAGGGCAGGATGAGACCGCGTTCCGGCAATTCCCATCGGACCAGCGCCTCTGCCCCAAAGATCTCTCCGGTTTCCAGATTGTATTTCGGCTGGTAATGGACCAAGAGTTCATCGCGCTCAAACGCTCGCTTCAGCTTACTCTTCGTAATTAGCCGCTCAACAGAGGCTTCATTCATTTCCGGAACGTAGAATGAGAAGACGTTCCCGCCGGTCTTCTTGGCGCTGTATAGTGCGGCGTCCGCATTGCGAATCAAATCGATAACGTTTGGCGCATCCATAGGGTAGTAGGCAATACCCATGCTAGCCGTCATGAATACTTCATGGCCCTGCACGAAGAACGGGTCAGCAAGCCGGTTAAGAAGTTTCTGCGCCAGTTCGGACGTTTCTCGTTGTCCCGTTTTATCTGGCCCCAATTCATCCAGAATCACGGCGAATTCATCGCCCGCCAGCCGACCGATAACGGACTGTTTAGGGAGCGCTGCTGACAAGCGCTCTGCGACCGTTTCCAGTGTGGTATCGCCGGCAAGATGACCAAACGTATCGTTGATTTCCTTGAAGTGGTCGATATCGATGTAGAGCAGGCAGAGTGGCTTGCCGGCGCGCCGAGCACGCGCAATTCCACGCTGGAGCAGATGCTGGAACTGCATGCGGTTCGGGATCTTGGTCAGGGCATCCATGCGTGCGAGGTAGCGAATTCGTTTTTCGGCACGGCGTCGTTCAGTAATATTCTGCGCTGCATAGATTCTACAGGTCTTGCCATCGTCTCCCTGGATAACCGAGCACGTGTAAGACACCGGAATCGACTCACCGAACTTACTTTCGAAAGTTGCCTCACGCGGTAGCCCCGACGGTGAATCATTCGCTAATGATCGGCTCTTCTTCGAGTTGATCACCGAGTCGATCGACCTTCCCTTGAGTTCGTCCTCTTCGTAACCGAGCAGATGCGTCGTCGCCGTATTGGTTCGCTCGATCCGGCCCTCATCGGTTGTTACGATGATCGCCTCGTTCATCCCCGATAAGATACTGTCCACGTAGTTGCGTGAATGAGTCGTGGTTCGTAGCTTGTCCCGCATGTCGTTGAAAACCGCCGCAAGCGCACCGAGTTCATCGCCATGTGATTCAGGTAACGGTTCGCCAAAATCGGCGTCCCGGAATTTCTCGGCCTGAGCCTTCAATTGCCGAATGCGTTTCGTGTGACCCCGGACCAGTAACCAGACCACCGCACCGCACAGCATCAGTACCGCAAAGGTACCGCCACCGATCCACAGGTAGCTAACCCGGCGGTTTTCGCTTTCCTTGGTGTTTATCACCTCAGTGAAACTCGTCAGGTCGGCGTGGAACGAATCAAGTGCAAATGCCCCGGTAATACGCCCAATCTCCAGTCCATCCCGGACAACTGCGGTGGACTGCAGCAAGTAGTCGTTCAGCCATACGGTATCCGGGCCGCTATTGGCCTGCGGATAAGCGCCGATCGTAAAGGTCGCGCCTGTAGACAGCGCGACGTGCAAACCGGTCAACTTCGGATTTGCAGTGAGCGCACGATTAAGCGCGAGGACGATTGAGTTCTCGTCGGCCGCCGCCAGGTCCGCCGCCAGTGCGTCAGAGATGGCACTCAGTTCTGCCCGCGTGTGCCTGTTGAAGCTGGCCTCGAGGAGAGTGCGGTGCTCTTCTGAGCTTGTCGTCATTATCTGCCCGGCAAGCCAGCGATACTGGCCGAAGAACATGGACAACATGATCGCCGCGACCACGGTGCCAAGCGCCGTCGCGTAGAGAAGAAATCTCGGAATCCTGATGCCGATCATGTCATCGTTATTATTCGGCCAAATTACGTCCTCAAGTGTAGCACTACGGCCGCGCCGGAAATCCATTCTTTCCACAGTGGAAAATAAAAAAGGCTGAGCAGCCTTTTACGGTTCTAACCGCCGTCAGGCGTCGTCCCTGTTCCGTTTCTCGACAAACTCCACCGGTTCCGGTTGCACGGTGGTTTTCATGACGCCTTCAACCACGGCACCCTCTGCGACAGCGATAGCCTCACCAGTCACAGTACCCGTGATTCTTGCCGAGTTCGCGATCTCTACTTTGCCGGAGGCAACAATGTCGCCTTCGACATGCCCTGAAATCACCACATTGTCGGCCTTGATGGTGCCCGCCCAGAAGCCGTTGCGCGCGAGGATGATGTTGCCGTCGATATTACAGTCACCGTCGATTTCGCCACTGATCTGGAAGTCGCCACTGCCAGTCACGACACCAGTGATCTTGCAGCCTTCGTTTATCAGTGTGGGTGCACCTGAGTTGCGGTCGCGAAAGCGCCTGCGCTTCGAGTCATTCATGCCTTGTCGGCTCCGGATAGGTTTAAGGGAATAGCAAGAACGCATAGTACCCGCTGAGACACGCCCTGTTAATATGGTAAAACTGCATGTCAGCTCGGATTGTGCGAGCAAATCCAAAGGAAGTGATTTGAAGCAGGGGTTCGAACAGCGCCTGGAGGCTCTTGCCGCGGCTGGCAGCGATGTGCTCAATGGCGGATTGAAGGGTGTCGAGAAGGAGTCGCTGCGCATTACGCCGGACGGGTTTCTGTCGCAAATGCCACATCCGGCAGGTCTTGGCTCAGCCCTGACCAATCGTTACATCACGACCGACTTCTCGGAGGCACTTCTGGAGTTTGTTACGCCGGCCTTTCCAACCACCTGGGAAGCGCTGCGTTGCATTTGTGACATCCACCAGTTCACTTACGCGCATCTCGGCGAAGAAATGCTGTGGACGGCCAGTATGCCTTGCCGCATTCCGGGTGATCGCGAGATACCGTTGGCGAGGTACGGCGATTCCAATGTGGGCCGTATGAAGACTATTTACCGGCGTGGCCTCGGGCATCGATACGGCCGGCAGATGCAGGTTATCGCCGGAGTCCACTTCAATTACTCCTTACCCAAGGCGTTCTGGCCTGCCTATCGTGCCGTCATTGGTGACGAGCGGGACGAAGTGACGTTTCGGTCCGACCACTATCTCGGCATGATCCGAAATTTCCGCCGCATGGGGTGGATCGTCCTGTATCTCTTCGGAGCCTCGCCGGCAGTTTGTAAATCCTTCGCCGGTGCAGCGGCAAAACTGCCTTCGCTAAATGCTGATACCTGGTTTGAGCCGTTTGCAACTTCGCTACGCATGAGTGACCTGGGCTACAGCAACCAGAACCAATCGCGAATCAACATCTCATTGAACAGTCTCGATGAGTATGTAAGCGATCTGAGCAGGGCAATCTGCACGCCGGAACCGTCTTATGAGGCAATCGGAGTAAAAGTAGGCGATCGCTACGAGCAGCTGAACACCAACCTGCTACAAATTGAAAATGAATACTACTCGTCTGTTCGTCCAAAACGTGTCGCACGGTCGGGCGAGCAGCCGACTGCGGCTTTGCGACGTGATGGTATCGAGTATGTCGAGATCCGTTCGCTGGACATCAATATGTTCGACCCGTCGGGCATCAATCAGAACACGATGCGCTTCATCGAGGCATTTCTCATCTATTGCTTGCTTGAAGACAGCCCGAAACTTAACGGTGAGGAACTGGACGAAATTCGGCACAACCACACCGGCACCGCCAAACGCGGGCGCGATCCTGATTTTCGCCTGCACCGCGGCGGCAAAGCCGTCACTTTGCAGTCCTGGGCAACCGAGATACTGGAGAATGTCATGACGGTTGCGGAGATGATCGATAGTAGTGGGAGTGACGGCAGCTACAGAGCCTCCGTCGGCATCCTCCAGGCGATGGTCGAAAATCCCGAGGGCACGCTCTCGGCGCGCATTGTCGCGGAACTGGAACAAAGCGGCACCAGCTTCTTTGAGTTTGCTCGGGGCATGGCGAAGTGCCATCGTGACTACTTCGCGTCCATCGCGCCGCTGCGCGCAGCCCAGGAAAAGAACCTGGCTGACGAGGC
>JAHEGH010000150.1 GCA_024639825.1 Gammaproteobacteria bacterium
GCGGGCGGCGCGATTCCTTGAAGAAAGCAATATTCGATTCTTGCCTGCAGTAAATGAGGAACTGGCAGCCACTGCAATGCTCGGCACCCAACAGGTCGAGGGCGACCCCCAAAAAAGCGTCGATGGAGTGTTTGGCATCTGGTACGGCAAAGGTCCAGGTGTTGATCGAGCGGGCGACGGTCTCAAACATGGCAATGCCTATGGCAGCTCCCCACACGGTGGGGTCCTCGTCGTCGCCGGCGACGATCACGGCTGCGTATCGTCATCGATGCCGCACCAGTCTGACGTCGCGTTCCTTTCCTGGCTCATGCCCAACCTGAATCCCTCCAGTGTCGCCGAGTACCTGGAGTTCGGGCTTTACGGCATTGCCCTGTCAAGATTTTCCGGAATGTGGGTCGGGTTCAAAGCAGTGTCGGAGACCGTTGAGTCTGCGATGTCAGTCGAACTTGGTCCCTACCCTCACTTTGTGATTCCGCAAAAATACGAGATACCCGAAGATGGTCTGCATATCCGCTGGCCCGATTACCCCGGTCCACAGATAGAGGAGCGCCTGGAAGCCAAAAAAGAAGCAACACTGGCATTCGCAGCCGCTAACCCCATCGATCGAAAAATCTTTGATACGCCGAATGCAAAATACGGAATCGTCACGACCGGAAAGGCACACCTGGACCTGATGGAGGCGTTGCGTCTCCTCGGCATAGACAAGAAAGAAGCCCATCGCATTGGTCTTGACGTTTACAAAGTCGGAATGGTCTGGCCACTGGCGCACGATTCAGCGCTCGACTTCGTGCGTGGCCTGCACGAAGTCCTCGTTATCGAAGAAAAGCGAGGCCTTATCGAAAGCCAGTTCAAGGAGTATTTTTACGATTACCCCGGCCGAAAACCCAAACGCATGGTCGGCAAGGAAGACCAACATGGCCAGAAACTCGTGCCATGGGTTGGCGAGCTTTCTCCGATCCAGCTCGCAGTAATCGTGGCCGGGCGGCTCGACGCAGAGTTCATCGGCATGAACCTGTCGCGCCGGGCAAGATCCCTGGCGGACACGAACGCTCCGTTAATTGACATCGGCGGCGCATCTCGCACCCCGTACTTCTGCTCTGGCTGTCCACACAACACCTCCACCAAGGTTCCGGAGGGCTCACACGCGCTCGCCGGTATTGGTTGTCATTTCATGGCTAACTGGATGGACAGGGATACTGACGGGCTGATCCAGATGGGCGGAGAAGGTATCAACTGGGTAACCCGTTCGATGTTCAACGGTGAGAAGCACGTATTCCAGAACCTCGGAGACGGAACTTTTTATCATTCCGGTTCACTCGCAATAAGGCAGGCATTTGCCGCCGGCACGAACATCACATTCAAGATACTTTTCAACGATGCCGTTGCAATGACCGGAGGCCAGCCGGTGGACGGGCCGATAACCGTTGAACGGATCGCCCACTCAGTTCGTGCTGAAGGCATCGAACGTATCGCACTGGTTTCAGACGAGCCGGGTAAATTCGACGCCTCAGACCTGCCAAAAGGAACGACGATCTCGCACCGGCGCGACCTGGATGCCATTCAAAGAGAACTCAGGGAAATACCGGGCGTCACAATCCTGATCTATGCCCAGGCTTGCGCGACGGAGAAACGACGTCGCAGAAAGCGAGGCACGCTTGTCGACCCTGACAAGTTCGTTGTCATCAACGACCTGGTCTGTGAGGGATGCGGAGATTGCTCGGCAGAGTCCAACTGCCTTTCCGTTATCCCGAAAGAAACGCCATTCGGCCGCAAACGCCAGATAGACCAGAACAGTTGCAACAAGGACTATTCCTGCGTCAACGGTTTTTGCCCCAGCTTTGTCACAATCGAAGGTGGAGAACGGCCCGGCAATAAAGTGGACGTGGCATTTCCGGATGACAAGCTTGCGTCGCTCCCGTCACCATCCGTTCCGGAACTCGAGAGTAGCTACGATTTGCTGGTCACCGGAGTCGGAGGTACCGGCGTAATCACGGTGGGAGCGCTGATCACGATGGCGGCGCACCTCGAAGGTCTCGGCACAAGCGTTCTGGACTTCATGGGATTCGCACAGAAATTCGGCCCGGTCATCAGCTACATCCGTTTCGCCAGGAACCCGGCCGAACTTAACCAGGTAAGAATTGATGACCAGCAGGCCGATGCCTTGATCGGATGCGACCTGGTGGTCAGCTCGTCGCCCAAGGCCTCTCGGACCTACCGCAAAGGGAAAACGCGCGCCGTTATAAATACAACTGAGATGTCGACTGCTGACTTCGTCCGGTTTCGTGATGCGAACCTCCATGCAGACCGGCGCGTGGACGCCATAGCCAAAGTGACCGGCAAGGAAAACCTCTCGACCGTTGCCGCAAATCACCTGGCGGAGGCACTGCTTGGCAACACGATCTACGCAAACGTGTTAATGGTCGGCTACGCATGGCAACGAGGGCTGATTCCTGTCACAGAAAGGGCATTGCTTCGCGCAATAGAACTTAACGGCGTTGAGGTCGGCCAAAATACCAAGGCATTCAACTGGGGTCGAATTGCTGCCGCGGACCCGGACGTTGTGGCAGACCTGCTACATGAACCGGACCATTCGGGATCCGGTCCCGAGTCGCTGGATGACATGATTCTACGCCGTGCTCAATTCCTGACCGAGTACCAGGACGATGCGCTGTCAGCAAAGTTCGTCGGACTGGTGAAGCGAGTCCGCAATGCCGAACAGGCGCTTGGGCCGAACTCGGCGGAACCGCTAACACGGGCAGTCGCACGCGCTTATTTCAAGACACTCGCAATCAAGGATGAGTACGAAGTCGCTCGTTTACATACTCGACCCGAGTTCCTCGCGATGCTGCGCAAAGACTACGGTGCTCATGCGCGGATCCGCTTCAACCTGGCACCGCCGCTGTTGAACAGAGGTCTGGATGCGCGTGGCCGGCCACGGAAAAGGGAGTTCGGAGCCTGGATTATCCCGGCATTTCGACTGCTAAAACGATTACGTTCGTTACGGGGTACAAAGCTCGATGTTTTTGGCATGACGAGCGAGCGAAAAATCGAGCGTGAGCTTATCAGCGACTTCGAATCCCGCGTTGACGCGATAATCGACCAACTCACGACTCACAACCATGGCCTGGCTGTGGAGATCATTGATGAATACCTCGAAATCCGCGGTTACGGGCCGGTGAAAGAAAATGCAATCGCTGAAAGCAAGGCACGAATCGAGTCCGGATTTGCCAGGTTTTTGAGTGAATCCAGAAGCGCTGCGTAAGGCTTTCAGACGGCGGCGAAAGTCGGGAATAACGAAACAAGCCGTGAGAAGATGCGTGGATGCACCCTGACTCTCTTCCAACCCAGATTCGGTACGAATTCGAGAAGCGCCCCGAGACAGGCGATACGATGGAAATTGCGCCCGGGATTCACTGGCTGCGAATGCATTTACCTTTCTCAC